>JABDKX010000198.1 GCA_013001975.1 Saprospiraceae bacterium | reverse complement strand
AAAGGTGTTAACGTTCTATTGTATGCACCACTTCTGGCAATTCCTGCGGCAAATAAGTTGGAGTGACTCAAAAGGTTAGCTACCATAAATGCACCATAACTATGTCCTCCAACACCTACACGGTTTCTATCGATATAGCCCAGATCATCTACAGCATCGATGGCTGCTTTCGCATTATCAACCAATTGTTTTCTGAATGAATCATTGGGTTGATCTTCTCCTTCACCAACGATAGGGAAGGCAGCATCATCAAGCACAACATACCCTTTGTTTACCCAGTAAATTGGTGATCCGTAGTATGGATACGTAAATTCATTAGGATTTTGAGTGCTTTGAGACGCACTTGACTTATCCTTGAATTCTCTTGGATATGCCCAAAGAATCATAGGCATTTTTTCTTTTTTCTTTTGGTTGTATCCTACTGGAAGGTATAGAGTTCCTGTTAATTCTAACCCATCTTCTCTTTCATAAGTGATCACTTCTTTATGAACATCTTGAATGGCTTCGAAAGGATTTTCAAAGTGTGTGATTTGTGTTAACTTATTGGTTCGCATATCTCTGAAGTAGTAATTTGGGTAGTCACTCTTTGATTCAATGCGAACGAGCATTTTATTTTTCTTGACGTCAAAATCTCTGATGTCTTCAATGCGATCGGTGTAACTGGATTGGTACATTCTTTTCTTGGTTCCTTTTTCAAGGTTCATCATGTCTAAGAAAGGAAACTGACCATCTTTTGTATAGCCATCGCCTATTAGCATAGCGTTACTGCCATCTAGAGCCAGGACGTAGTTGCCGTACTTATTTCTATGAGTTACAAAGTTGCCAGGATCGCTATACACATCTTGATAATTTCTATCGGAAATTAATTTTGCTTCTTGGTTTGTTTTAGAAGGATCGAATGTGTACATTTTAGAGTTTCTATTATTCCACCAATAATCATAGGCTATTGCTATGTTGTCGTGACCCCAAGTGATTCCACTGAATCTGTTTATAGTTTTAAACATGCTTCGTGGTGTGCCATTAAATGGCGCTTCCAATTCAAACACTTCATCTCTGTATTCTACTTCTACATTAGGGTCTCCGCCATCCAGAGCGACAGCAATACCAAAGATGATGGTTTGTCAGCCCTCCAACGCATAGACCTTCTTCCCTTTCTAGCGGCCATGAAGCCTTTTGGCAGATCTTCAATAAGCGGAACATCTAAAACTGTTTCAACAGCGTTTCCATCTTTATCATAGATTATAGAAGTACTTGGAAACCTTCTGTAAGGTACCAAATAGGAAAATGGTTTTCCGACTTTGCTGACCATCACATATGATCCATCAGGTGAAAAGCTGATTGAGGTATACATATCAGCTTCTAACCAGTTTTCAACTTGCCCATCAATGCTGACTTTGGCAATTGTAGAAGTCGCTAATACTTCAAAGTTATGTTCGTCTTGTTTGTTTTGAAGTAAATCTTGATAAGTCCTGTTTTGTGCCTTCTTGCCATCACTAACAGATATGGTTGGACCGTCAGGAATAGCTGAAGCTACATCTATCAAGGTTCCTCTTTCTTCAGGCAGCATTTTGACGAGCATTGATTTTGAATCTTCAATCCAATTGATGACATCACGAGTGTTTGCATTTATAGTGGCATCAGTTAGTTTTCTTGCGGACGCATTTAGAATATCAACCAACCATAATTCAACACCGTCTTCAATCGTGTTGGTACACGCGATTTTTGATTGATCTGGTGAGTAAGCGAAATTCGCCAATCGTGCATTTTCAGGAAGTCCTTCAATTTGAATGACGCGGTCATCTTTTGTATTGAGATGCTTCATTTTTAAGTTATTGATATAATTGGTCCTAGATCCAATGTTTGTTTTTGGGTTAATTCTTAATCCGCCTAATCTCATTTCAGGTTCTGAAAGTTCAGCAATCGTTTTATACTGATTTCTATATGTCAGCATCATATAGGTTTTGTCTTCATCCATTCTGACTCCGGGAGCGAGTTCAATATCGACCAAGTCGAGGATTGGTTTGGAAGGTTGTTGGTAGCCTTGATCTTGTTGGGCCACCATATTTATACTTAGAAAAGAGAGAAATAATAAAAACAGTTTTTTCATCAGATTGTGATTAATTTAAATAATGAGATTAATTTATATAATAAAGAGCGAAAAATGGCAAATAGTGGAGGGATTTTCAATGTAAATAGTCAAATTGATGGCTATGTCAAGACGCGTTGATATTTATACAGTATTAAAAATCGTTATTGAGGATAAATCAAGCTATCTGTGAGATTGTAAATGCAATTGTTTTGATTACCTTTGTATCCCGTATTGAAAATTCTGTAGGCTGAACCTAATTTTTATTATGACCAAATATATTTTCGTTACGGGTGGCGTAACTTCTTCGCTAGGAAAGGGTATTATTTC
>JABDKX010000194.1 GCA_013001975.1 Saprospiraceae bacterium | reverse complement strand
GCTTATGCCGCTAAAGGATTATTTGGCTGGGAGGATGAAAAATCCTTCAAATTCAGAGCAGTTTGGATTTCTGTTTTAGTCATAGGTATCGGCTTTTCGTTAGTTGGCTTCAAGTCTATAACCATTATTAAGTTTGCACAAATTGCCAATGCTTTGCTCTTACCATTGATCGCATTGTTTCTATTATCAATTTGTAACGATCCCAAAATTATGGATCAGCATATTAACAGCAAAACAAAAAACATCCTGAGCTTTATTGTTATTTTAATAACTGTGAGTATTTCACTTAAAACAGTATTCCTGTTGTTTACTTAGAAGTCTTAACTGACAACGACAACAATCCTAAGAATGTAATTAAACCATTCAATGCAAGAATGGTAAAACCAAATTTGAAACCATTAAATATAGTTTCGGAGTTCAAGTCTAAATAAGCTGAAATTAACGGGGATAATAAAACGACAATCCAAACCCATTTGTCTTTAACTGTTAATTTTGTAAAAAGGCCGAAGGCAAAAAGACCAAGTAATGGACCATAAGTATAACCTGCTGCTTTAAGCAAATTATTTATGACCGCATCATTATTAAGTTGATTGAAAATAGAAATGCTGATAAACAAGATGACTGTAAATGCAACATGCACTATCAACCTAGTTTTTCTCTTTTCTTTTTCTGTTCTTTCTTTTTTCTGAAAATCTAAAAAATCAATACAGAAAGAAGTTGTTAATGAAGTCAATGCTGAATCAGCACTTGAATAAGCTGCAGCAATGAGGCCAATGATAAATACGATTCCAACAAAAGAAGGTAAGTTTTCAAGTGCTATCAAAGGATACAATTGATCTGTACTCTCTGGAATAGCTATTCCCTTTTGACTCGCATAAATGTATAGCATTGCTCCAAGTGTCAAAAATAATAGGTTTGCAACTACTAAAATGATGCTGAATACAAACATGTTTTTTTGCGCATCCTTCAATGATCGACACGTCAAGTTTTTCTGCATCATATCTTGATCCAATCCTGTCATCACAATTGTAATCAGTGCACCAGATAAAAACTGTTTAAAGAAATTATTGTTATCAGCCCATCCGTTTTCAAAGAAAAACATCTGCGACATATCTGCTTTGACAATTTCGCTTTTAATATCAAAGAACCCAATATTCAGTTCTCCAATTATAAAATATACGGTCAACGCCACAGCCAACAACATGGTAACCGTCTGTAAAGTATCAGTCCATACAATCGTCTTAATGCCTCCTCGAAAAGTGTACACCCAAATTAATATCAATGTGATCAGAATAGTCATTTCAAACGAAACACCTAAAGGTTCAAGAACAAATGGATGTAAAACAATTGTCATCAAGAAAAGCCTAAATGATGCTCCAACGATACGAGATATAATAAAGAAAAAGGCACCCATTTTATATGAGACGACACCGAATCGTTTTTCCAGGTATTCATAGATTGACAGTAAATTAAGCTTATAGTAAAGAGGTAATAACACCATAGCTATAAAAGCATAGCCCATCAGATATCCCATGACGACTTGCATATATGAAAATGCCATGTTTAATCCACTGGCACCCACTTTTCCAGGAATAGATATAAATGTTGCACCTGAAAGGGAGGCGCCTATCATGCCGATGGCGACCAATAACCAGTGAGATTGCTTATCTGCATTAAAAAATGTCTTCGTATCAGCACCTTTACTTGTAAAATACGAGATAGCATACAGAAGTAAAAAGTAAGTGGTGATGGTTATAATCAATACAGTTGGTGAAACACCCATAATCAATCGATTTTAGCGTAAGATAAAATTTCCTCATAAATTTCTTTCCAGTCTTTCCAACCTTCAGAATGGTAAAAAGAGCTGTTATGCCAGATCAAAATAAATTGACCATCAACTTTACGAATGCTGTCTATGATTCGCTTGCTTAAAGAGATAGCAGCCTCCTTATTTAACTTCAGATATTGTTTTAAAGTGACATCCATGATTGCAAAGGGATGAATAGTGAGTTCCGTACTGTGGTCAGACTCAAGATCATACCAAGCAAAAGATTGAGAAGTACCGGCTCTAAACCCTACTTTATCTGGATATCCCATCGTAAAATCATTTGTGATTCCAGCCTTTATCAAGTTTCGATAAGTATCAGGCAAATTCATTTTTAAATAATGTTGCCTTGAATCAACAATATCTGAATTTACAATTTTTCCTAAGTCAGATTTTTCCTTTTCTAATTTTTCTAAATCTAATCCTGATTGATATGAGGGATGAATGCCAATGTTGAAATTTTCAGACAGACTTTTGACTTTACTGATAAATTCTTTATGCGAAGGATGTAAGGATTTATCAAATTTCCCCCTTTCCGAAGTCAATATAAATGCTTTGTTATTACTTCCTTTATTTTTATTGACTTCAACTAAATAGTCAAAGGTATCATAAGGATCAGACTCCAAAAATCGATCCTTTATTCTTTGAAACTTTAGTGTAAATAAGTCACGGACAAAAGCACCAACTTTAACAAAGTAAGGCTTTGAACGGTATGCAAATATATGATCAATGTCTATTGTTGAAGTAAAGGAATACCCATTTCTTTTTTGAAGTTTAATACCAAAAGTTTCTAATATTTTTTTCTCAAACGCCTGAATCCATTCGTCAATGATTGGATATTTTAAAAGATCCAATTTTGAAGTCAGACTACTTGATGACTGAAATCGCCCGTGTTGATCTCTCGGATTATCACGGTATTCCTCCACTCTAGAAAGCAGAAAAAATATGGCTGCTAAAAAATCAAAGTTTGACTTTCCATTTTCAAAGGTGAGATCTCGTTCTAATGATGGATCTTCATTTAAATCGAAATTTTTAAAGTAACCAGAACATGAAATATTGATCGCATTATTTTGAACTGAATTGCTGTAGTTGACTTTTATATTAAATTGGTTTTCTAATGGGGGATTTGAAGCATCATTTAAAATAAATTTGATTGCGTCAAATTGATTTGAAATAAATTCCAAAACGTATTGCAATTTTGGACTTTTGCATTCTGTATATAATAATATATCAGTCAAAATAGGGATATACAATTTTATTAAGATATAAACCTTCTGCAGGAACCGACCAAGCTGTTTCTAATCTGGTTTGATTGTCTAAAGCTGATTTAACTTCTTCCAATTTCAATTTTCCTAGGCTCACATTCAAACACATACCCACGATGAGTCGGACCATTCCTCGAAGAAATCTATTAGCACTGACATGATACTCTAAATTTAATTCATCGACCCTAACCCATTCCGATCTTGACATAGCACACTTGAAAGTTTCCACTTCCGTTTTCGTTTTACAAAATGGAAAGAAGTCTTCATACTTTAAGAGTAATTGAGCAGCTGTATTTAATTGCTTAAAATTTATGTTTTTAAACTGATTAAATTTGAAGGATGTATCTTTCAAAAATGGGTTCTTATTGCCATGCAATTTATACACATACGAACGTTGCGTTGCATCAAATCTTGCATGCGCATCTTCCTTAACAGGTAATACTTTTTTTACAGCAATAGATTCAGGCAAAGTAGCATTTAATTGGTAACAAAGTTTGTTGGAATCCAAATTACTGTTGTCAATATCAAAATGAAAAAAATATTGAGAAGCGTGAACTCCTGCATCCGTTCTGCCACAGCCTACTATTCCGGCTAAAGAGCCTGTAAGTTTGGTCAATTGCAATTCAATAACCTCTTGAACAGTAGGCGCATTCGGTTGAATTTGCCAACCAGAAAATTCTGTTCCTTTATATGCTATTTCTGCGAAGTAACGATGCATTGACAAAAGATTCTTAATAAACTCCGAATTTAATGCAAAGACTTGTGAAAGCAGAATTCAATTGAACAAATCAACCAAATATTACTTAGCTAAATATAATCCGAAGATTTATTAATACTTTGTACTTAGCGAACAATATTAATTGAATTATGTAAAGTTTGATGACGTATTCATGCAAAACTATTTTATCCTAATTGGACTTACTTATGAAACAAACTTTTCTATTTATATTCTTAGCCGCTTGCTTTGCTTTAAAAGGTCAGGTTGATTCAACAGAAGTCAAGATGGTTAGTAAAAAGGGATGGGGCATTCCAGCTCTTGAAATCACTGGATTAAATATACTTGTCAATAGATTTGACCTTTGGGCTTTAGGTGCAGAGTTTGCGCGAGTGTCACCAGCAACTTGGAAAGAAAATTTAAAGACTGGGTTCGTTTCTGATGGAGATCCTTTCAGTACCAACTTTTTTGCCCACCCCTACCACGGAGCTGCTTACTATAATGCAGCAAGGTCTTTAGGCTATAGCTACTTTGAAAGTATACCCTTTACAATAGGTGGAAGTTTGATGTGGGAATTTTTCGGAGAAAATGAACCTGCCAGTGAAATAGATATCAATACTACGGTATTAGGAGGAGTTTATTTAGGAGAAATGACCAATCGACTTTCCAGATTATTATTAAGAGATCACAAAGTCAGATCAAATAAATTTCTTCGTGGTTTTGCGGCAACCCTTATTAATCCCATGGTACAAATGAATTCAATATTTTATGATGATACCTCTGATTCGTTTAAAGGCAGCAAGCAAACACCATTTCCATTAATATCTCAGTTATCATTTGGTTTTGCTATGCCCACAAAAGAATCTGAGTTAGCAAATGCCACACGAAGATTTCATCTAAACTTTGGTATGCTTTACGGCAATATTTTCACGGATAAAAAATTTAAGCCATTCGATGCTTTTGTGTTAAGATCATGGCTAGACATAACTCCAGCAAAAGCAGATAAACCAGCATTTTTAAATATAACATCACATGCAGCTTTATTTCGCAAGTTAATTAATGATGATTCAGTTATTTCATTTTCACAACACTACGATTTTTTAGAAAATCAAGTATTCAAGCTTGGATCAATGGCCTTTTCTATTGATTATAATAAAAGAATCAGATTTGATGAATTTCAATTTAGAGGCATTGCACAATTAGGAATCATTGGTTTTGGAAGTTCAAGTTCAGACGTAGTAGAAGCTATAAAAGAACAAGTCCCAGATGAATTTATTAAAGATTATGTTTATGGTAGAGGATACTTATTTAAATTAGAATATTTAATTAATACTAAACGATTCGGGCGACTAACATCAATTTATAATCACTGGTTTATAAAGACAGAAAACTTTGTAAAAGGCTCTGAAAGGAAGGCTTATTTACAATTTAAATATTACTACCCTATAATGAAAAATACCAGTATTGGTTTAGAGTTTTTTAATTATGAAAGACATGCAGGTTATGAAGAAGTGCCGAGTTTTGAAGATATCAATACAACTTATCAAGAAGTCAAATTTTTGCTTGCGATAATTTTATAAATAAAAAAAGCGCACGATAAATTATATGGTGCGCTTTTTTACTTAAATATTTAATTCTTATTTATTTAAAAGTTTAGCCATTGTTTCCCCAATATCAGCAGGAGAGTTAACAACTGAAATACCACATGCTTCCATGATTTCCATTTTTGCTGCAGCCGTGTCATCTTTGCCACCAACAATAGCGCCTGCATGACCCATTGTTCGTCCAGCTGGAGCTGTTTGTCCTGCGATAAAACCAACCACTGGTTTTGTTCCGTTTTCTTTAATCCATCGAGCTGCATCTGCTTCCATATTACCACCAATCTCCCCTATCATCACGATACCATCAGTGTCAGGATCGTTCATTAATAGTTCAACAGCTTCTTTAGTCGTTGTTCCTGGGATTGGATCTCCACCGATTCCAATACAAGTTGACTGTCCCATACCCGCTTTAGTCACTTGATCGACTGCCTCGTAAGTTAATGTTCCAGATCTTGAAACGATACCAATTCTTCCTGGATTATGAATGAAACCAGGCATGATACCTACTTTGGCTTCTCCAGGAGTAATGACACCTGGACAGTTAGGTCCAACCAATCTGCAATCGTAATCATTGATATAGGCTTTTACTTTAACCATATCTTGAACAGGAATGCCTTCAGTTATACAAATGATAACTTTTATTCCCGCAGCGGCAGCTTCCATTATAGCATCTCCTGCGTAAGCAGGTGGCACAAAAATGATAGTTGTATCTGCTCCGGCTTTTTGAACTGCTTCTTCAACTGTATTCCAAACAGGCTTATCAAGATGAACTTGCCCACCTTTACCAGGAGTTACACCACCAATTACATTGGTTCCGTATTCAATCATCTGTCCAGCATGGAATGTACCTTCCTTCCCTGTAAATCCTTGTACGATTATCTTAGAGTCTTTGTTAACTAAAACGCTCATGTTTACTTTTACTTCTATTTTATGAGAATTACTTTTTCATTGTCTTTATGAAAAAGATATTTTTCTCTGGCATATTTTTCAATATCCTGATTTATAATTTCCCTTTCTTTAAGGGCTTCTTCTAATTGCCTTTCATAATCTGCTTTAGCTTCTTGAAGCTGTTCAATATTATTAGATAACTTAATTTGATTGATCAAACTGTATCTATCAAAAAAGCTGACCCAAACAATAAAAATGGCTGTTACCAGCGCATATTTATTTAATAATGAAGCAAATGAAAATGAATTCAGTTTTGATAAAACTATCTTTTTAAAATTCATAATTATACTGATTAGTTAATAATAACATCTTTCTACTAATCAGGTTGGTTCTTTTAGGCTGAACCTAAAATCTGTACAAATATATTAAAACTATGACTTAATTATCGACTTACCTGGATAATATGCCGTAGATCCTAATTCTTCTTCTATTCTTAACAACTGGTTATATTTAGCAATTCTATCCGATCTTGAAGCAGATCCTGTCTTAATTTGCCCTGTATTAAGCGCAACTGCCAAATCAGATATGGTTGTATCTTCTGTTTCTCCTGATCTGTGACTCATAACAGAAGTAAAACTGTTGGCTTTAGCCATACTCACAGAATCTATAGTTTCTGAAAGCGATCCGATTTGATTGACTTTGACCAAAATAGAATTCGCAGCTTTTTCTTCGATTCCTCTTTTCAACTTTTTGGTGTTTGTCACAAATAAGTCATCTCCAACGATTTGTAACTTATCTCCCAATTGTTGTGTCATTTTTTTCCAAGCACTCCAATCATCTTCATGTAAACCATCTTCGATTGAGACAATCGGATAATTGTTTACCCAATCTGCCCAATAAGATACCATTTCATCAGAAGTCAATTTATCGCCTGTTGACTTATGAAAATGGTAGCATTTTTCTTCTTCATTATAAAACTCAGATGCTGCTGCATCCATTGCGATAAAAATATCTTCACCTGGTCTGAAGCCTGCGGCTTCAATAGATTGTAATACGATTTCGATAGCTTCTTTATTCGATTTGATATTAGGAGCAAACCCCCCTTCATCTCCAACATTCGTTGAATAATTTTTAGACTTAAGCACTTTCTTCAAGTTATGAAAAACCTCTACGCCCATTTTCAATCCTGCAGAAAAGCTATCCGCACCTAACGGCATAATCATAAATTCCTGAAAATCTATGCTGTTATCAGCATGTGATCCACCATTTAGGATGTTCATCATTGGAACAGGTAAAGTATAGGCATTCACACCTCCAATGTATCTATAAAGTGCTTGGTTGGATTCCATTGCTGCAGCTTTAGCAACGGCAAGAGAAACACCTAAAATGGCATTAGCACCTAAAACAGATTTATTTTCTGTTCCATCTAATTGTAACATTCGATCATCTATCAATCTTTGCTCGAATACACTTTCTCCAATAATTGATTCTAGTATAGTAGAATTTACATTATTAACTGCTTTTTGAACACCTTTCCCCATCCAGTGATCCTTATCACCATCTCTCAATTCAACAGCTTCATATTTACCAGTAGATGCACCTGAAGGCACAGCTGCTCGTCCTAAAAATCCACTTTCTGTAACAATATCTACTTCAACAGTAGGATTTCCTCTTGAATCTAGTATTTGTCTCGCTTTTACATCTGAAATTCTACTCATCCTTTTTTACTTGTTTTAATTGTATTTATGAATTCATCAAATAAATATCTTGAATCATGAGGTCCTGGTGAAGACTCCGGGTGGTACTGCACAGAATAAGCGTCAGTTCCTTTTACTTTAATACCTTCAACAGTATCATCATTTAAATTTCTGTGTGTGACTTCCACCAAGTCACTATTCTCAATGGCTTCAGGACTGACACCAAAACCATGATTTTGGCTTGTAATTTCACACTTTCCTGTAATTAAATTTTTAACAGGGTGATTTATTCCTCTGTGTCCATTGTGCATTTTATATGTTGGGATATCATTAGCTAATGCAAGTAATTGGTGACCTAAGCAAATTCCAAAAATTGGTTTACCTGTTTGCATCAATTCTTTTATGAGCGCAATAGCATAATCCATAGATGCAGGATCACCTGGGCCGTTTGATAAGAAATACCCATCAGCTTCGAACGTATTAAGTTCAGACATTTCTGTTTTTGCAGGAAACACTTTTAAGAATGCACCTCTATCTGCAAAACATTGTAGAATATTTCTCTTTACGCCATAATCTAAGACTGCTATTTTGATGTCAGCATCAGGTTCTCCAACGGTATAGGTATCTTTTGTACTGACTTTTGAGGCCAATTCCAAACCTGCCATCGATGGTATTTCTTTACATTTTTCTCTTAATACTTCGACGTCAAGCTCATCCGTTGAGATAAGACAATTCATTGCACCTTTATCTCGAATATGCCTTACGATAGCCCTGCTATCTACTTGATGTATACATACAATTTTATTTTCCTCAAAATAAGCTTGAATGTTTTGATCTGCCATTTGCCGTGAGTACTGATCGGTAAAGTTCTTACATACCAATCCAGAGATTTGTATTTGATCAGATTCCACTTCAGAATCCTTTACACCATAGTTCCCAATATGTGCATTCGTGGCGACAAGAATTTGCCCAAAGTATGATGGGTCAGTAAAAATTTCTTGATAACCGGTCATTCCAGTATTGAAACATATTTCTCCGGTGCCAATTCCTTTTAAGCCAGCTGCTTTTCCTTTAAAGACTGTACCGTCCTCTAGCAGTAAGACGGCATCAAAATGTGGTTTGCGTGTCATATTCTTTTGCCAAAATTCGAACAAATATAATGATCCCTAAAGAGGATCAAAAAATAAAGGGCAATAATGTAACCACTATCGCCCTTTCAATTTATTTTAAACAGATTTTCATCTATTCTTCTTCCGATTTTGCTGTTGTTGTCGCTGCTGCAACAGCTGCTGCTCCTTTCTTCTTTCTTCCTCTTCTTGTTCTTGTAGACTTTTTAGCTTCTTTAGTATTGCTATAGACTTCATTAAAATCAACAAATTCAATCATAGCCATTTCAGCGCCATCACCTTTTCTGAATCCAGTTTTGATAACTCTTGTGTATCCCCCTGGTCTTTCGCCAATTTTCTCAGCGATTGTTCCGAAAAGTTCTTTTACAGCTTCTTTATTTTGAAGGTATGAAAAAACAGTTCTTTGTGAATGTACTGTGTTTGTTTTTGATTTTGTTACAAGAGGCTCAATATGAACTCTTAGCGCTTTCGCTTTTGCTAGAGTCGTATTGATTCTTTTGTGCGTAATAAGTGCAATTGAAAGGTTTGCAAGTAAGGCTCTACGGTGTCCTTTTTTACGACCTAAGTGGTTAAACTTCTTACCGTGTCTCATTTTAAATAATTTAGTATCACTTCACCTTCTCTGACCAATTGACTTTTATAAATCTGAGTGGTGTGGTTAATACATTTATACAATAAAAGAATCCAATCCTTATAGGAATGAGTCAATGCGATTCTTATAAAATTATTCCTCGTCTAATTTGTACTTAGAAAGATCCATACCAAATGTAAGACCTTTATTTTGAAGCAACTCTTCGATTTCAACCAATGATTTCTTACCAAAGTTTCTAAACTTCAATAACTCATTTGTATCATATTTAACCATTTCACCAAGTGAATTGATTTTTGCTGCTTTCAAACAGTTATAAGCTCTAACAGAAAGATCTAAATCCTCAAGAGGCGTTTTAAGAAGCTTTCTCATGTGTAAGATATGCTCATCTACAATATCATCTTCTCTTCCTTTATCAGTATCGAAAGTGATATTTTCATCAGTCACCAACATTAAGTGCTGGATTAAAATTCTAGATGCTTCTTTAACAGCTTCTTCAGGATGAATAGTACCATCAGTTTTAATATCGATAGTTAACTTTTCATAATCTGTTCTTTGTCCTACCCTTGTGCTTTCTACTTTATAAGCCACATTTTTGATTGGCGTATAAATAGCATCAACTGGAATAACTCCAATTGGTGCATCCTTAGCTAAAGTTTCTGAAGCTGGAACATATCCTCTTCCTTTAGTTACAGAAAGTTCAATCTCAAGGTTTACACTTGGATCCATTCTGCAGATTACAAGGTCTGGATTTGTTACTTTGAATACATTGGTATGTGCTTCAATATCAGCAGCAGTCAATTGATCTTTTCCGCTTACTGTTAGATATATTTTTTCGCTTTCAGAATCAGCCAATTCAATTTCTGGCATTAATCTTACTTGCTTGATATTAAGAATAATATCTACAACATCTTCAACAACACCTTTTATTGTAGAAAATTCGTGATCTACACCTGCAATTCTTATTGCAGAGATAGCAAATCCTTCAAGAGAAGATAATAATACTCTTCTTAAAGAGTTGCCTATTGTTTGTCCAAATCCAGGTTCTAGTGGTTTGAATTCGAATGTACCATCGAAGTCATCTGCTTTGGTTAGTAATATTTTGTTAGGTCTCTGAAAATTTAAAATGCTCATGTGTTATTTTCTAAGCTAGTTTTATCAAAAGATTTCCTTGCAAATAATATTGCAGAACAAATAATTCAGAATTACAGAATTACTTAGAGTAAAGTTCTACGATCAACTGTTCATTAATATTCTCTGGAATACTTGCTCTTTCTGGGTATTCCATAAACTTACCTTCCATTCTTTCTGGATTCCACTCTAACCAACTCCATTTACGAACGTCTGATTTGTTGGAAATAGAATTATCCACTACTTCAAGATGTCTGGATTTATTTCTTACTGAAACAACATCGCCTGGTCTCAGCTTATAAGAAGGTACGTTTGTCAAAACACCATTCACAAGAATGTGTTTGTGAGAAACCAATTGTCGTGCTCCTCTTCTTGTAGGTGCAATTCCTAATCTATAAACTGTATTATCAAGTCTTGCTTCAAGAAATTGTAAAAGCACCTCACCTGTTACACCTTTTTTTCTAGATGCTGATTCAAAGAGATTTCTAAATTGTCTTTCTAACACACCATAAGTGTATTTAGCCTTTTGCTTTTCTAATAATTGAATAGCATAGTCAGACTTTTGTTTTCTTCTCTTTGAAGGCCCGTGTTGGCCAGGAGGGTATTTTCTTTTTTCAAAACTTCTATCAGGGCCAAAGATGGGATCTCCAAACTTTCGCGCCATCTTAGTTCTAGGACCAGTATATCTTGCCATCGAATTCCTTCTTTTTAATTTTAATTAGTTTGTTTAAACTCTTCTTCTTTTTGGAGGTCTACAACCATTGTGTGGTAATGGTGTAACATCCTTAATTTTGGTAATTTTAATACCAATTTCATCAATAGCTCTGATTGCAGACTCACGTCCAGAACCAGGTCCTTTTACAAGAACTTCAGCATATCTCATACCTGCATCGTAAGCAGTTTGAGCTGCATCCTTAGCGGCGATTTGAGCTGCGAAAGGTGTATTTTTCTTAGAACCTCTGAATCCTGCTTTACCAGCTGAGGCCCAAGAAATAACTTGTCCTTGTTTGTTAGTTAATGAAATGATGATATTATTAAAGCTAGCTTTAATATATGCGATGCCTTCCGGCTCAACATTTACTTTTCTTTTTTTGCCTTTTTTTACTTTTGACATACTATTTATTATTTAGTAGCTTTTTTCTTATTTGCAACAGTTTTCTTCTTACCTTTTCTAGTACGCGCATTTGTTTGCGTTCTTTGACCACGTACAGGTAAACCTCTTCTGTGTCTAAGACCTCTATATGAAGCAATATCCATCAAACGTTTGATGTTCATTTGAACTTCACTTCTCAATTCACCTTCTACAGTGTAATCGTTCTGAATCATGGAAGTCAGATCTTTAATATTTTGATCTGTCCACTCATTCACTTTAGTGTTTTGGTCAACGCCACATTTAGCTAAAATTTCTTTAGCTGTTGTCGGTCCAATACCATAGATGTATGTCAATGAAATGACACCTCTTTTATTTTTTGGTAAATCTACTCCTGATATCCTAGCCATATTAACCTTGTCTTTGCTTGAATCTTGGATTCTTTTTATTAATAATATAGAGCTTACCCTTCCTTCTCACAATCTTGCAATCTGAAGATCTCTTTTTTATTGATGCTTTAACTTTCATGTTATTTATATCTATAAGTAATTCTTCCTCTTGTTAAGTCATAAGGTGACATTTCAATTGCTACCTTATCGCCTGGTAAAATTCGGATGTAGTGCATTCTCATTTTACCAGAAATTGTCGCTACAATAAGATGATCGTTCTCTAATCTCACTCTAAACATTGCGTTTGACAATGCTTCTTCTATGATTCCATCCTGTTGTATTAAGTCTTTTTTTGCCATCTAAAAATTTTGGAGTGCAAATATCTATTTTTTTAACGAAATATTCTTGATTTCCGAATTATTTTTTATAGCATCGACTACTATGCTGTGATCTGAAAGGATGTCTGTTTTATCCTCTTTTATGGCCACAGTATGCTCATAATGAGCTGATGCTTTACCGTCTTTTGTTTCAATTGTCCAACCATCGTCAGACTGTTTTACATTTTTTACGCCTAAGTTTATCATAGGTTCAATCGCAATGACCAATCCTTTTTTAATTTTAGGTCCATTCCCTCTTCGTCCGTAATTTGGCACTTCTGGCTTTTCATGCAAATTCTTACCGATCCCATGTCCAACCAATTCTCTTACAACTGTATAGTTTCTTGCTTCAGTATATGATTGAATTGCATGTCCAATATCTCCAATCCTTGCACCTACTTTTGCAGCTTCGATTCCTTTATACAAAGATTCATTTGTTGCTACGAGTAGTGCCATTACTTCTTCAGAAACATTTGGCATTGCAAAAGTAAAAGCTGAATCACCAAAATATTCATTTAAATAAGATCCACAATCGATGCTGATAATATCATCATCTTTAAATTCTCTGTCTGTTGGAATACCATGAACAACTCCTGAATTTGGTGATATACACAAAGTCCCGGGAAATCCATTATACCCTTTAAAGCCAGGTACCGCATTATGGTCTCTAATAAATGTTTCTGCCTCCTTATCAATTTTCAAACCTGTCGTTCCAGGTTTTAATATAGTAGCTACATGTGCTAGTGTTTTTGACACCAACATGCAACTTTCTCTAATTAATTCAATTTGCTCGTCAGTTTTGTAATGTATCATAACACGATTACATGCCTGCTCCGATAGTCTGCATTCCAGATCTACCTTTAATTCTTCCGGATTTAACCAATCCGTCATATTTTCTCATTAACAAATAACTTTCAATTTGTTGCAATGTATCTAAAACAACTGCAACCAAGATTAGAAGTGATGTACCTCCGAAGAATAGAGCGAAACCTTGGTTTACACCAAATACTGCTACGATAGCTGGAAGTATAGAGATCAATCCAAGGAAAATAGATCCTGGTAATGTTACTCTTGTTGTTAATGTATCAATATAATCTTGTGTATTCTTTCCTGGCTTAATACCTGGAATAAATGCATTTTGTCTTTTCAAATATTCAGCATATTGCTGAGGGTTAACAAGTAATGCTGTATAGACATAAGTAAATATCACAACTAAGAAAAAGAAGATAATATTATATGGTAGTGATTGCCAATCTCCTAATGCCAGCATAAAATCACTTGGCGCTTCGCCATCTTTACTTAAGTAACCAACAACAGTCATTGGTAAGAACATAATAGCTTGAGCAAAAATGATTGGCATAACACCTGACGCATTCACTTTTAAAGGAATGTAATCTCTTGCTCCTGCAGCAGGAATATTTCCTGAAGATCTCCCTACCATTTTCTTAGCAAATTGAATTGGGATTCTTCTTACACCTTGTACAATTAAAACAGTTGCTAATACAACAGCAAAGAACCCTGCTAATTCAAGAACCAGAATAAACAATCCACCACCATCAACTTGTGTGATAACTTCCGTTGCAAATGATCTAGGTAAAGCAGCAATAATTCCGATTGTGATTAGTAAAGAAACACCGTTTCCGATGCCTTTATCTGTAATTTTTTCACCTAACCACATGGCAAAGATTGTACCTGTAGACAGGATGATAATATTACAAAACCAAAATATAGATGGACTTAAGCTTGCATGAACAGCTCCTTGTTGAGAATTTAGCCATGTCAAATAACCACCACCTTGAACCAATGTTATAAAAACCGTTAAAATTCTTGTAATCTGTGTGATTTTTTTTCTTCCAGATTCTCCTTCTTTTTGTTGGAGTTTTTGGAAATAAGGGACAGCGAAACCTAGTAATTGGATGATGATCGATGCCGTAATGTAAGGCATGATTCCTAATGCAAAGATAGCAGCTTGATTAAAGGCACCTCCTGTGAAGGTATTGATTAAGCTTAACAAATCATTGCCAGAATTTTGGCTTAATGCCAATTCCAAAGCTTTACTATTAACACCAGGTAAAACGATGAAAGATCCAACTCTATAAATAAGTAGCAATAACATCGTAAAAAGGATTCTTTCCTTCAGCTCTTTTATTGCCCAAATATTTTTAATAGTTTCTATAAACTTTCCCATTGATTAATATTATAAGATTGTTACAGTACCGCCAGCAGATTCAATCTTTTCTTGAGCGGTTTTTGAAATAGCATGTACAGTTACATTAACTTTACCATTTAAATCACCATTTCCTAAAACTTTTACTTTATCATTTTTCTTGATAAATCTGTTTTCGTAAAGTGATTCAACAGAAACATCTGCCATTCCGTATTTATCCAACATTTCTTGAAGTCTGCTTAAGTTTAAAGCGACATAAGAAGTTCTGTTTGGATTATTGAAACCTCTTTTAGGAAGTCTCATTTGAAGAGGCATTTGTCCACCTTCAAAAGCACGTTTGCGGCTATAACCAGATCTTGATTTAGCACCTTTGTGACCTCTTGTTGAAGTACCACCGTGACCAGATCCCTGACCTCTAGCGATTCTTTTCTTTCTTTTTACAGATCCTTTAGCAGGAGATAAATTATGCAGTTTCATTACTTATTATTTATAGCGATTATGCTTCTTCAACTTTTACTAAATGCTTTACTTTATTCACCATTCCAAGTATTTGAGGAGTGGCTTCTTGTTCAACCGTATGGTTCATTTTTCTTAAACCTAACGCTTTGACAGTATCTTTTTGTTTTTTCGATCTATCGATGATACTTCTTACTTGAGTTATTTTAATTTTTCCCATAACAGTTAATTATCCTTCAAACAATTTTTGTAATGTAATTCCTCTTTGTCTGGCAATTTCATGTGGATCTCTTAATTTTCCAAGTGCATCGATTGTTGCTTTAACAACATTGTGTGGATTAGAAGACCCTTGAGACTTTGCCAAAACGTTATGGACACCAGCCATTTCAAGTACAGCTCTCATAGCACCACCAGCGATAACACCGGTACCATCAGCAGCAGGCTTGATTAATACTTTTCCTGCACCATACTTACCTTTTTGTTCGTGTGGTACTGTTCCATTAATGATAGGAACTTGGATTAAGTTTTTTCTAGCGTCATCTACAGCCTTCGCAATACATTCCTGTACATCTCTGGCTTTACCTAGGCCTTGACCTACGCGACCATTACCGTCACCTAAGACGATTAATGCAGAGAAACTAAATGTACGTCCACCCTTCGTTACTTTAGCAACCCTGTTAAGACTTACCAACTTTTCTTTTAACTCGGATGTTTCGACTGCTTTTTGTTTATTTCTTTTATCTGCCATCAGACTATTATCTTATAAATAATTTTAAAATTTTAAACCACCTTCTCTAGCTGCATCAGCTAATGCTTTAATACGACCGTGGTATAAGTTTCCATTACGATCAAAAACTACTTTGCTAATATTCTTAGAAACAGCTCTTTCTGCAATTAATTTACCAACTGCAACAGCTGAATCTTTATTAGAACCTAACCCTAAGGTCTTTGAATTCGCAGAAGCAAGTGTTACACCATTTACATCATCAATAATTTGACAATAGATGTTTTTATTACTTCTAAATACAGACAATCTTGGTGCATCGGGTGTACCGTTGATTTTTTTTCTGATTCTGTATTTAATCTTTTGTTTAGGCTTAATACTAATTCCCATGATATTATTTATTTACCTGCAGTCTTACCTGCTTTTCTTCTAATATGCTCTCCTTTAAATCTAACACCTTTTCCTTTATAAGGCTCAGGCTTTCTGAAAGCTCTGATTTTCGCACAAACTTGACCTAGTAATTGCAGGTCGTGTGACTCAAGCGTCACAGTTGGTGGCGATCCTTTTTCCATAGAAGTTGTTACTTTAACTTCGTCTGGAACATAAAAGAATATAGGGTGAGAATATCCCAAAGAGAATTCAACTAAGTTTCCAGTGTTGCTAACACGGTAACCGACACCCACAAGTTCCATTTGTCTTTGGTAACCTTCAGATACACCAGTTATCATATTGTTTAGCAACGATCTGTACAAACCGTGCATAGCACGATGTCTTTGTTGATCCGTTGGTCTTTTCACAGTCAATTCGCCATCATTAACTTCAATCGTTAAATCAGGATGAATTTGTTGTTTCAATTCACCTTTAGGTCCTTTTATAGTTACAAGATTCGAATCTGAATTTGTAAAAGTTACATTACCTGGAATGTTTATTGGTGCTTTGCCAATTCTAGACATCTTTCTTTAGTTTAATGTACGTAACAAATTAATTCTCCACCTACATTGTTTCTGACAGCATTTTTTCCTGTCATAACACCTTTAGAAGTAGAGACAATATTTATACCTAGGCCGTTAATTGCTCGAGGGATTTCGTTTGCTGGTACATATTTTCTAAGACCAGGTGTACTGTGACGTCCCAATTTTTTAATTACAGGCACTTTAGTTTTTGAATCATATTTTAAAGCGATGCTTATGATTCCGTTTTTACCTTCGTTTGCATCAAACTTATATTTCAAAATATAACCTTGATCGTAAAGAATTTCAGTAATACTTTTCTTCATTCTAGACATTGGAATTTCTACAATTCTGTGTCTTGCTTGTTGTGCATTACGTATTCTTGTTAAATAGTCCGCTATTGGATCAGTTACTGCCATTGTTAATAATATTTTAAACTACCAGCTTGCTTTAGTTAATCCAGGAATCTTTCCTTCAAGAGCCATTTTTCTAAATGTTACTCTGTTGATTCCAAATTTTCTCATATATCCTTTTGGTCTACCTGTTAATTGGCATCTGTTGTGCAATCTAACAGCGCTTGAATTTTTAGGCAACTTATCCAACTCTTCCCATTTCCCTTCTTTCTTCAATCTTGCTCTTAACTCAGCATATTTGTTAACCAACCTTTGTCTTTTCGCTTCTCTTGCGATTAGTGATTTTCTAGCCATAAGATTTTAATTTCTTTGATTTTTAAAAGGCATTCCTAAATGTTTCAACAATGCTAACGCTTCTGCATCCGTTTTCGCAGTTGTCACAAAGTTGATATCCATTCCAGTAATTTTATTTACCTTATCAATATCTATTTCAGGGAAAATGATTTGTTCTTTGATACCAAGAGAATAATTCCCTCTTCCATCAAAACTTTTATCATTAATTCCTCTAAAATCTCTTACTCGCGGTAATGCTACAGAGATTAATCTGTTCAAGAATTCCCACATGTTGTCTTTTCTTAAAGTAACTTTTACACCGATTGGCATAAATTCTCTTAACTTAAAGTTAGACACAGATTTTTTAGCTTTTGTTTGTACACATTTTTGACCTGTAATCATAGTCATTTCTTGTGCGGCAACATCTACAAGCTTTTTATCTTGAGTGGCATCTCCAACACCTTGGTTAAGACTGATCTTAACTAATTTTGGAACTTCCATTGAAGACTTATACTTGAACTGTTCCATTAATTTTGGAACAACTTCTTCTGTATATTTTTTTCTAAGTTGTGGTACGTAACTCATTACTTAATTATTTCTCCTGATTTCTTTGAATATCTGACACTTTTTCCACCTTCTGATTTTCTTCCTATTCTGGTTGGTTCACCTGATTTAGGGTCTACTAACATAAGGTTAGAAATATGGATTGGCATTTCAATTTCATTGATTGCTCCTGGATTCTCAGCAGTTGGCTTAGTATGCTTTTTAGCAATATTTGCGCCGCTAACAATCGCTCTATATTTCTTAGGGAATACTTCTTTGACTTCTCTTACTTCGTTAAGGTTTTTGCTTGATCCTGAAATGACCACTACTTTATCACCTTTTTTGATGTGAAGTTTATTTGTCTTATGTGATGTCACACTTTTCATAATAATAAATTATAATACTTCTGGTGCTAATGAAATAATTCTCATATAATCTCTATCTCTCAACTCTCTTGCAACAGGTCCGAAAATACGCGTTCCTCTTGGTTCGCCAGCTGCAGTTAAAAGAACCACTGCATTATCATCGAATCTGATATAAGAACCATCTTTTCTTCTTATTTCTTTTTTCGTTCTAACGATAACTGCTTGAGAAACTGTTCCTTTTTTAACACCACCGGGTGCTGAATCTTTTACAGTTACTACGATTGTATCGCCAATTGATGCATATCTTCTTTTAGACCCACCTAATACTCTGATACAAAGTACTTGTTTGGCTCCTGAATTATCTGCAACATTTAATCTACTTTCCTGCTGAATCATGATTAATTATTTAGCTCTTTCGATAATTTCTACAAGTCTCCATCTTTTTCTTTTACTCAAAGGTCTAGACTCGATTATTTTAACAATGTCTCCCTCGTTGCAATCATTCTTTTCATCATGTGCTACGAACTTTTTTGTCTTCTTAACGAATTTTCCATAAATCGGGTGTTTGATTTTACGCTCTACAGAAATGGTAATTGTCTTATCCATTTTAGTACTTGTAACAACACCTATTCGTTGTTTTTTATTTGTTTCTGTTTTTTCTATGGTCGACATATCTATCTGTTATTTCTTCTTCTAGCAATTTTTTTAGTTCTTTCAGCCAACTGCTCAGAAGTCATATTTGAAATTTCTCTTCTTCTAATTTCAGTTTTAAGTCTTGCCACATCTTTTCTTGCTTCTCTAAGACGCAAAGGATTTTCAAGTCCTTTCAAAGTATGGTCAAATCTTAATTTGCCTAAATTAGTTTCAGTTTGCTCTAACTCGCTTACTAATTGCTCGTCAGTGTAATCCTGTAATTCAATAAATTTCTTAGTTGCCATTTTATTTATATCTATTAGCTTATTCTGCGTAATCTGGTCTTACAACCGTTTTAGTTAATACAGGTAGTTTTTGAGCTGCTAATCGAAGTGCTTCGAAAGCAACATCTCTTGGAACACCGTCCAATTCAAACATGATTCTTCCTGCCTTAATATTTGCAACGTAGTGATCCAAGTTTCCTTTACCCTTACCCATCCTTACCTCTAGAGGCTTCGAAGTGATTGGTTTATCAGGAAAAATTCTGATCCATACCTTACCTTCCCTTTTCATATACCTCGTCATTGCAATCCTTGCGGCTTCAATTTGACGATTGGTTATCCTTCCGTTTTCTACGGTTTTCAAGCCAAATGATCCGAAATCAACAGTGCTCCCCTTATAAGCCAAACCTCTGTTTCTGCCTTTCTGCTGTTTTCTGTACTTGGTACGTTTCGGTTGTAACATTTTTTATCTTATTTTAATATCAACATTTGAATGTGCCGCACTTAAAGTGGTGGTCACTTTCTAAATAATTTTATCTTTTATTTCTATCGTTTCTTCCTCTTCTTTGGTTCCCACCTCTTTGGTTTCCTCCTCTTTGGTTACCTCTTCTGTTTCCTCCTCTTCCTCCTGAGTTCTTACCGTCTCCTACATTAGGTGATAGATCTCTTTTTCCAAGAACTTCTCCTTTACATATCCAAACTTTAACACCGATTTTACCATAAACAGTTAAAGCTTCGTACAATGCATAGTCAATATCAGCTCTGAAAGTATGTAATGGTGTTCTACCATCTTTAAATTCTTCAGAACGTGCCATCTCAGCACCATTTAATCTTCCACTTACTCTTACTTTGATTCCTTCAGCACCTGCTCTGATTGAAGATTGAATGGCCATTTTTGCTGCTCTTCTAAAGTTAACTCTAGATTCTAATTGTTTTCCAACTGACTCAGCAACGATATTAGCATCAAGCTCAGGCTTTCTGATTTCAACGATGTTTATTTGCACATCTTTACCAGTAAATTTCTTAAGCTCTTCACGGATTCTATCCACTTCCGAACCACCTTTTCCGATAATGATACCCGGTCTTGACGTATGAACAGTAACGGTTATTCTCTTAAGTGTTCTCTCAATAATAATTCTTGCGATACCACCTTTTTGAATCCTTGCATTTAAGTAAGTTCGAATCTTTTCATCTTCGACAACTTTTTTAGCAAAGTCCTTACCACCATACCAATTAGATTCCCATCCTCGGATGATACCTAATCTATTACCTATTGGATTAGTCTTTTGACCCATATTATTTAATCTTCAGTGTTTTCGTTATCAATTTCTTCAGTTTCGTCAGCTTCAACAGCGGTGTTGTTAGCTACAACTAAAGTGAGATGGTTCATACGCTTACGTATTCTGTGTGCTCTACCATGCGGCACTGGTCTGAATCTTTTTAATGATCCGCCGTCATCAGCAAAAGCTGTTTTGACGTATAGATCGTAATCATCTGCACTGTAAACGTTACCCAATTTATTTTCCCAATTAGCAACTGCAGAAAGGAGTAATTTCTCAGCCCACTCTGATGCTTCTCTTTTTGAGAATTTTAAAATATTGAATGCTTCATCAACAGATTTACCTCTAATACTATCGATCACGTATCGCATTTTGCGAGCCGATAGAGGTATACTTTTCATTTTTGCTATTGCTTCCATTGCATTAATGTTTTAAACGCTAATTATTTTCTATTTCCTGAATGACCTTTATAAGTTCTAGTAGGAGAAAACTCACCTAACTTATGACCTACCATATTTTCAGTTACATATACTGGAACAAAAGTTTTTCCATTATGCACGGCGATTGTAAGCCCTACCATTGTTGGAATAACCATTGAAGATCTTGACCAAGTTTTGATTACAGACTTTTTAGTAGAAGCCTGTGCTTTCTCAATTTTGGTTAAAAGCTTATGGTAAATGTATGGTCCTTTTTTTAGTGATCTAGCCATCCTTTATTTACTTTTTATTTTTTGACTTTCTTTTTGAAATAATCAACTTGCTTGAATGCTTCGTTAATTTTCTTGTTTTTTGTCCTTTAGCAAAAACACCTGTTCTTGATCGAGGGTGACCTCCAGAAGCTTTACCTTCACCACCACCCATTGGGTGATCAACAGGGTTCATCGCAACACCTCTAACTCTTGGTCTGTTTCCTTTCCATCTGTTTCTACCTGCTTTACCTAAAACTTGAAGACCGTGATCAGGATTCGATGTTGTTCCAATAGTTGCTTTACATGTTAAAAGGATTCTTCTTACTTCACCACTCGGCAATTTTATAATTGCATATTTTCCTTCTCTTCCCATTAACACACCGTAAGTTCCCGCGCTTCTTGCCAATTGAGCTCCTTTACCTGGTGCCATTTCAATAGCATGAATAGACGAACCTAGTGGAATATCTGACATGTATAAAGCGTTACCAATATCTGGAGTAGCTTTTTTACCAGAAAGAATCGTCGCACCTACTTTCAATTTATCTGGTGCGATAATATATCTCTTAGCTCCATCAGCATAAAATACAAGTGCGATATAAGCAGATCTGTTTGGATCATATTCTATCGACTTCACTGTACCAGGAACACCTTCCTTGTCTCTTTT
Organism: Saprospiraceae bacterium; assembly: GCA_013001975.1. Lineage (GTDB taxonomy): Bacteria > Bacteroidota > Bacteroidia > Chitinophagales > Saprospiraceae > RFSX01. The sequence continues at coordinate 5,441 of JABDKX010000194.1, read as the reverse complement.
GAAATCAATAACACGATACTTTTTCTTATGTCCACCACCGATGTTACGCACAGTCATTTTACCTGCGTGGTTACGACCACCAGAATGAGATTTACCTTTAGTAAGGCTTTTCTCTGGATTGTTACTTGTATTAGATAACTCTTCAAATGCATTTGAAATCAAATGCCTACGTCCAGGAGTTACCGGTTTATGTTTTTTAACTGCCATTTTATTAGCTTAAATATCTCCGAAAAAATCGATTTCTTCACCTGAAGCCAATTTTACAATTGCCTTCTTGTATGAACTAATACTTCCTTTTAAAACACCAGATTTTGTATTTCTTGATCTTGCTTTTTTAGGCATAACCATTGTGTTAACTGATGCAACTTTTACATTGTACATTTCTGCAATAGCTTTTCCAATTTCAACTTTGTTCGCTTTTTTATTAACAACAAAACTGTATTGGTTGAAGTCTCCAGACAGATACTCCGACTTTTCAGAAATGATAGGTTTTATAAGTATTTGCTTTGCCATTCCTATTTATTTGTAAATGTTTCTTTTATCTTTTCAATGGCTCCTACTGAAAGAACCAAAGAATTTGCTTTCATGATATCTAATGTGTTTAGGTTTTTAGCCACCATTACATTAGCTTTCTGAATATTTCTGCTTGAAAGAAAAACGTTGTTATCGAATTCAGGAAGAACGATTAAAGGTTTGTTATTAACCTCTAGATTCCTCATGACATCTAAAAACGCTTTTGTTTTCGGTGCTTCGAAAGAAAAGTCTTCAACTACTTTCAAAGTACCTTCTTGAACTTTTGCAGACAATGCAGACATTCTTGCAATTCTTTTAACTTTTTTGTTTAAGCCAACAGAATATGCATGTGGTTTAGGCCCAAAAATTCTTCCACCACCTCTGAACACACCACTCTTAATTGAACCAGCTCTTGCTGTACCTGTTCCTTTTTGTTTCTTGATCTTTCTAGTAGAACCTTTGATCTCTCCTCTTTCTTTTGCTTTATGTGTTCCTTGTCTTGCGTTAGCTTGAATTGATTTAACGTCAAGGTACACTGCATGCTCATTTGGTTCTATACCAAAAATATCATCTGGCAAATCCACTGATTTACCTGTTGTTTTTCCATCTATTCCGTAAACATCTACTTTCATGTCGGTTACTTTTCAATGATTACAAAAGATCCTTTGTGACCAGGCACAGATCCTTTAATTAATAAAAGATTCTTTTCGGGTAGAATTTTAACCACTTGAAGATTCATTGTTTTGATTCTTTTACCTCCAGTTCTACCTCCCATCTTCATTCCTTTATATACTTTCGAAGGCGTTGCACAAGCTCCAATAGCACCAGGTGCTCTTAGTCTGTTATGTTGACCGTGTGTTGCTTGGCCGACACCACCAAAGTTGTGACGTTTTACAACACCTTGAAAACCTTTACCTTTAGAAATTCCGATTGCATTTACAATATCTCCTTCTGCAAAAACATCTTCGACAATAACTTTGTCGCCCAATGCTTTTTCCAAACTACAATCTCTGAATTCTACAATTTTTAAAGCAGAATCAACGCCTGCTCTATTAAGGTGACCTTTTAATGGACTAGATACTCTGCTTGCTTTTCGTTCACCGAATGCAAGTTGTACTGCATTGTATCCGTCACTATTCTCTGTTTTAACTTGAGAAACAACATTAGGTCCAAGCTGAACAACAGTACAAGGAATATTCTTCCCTGTTTCGTTGAATATGCTGGTCATCCCTATTTTTTTTCCAATTAAACCGTTCATCTTTAATTATTTGCAATATATATGCTTGATAGATCTCTGTGATCTAAACTTAGCTTAAAAAAGATATGTGAAAAAGACGCTTAAGTGAGCTTTACTTGAATATCTACACCACTTGGCAACTCTAATTTGGATAGAGCGTCGACTGTTTTTTGAGTCGGTGTAAATATCTCTATGAGCCTCTTATGTGTCCGAAGTGAAAACTGCTCACGAGATTTTTTGTTGACATGCGGCGACCTGAGTACCGTATGAATTTCTTTATCCGTGGGCAGAGGAATCGGACCAGAGATCACAGCGCCACTATTTCGGACTGTTTTCACGATCTTCTCCGTTGACTTATCGACTAAATTATAGTCATAAGAACGAAGTTTTATTCTAATTTTTTGATTCATAACCTCTTATATTATTAAATCGGAGTGCAAAAGTACGACTATTTACCTAGCGTGCCAAATAAATAATCGAATTTATTTATACTTCTACAGTTCCTTTTGATTTCTCAATAACTTCTTTTGCAATTCCTTGAGGTGCAGCCGCATAATGAGAGAATGTCATTGTACTGCTTGCACGTCCTGATGTAATTGTTCTTAACTGAGTCACGTATCCAAACATTTCTGATAAAGGAACGTCACCTGATATAACAACCGCACCACCTGGTCTTGCATCTTGTCCTTTTGGAAGACCTCTTCTTCTGTTAAGATCTCCAATTACAGATCCTACATATTCTTCAGGAGTTACAACCTCCAAAGACATAATAGGCTCTAATAAAACTGGCTTTGCTTTTTGAGCTGCAGCTTTAAATCCTTCTTTTGCACATAATTCGAAAGCGATTGGCTTTGAATCCACTGCGTGAGTTGATCCATCATACAATCTGACCTTCATACTATCAATACCGTATCCAGCCAAAATACCATTATCCATCATGGCTTTGAATCCTTTTACAATAGAAGGGAAAAACTCCTTAGGAATTGAACCTCCAAAGATATCATTCTTAAACTGAAGCTTGTCTTTACCAGATTTGAAATCTTCTGATTCTAAGAAATCCTCATCTGCAGGACCTAATTCAAATTGCATTTGTGCAAATAAACCAGAACCACCTGATTGCTTTTTCAATCTTTCAGTGTGATCAACAGTTCTTGTTAAAGCTTCTTTATAATTTACTTGAGGTGCACCTTGGTTACACTCTACTTTAAATTCTCTTTTTAATCTATCAATAATAATTTCAAGGTGTAATTCACCCATTCCTGAAATTACAGTTTGATTAGTATCTTCATCATATCTAACTCTAAAAGTTGGATCTTCTTCAGATAATTTAGCCAAAGCCATTCCTAACTTATCGATATCTTTTTGAGTCTTAGGCTCGATAGCTACCCCAATTACAGGATCTGGGAAAACCATGCTTTCCAATTCCATTGGGTGACCTTCAGCACAAAGTGTATCTCCAGTTCTAATATCTTTAAATCCCACACCAGCAGCAATATCTCCTGCTTCTACTTTCTGAATAGCATTTTGCTTATTAGAATGCATTTGATAAAGACGTGAAATTCTTTCTTTATTTCCACTTCTTGAGTTGAAAATATATGAACCAGCGTCTAGAACTCCTGAGTAAACTCTAAAGAATGCCAAACGACCTACATAAGGATCTGTTGCAATTTTAAACGCAAGTGCTGTAAAAGGCTCATCATTTGAAGGCATTCTTGTTACAGCTTCTTCAGTCTTAGGATTTGTTCCCTCAATTCCTCCTACATCTAATGGAGATGGTAAGAAAGCACAAACTGCATCAAGAACTGCTTGTACACCTTTATTTTTGAAAGCAGAACCTGCCATCATAGGTACAAACTTGTTATCAATAACAGCTCCTCTAACTGCATTTATCATTTCTTGCTCAGTGATACTATCTGGATCATCAAAAAACTTCTCCATTAAAGTGTCATCATATTCAGCAATCGCTTCCAACAGCTTCTCTCTCCACTCCATTACTGTATCAACCAAATCTTCAGGAATTGGAATTTCTTCAAATGTCATTCCCATGTCATCCTCATTCCAAACAATCGCTTTGTTTGTAATAAGATCAACCACACCTTTGAAATTCTCTTCTGCACCGATTGGAACTTGCAATGGAATAGCATCAGAACCTAATTTTTCTTTAACATCTTTAACAACGTTAAAAAAGTCTGCTCCTGATCTGTCCATTTTATTAACAAATCCAATTCTTGGTACTTTATAATTATCAGCTAGTCTCCAGTTTGTTTCAGATTGAGGCTCAACACCAGAAACTGCACAAAACAAGAATACTAAGCCGTCTAATACTCTTAGTGATCTGTTTACTTCAACTGTAAAATCAACGTGACCCGGCGTATCAATGATATTCATTGGATAATCCTCTCCTTTCCAATTCCAATTGGTCTTTGTTGCAGCAGAAGTAATAGTAATACCTCTTTCTTGCTCTTGCTCCATCCAATCCATAGTAGCCGCACCATCATGAACTTCACCGATCTTGTGACTCATTCCAGTATAATAAAGGACTCTCTCTGTAGTCGTTGTTTTACCCGCATCAATGTGCGCTGCGATACCAATGTTTCTTAAATATGAAAGATCTTTAGCCATCTTTGTTCTTACTAGTTATTATATTAATATATGAATGTAATTATCTGAAGTGAGCAAATGCTCTGTTAGATTCCGCCATTTTGTGCGTATCTTCTTTCTTTTTTACGGCAGCACCTTCACCTTTACTTGCTGCTAAGATTTCTGCTGAAAGTTTATCACTAAAACCTTTTCCATTTCTAGCTCTAGAGTATTTGATCAACCATTTCATACCAATTGAAATTCTTCTAGCAGGTCTGATTTCAGAAGGAATCTGAAAAGTAGCACCACCAATTCTCTTAGATCGCACCTCTACATTAGGCGTAACATTTTGGAGTGCTTTCCTCCACAATTCATGCGGATTTTCACCTGATTTTTCTTCAACGATATCCATTGCTTTGTAAAAAACAGAATAAGCACTAGATTTTTTACCATCTAACATCACGTTGTTAACGAATTGTGTCACCATTGGATCTCCGAATCGTGGATCCGGATTTATGACTCTCTTTTTCGGCTTTCTTTTCCTCATGTTACTTTAATTAAGATTTTGGTCTTTTAGTACCGTATTTAGATCTAGATTGTAATCTTTTGTCAACACCAGCAGTATCCAGTGCCCCTCTTACGATGGTATATCTAACACCTGGTAAATCCTTTACTCTACCCCCTCTAATCAAGACGATTGAGTGTTCTTGTAGGTTATGACCTTCTCCTGGGATATAGGCAATAACTTCAATACCATTAGTTAACCTCACTTTGGCTACTTTACGTAATGCAGAGTTTGGCTTCTTTGGTGTTGTTGTATATACACGTGTACATACTCCTCTTTTCTGTGGAGAGCCTTCTAGTGCTCTTGATTTACTTGCAAGAACAATCTTTTTTCTCCCCTTCCTAACCAGCTGGTTTATTGTTGGCATAAAACTATTTATTTCAGCTTTTAAAAATGAGGTGCAAAGGTATAACTATTTTTCAGTTTTGCAAAGAGGTATTTTCAATTAAATTTTATACTCAAAACCAAAGAAAATTGAATTTATAACATACTGTTTATCAATTAATTACATCTTAAATATTATTAATATAAGTTTGTTCTTTTTTC
>JABDKX010000171.1 GCA_013001975.1 Saprospiraceae bacterium | reverse complement strand
TGGCGTAAAAAATTCAACCTTATCACAATTGGGGCAGACATACATATCAAATGATTCTCTCTTAGTAAAAAAGTGATCAAGATTAAATAAGACGCCTCGAATTGGACCTTCATGCAATTTGATCGTTGCTTCAAAAGTCATTGTAGTTTTGCACCTAAGACAATTAAGTTTTTTTGGCTTTGCCAATTTAAAATCAATTTTGTCTGATACAACCCTTTCTTGATTTTTAGAAATAAAATTATAACTGCAATTCCAACAGATATCGAATTCGGTAGGGACTTCTTTGCTACATTTTGGACAGTTTTTCATGATTGCGCTTTAGATGAAAATTAATGCGAATATCAAAACAACAGAAATTATATCCTCAAATGTTCCAAAACTTTTTGAAATTAGATAAATGGATTGCCAAGATCGATTAATAAACTAAAAAATTTAGTTTAATCTGTTATATCTGATGAAACCATTTGTGTAAATAATGGTGCAATTGTCGGGCGTGACAAATCCAAAGTTATTCGCACAGTCAGCTGTACCATTTGAAACAAAAGTTGCCGTTTCTAGATTATCTGTTGTCATAGTTACCCCAGAGGGCAAAGTGGTTTCATCAATTTGGATTACATAGTTATATGGGCCGCCTCCTGGGACGTCATATGAAATTTCTAATTCAGCAGCTTTGGATGGATCATTATCATATGCATATAATTCACGGTCTTCGAATCCTGGGGATTGAGACTGGGTAATAAATACAATGGGTTCGTTGGTTAGCCCTGACTGATCATCAATGATTTCTTGAACAATTGAATTAAGATTAGGCGATGTATAAGTATTTTCTTGGAACCAATCAGAAACATTATTCCAGTTCACTACGGCTGCGGTTCTTGCTCTATCTGTGATATCACTACAATTACCACAATCGTTAAAAGTTGGAGGATTAGATGTCAAGTCTTGTCCGAAGAATCTAAAATTGGCAGGATTCTTATCATTATCATCTGTTGCTGTGAAATGTATTCTTGCGTCTGTTATGATTGCGCCATCAGGAATAGTTAAGTTATTAAACCTGAATCCATTCCAAATGTCATTTCCGTCTTTGGTTACATTATGTTTAGATCTGTTTGTTTCAACTTTACCATTTGATCTTTCTCTGGCATCATCACTATTTGATCCTAGATAATAAGTTTGATTATAACTTGTTAAGTAAATGTTAAAAAGGGTAAATCCGTATGCTCCTGCTCCATCAGTTGTCATAGTTTGAATAGGAGGTCCATCTGGTATCAAGTCATTAGGTGAATTATCTTCATAAAGATTGACAGTAACACCAATTTGACCCGATTCTCCGACATCAAAAAACTGATTAGAATCTAAATCTTCAAATACATACCCTGTAATATCATTTTGACCAGGCGATCCCGTGCATTGCACGTTAATATAGACCATAGCTGTATCACACAATGATATTGGTGCAACGTCACAGACGATATATTCAAAACTGTCAACGCCAACAAAACCTGTATTTGGTAGATACGTTATCTCTCCTGTTGTAGAATTAAAATTGGTGAGCGATCCTCGCGAAGGAGGCAACACGCCAGAATTTGTTACTGAGGCAGGGTTGAGAACATTACATCCAAGATCATTATCAAGAACATCTACGTCAACAGAAGTATTTAACAATGTGGTTTCATTATCATCATTAGCAATTGGATTGTCACAAACGTATCCAAAATCATTATCAACAGATGTATTTCCAACCCCAACGAAGCTTACAGCTATTTCGTCAGGAGTAGTCATAATGTGTAGACCTGGATCAATTGAAACTAAAAAGTTTCCTTCAATTGCTATTTCAAATAAATAATCGCCTGAACCATCAGAAAACTGTGTTTGAAGTTGCTCATCAAAAGGATCAAGAATTCCATTATTGTTAATATCTTCATACAAATAAACTAATTCTCCTACTGAAGGGGCATCTCCTCCATTGTAAGTTCCACTATAGTCATAATCAAAGAACACTGTCCCAGCAATAGAGTTTGCACCATCAGTCAAACAAGCAATACCTTCAAAATCAGATCCACTTGGAAAAGATCCTAATTGAGTTGTTGTTGCGTCTGTAACGTTTATTGAATAAAAGTTACTAGTTGTTGCTGAAGTTATAAATGGGGTTCCGTCATTCGAAAAAGATAACGATTCAATATCGTTTAAAGGTATCCCTCCATTTGTAATTCTTCCTATATCAGTTACATTTCCTGTGGTTCTATCAATGAGGACCAGCCTATCATTACTACCACCACTATTAGCAATACCATAAATATTGCCATTAACAGGATTTACTCCCATATCATCTATATCATATAAAGTTGGAGTAACTGGTAATGAACTGGTATTAATTACAACATAATCTATACCTATTCCGAAGGCATCAGGAATAATATTTCCTGTTACTGGGTCAAATTCAAATAAAAGATCATCTGGTGCTCCATCATTTTGTCTTTCAGATCCAAAATACTGTAACGTTCTTCCATCAATCGCAATACCATCAACATCGTTAAAAGTAACAAAACCTTGAGCTCCATTACCAGATCCTACATTACCAATAGCCGTGAAACTTCCAGTACCAGTATCCAAAGTACCCCAAGTGGCATTATTCATTGCATATATAATTGTACCATCAACAGAAGTTGTTATGGCTTCAATACTTGATGCGCCCGTTGTTGGACCAATATAACCTACTGGACTTCCAAATAATTTGTCAATTGTAAATAACTCATCAGTACCATCCGATACACTATAACAATCGGTTGGTGCCATTAATAAATCCGTAGTATGTACAAATTTTTGGTAACTAATCTTTCGGTTCAAACGATCCAAAATTTCAAGTTTCTCATTGTTTGTTATTATGTCGGTGGGAGTATTTATATTAAAAACAGGCCATAATATGACCATTGTTACAATTAATATTACCTGTTTACTTAATAACATCTGATATCTTAGTCTTAATAGAAAGACATTGAAATAAGTCTATACCCCTACGCAAGGCCAGTTTTATTAATTATTTTAATTATTACAGAATTTATTATTGTGTAACGTACAAAGATGATTGCTACTTAAAATTATATTTATCTAATGTATTAGCATTATTCTTCTTCTTGTAAAGTAAAAGCCACTAAATTTTCTTGAAAGTTGAATATTTTATATAAAAAACGCAACGTTTACTTATTCATAAACTGACTCAACAACAAATGAAAATGATGGACACCCTGTTCGCGTTCCGGTGAAAATCGACCTGCTTTGTAAAAATGAGATTTCAAACCCTTTTGCACACTTTCAACGACTGCTTCATCTTCTTTCTCTACCCTATCTAAAAACTCTCCTGCGCCGCCTTCGATTTTTGATTCGTCCCAAACATAGCTCAGAAAACTCAACTTGGTTAAGTCTTTGGAAATAGGTTTTACAATATT
>JABDKX010000167.1 GCA_013001975.1 Saprospiraceae bacterium | reverse complement strand
TAATGCTGATACTGCTTAATACAAAAGCAACAATTAAGGATTTTGATAAATTCATTTTATTAGGGGTTTTCAAGTGTTTTCAGCATTAATTTACAACTTAATTCTGGGTATTTGCTGCAATGTGGAGAGTTTAATATGTTGGAGAAATATATTATGGACAAGTAACTTAAATGGTTGCACAAAGATTCACAGAGAGAATGGCACAGAGTTTCACAGAGAGAAGAATGTTATCTAAATTGAATAAAGTGTTTCACTTTGTGTAACTCTGCGCTGCTTTGTGAACCTCTGTGTAATAGCTAATATGATAGGTTGCCTCAACTATTAATTAAATTACCCGAACGTCATTTAAAAGACGGAAGAAATTATTTTACAAATGGTTTCTAGATATATTACTAACTTACAATGGTTAATTAATGAATAGTCATATGGATCATGTTGTAATTATTGGAAATGGTATTTCTGGCGTCACAGCCGCTCGATGGGTGCGCAAACTAAGCGATAAAAAAATTACCATCATTTCATCCGAAAGCAAACACTTTTTTAGTCGCACAGCACTCATGTATATCTACATGGGGCATATGCGCTATGAAGATACCAAGCCATATGAAGATTGGTTTTGGAAAAAAAATAGAATTGAACTCATTCATGATCATGTCGATGCTATTGATTTTGATAACAATACACTTTCGCTAAAAAAAGGAGAGGCCGTCAAATACGACAAATTGGTTTTAGCGCTCGGATCTAAATCAAATATGTTTGGTTGGCCAGGTCAAGATCTCAAAGCTGTCAGTGGTTTGTACCATTTGCAAGACCTTCATAATATGGAAGCCTACAGCAAAGGCTTGAAACGGGCAGTCATTTGTGGTGGGGGTTTGATTGGTATTGAAATGGCAGAGATGTTCCATTCCAGAAATATTCCTGTTACGATGTTGGTGCGGGAAGAAAGTTATTGGAACAATGTATTACCAGCGGAAGAATCTCAAATGGTCAGTGAACACATTAAAAAGAATCACATCGATTTGCGCTTGGGCGTAAACCTTGGTGAAATAAAGGATGATGGAACTGGAACTGCTTGTGGCGTAGTTGTTAAAGAATCGGGCGAACAAATTGATTGTGGTTATGTAGGTTTGACAGCGGGTGTGAGTCCCAATGTGGGTTGGTTGAAAGAATCTGGATTGGATATAGGACGAGGAATTAAAGTAAACGCTCATCTTCAAACAAACAAACCTAACGTTTATGCTATAGGGGATTGTGCTGAATTAGAAAATCCAAACACAGGAAGAAGAGGCGTCGAAGCCATTTGGTACACGGGAAGAATGATGGGGGAGACAGTCGCTTATAATATCTGCGATAAGAAAGTAGCCTATGACCCAGGTTTGTGGTTTAACTCTGCAAAGTTTATTGACATAGAATATCAAGTCTACGGTGATGTGCCAGCTCAGATGCCTGAAGACATGGCAACTCTGTTTTGGAAACATGATGATAATGAAAAGTCAATTAGAATAAACTATGATAAATCATCGAAAGTTGTATTAGGGTTTAACCTATTTGGAATTCGTTACAGGCATGAAGTTTGCGAAAAGTGGATTCTCAATCAAACACATATTGAAGAGGTACTTCAGAATTTAGCATTAGCCAATTTTGATCCTGAATTTTGTAAGATGTATGAACAGAACTTGATTGATACATATAATAATCAAACAGGTCAATCCATTACATTGAAGTCAAAACGTGGTTTGAATAAAGTACTTTCCTTTTTATCTAAATAACAACCAGTAAAATTAAGATGAACGTCATTCAAAAAATAGGCATTATATTATTCGTTGCTGCATTATTGATTTTTACATTAATGCTGGGTCTTGGTAAACAAAATTTGACAAGTCAAAATATCGGGATTTCCAATGAATATCATAAAAACGAAATATTAGATATCGCTGAAAAGGAAGGTATTTTAAATTCTGAGATGAACAGCATTGTCTTTATTTCAAAATTTAAAAACGTTTTAAATCAAGCATCTAAATCACTAGAAGAAAAATCTAAAAGTGGCATTCCTGACGGTATCGGAGAATGGGATTACAAATTGGGATCTTGGAAAGTAACGGAATATACCAATAGTGTTGTCAAAGCTACGGCAATGGGTCCAGTACAAGATAATCCTTGGTTGTTTTTTCTACTTACATTTGGATTAGCAATTATAGGAGGATTACTGTTTATTATTCCAAAATTTAGTGAAACAGTTGGTATAAAAAACAACGGCATTTACCATAACAGTTTAACGAGAGGATTGACATCTAAACCACGATTAGGATATTTAATGGTGGCTATTTTTGGCATTATAATTTTTGGCTTTTTAAAATTGCAAAATGCATTTTGGCCTATAGTTACATTGGTAATAGCGGGACTGATTTCTTACTTGGTTTTTTATCGCGAGAATTCAAAGGAAAACACACCAGCTAGAAGTGCTTCTCCAGTTGATCTTGGGTGGCTAGGCATTATTGCAGGAACCTATTTAATTGGATTTTATATTCTATTGTATTGGGCACCAGCTTATATTAATAACTGGATTGTCATGGTCAGTCCGATTAGTGAATCGTTGAGTGGCAATGCGGCCAGCAATTGGTTTTTATATGGATTGATGTATTCTATTATTGTTGTTGTCATGGGTATTCGGATGATTTCGAAGTACAGACATAATAAATACCAACAAGTCAGAACTTTGTCAGTGATGTTTTTTCAAACAGCATTTGCTTTTTTAATACCAGAAATATTGGTTCGGCTGAATCAACCTTGGTTTGATTTTAAAAATATTTGGCCTTTAGATTATGATTTTTTCTTTAAGTACAATTTAGAGGAATTAACATCAAGTGGATCGCTGGGCATTTTTATGTTGGGTTGGGGTATTCTTCTTATTCTGATAGGTGTACCGGTGATAACTTATTTTTTTGGCAAGCGATGGTATTGCAGTTGGGTTTGTGGATGTGGCGGATTGGCGGAAACGATGGGAGATCCATTCCGACAGTTATCAGACAAAAGTTTGAGAGCATGGAAGTACGAACGATTCATCATTCATGGTGTATTATTAGCAGCTGTCATCATGACCATATTGGTTTTGTATCATTATTTCACAGGGAGTAATACCTTACTAGGTTTAAATAGCGACAACGTCAAATCATGGTATGGATTCTTAATAGGTGCTGGATTTTCTGGAGTTGTAGGAACAGGATTTTATCCGATTATGGGTAATAGAGTGTGGTGTCGATTTGGATGTCCATTAGCAGCTTACTTAGGATTGGTTCAGAAATTTAAAAGCCGATTTAGAATTACCACAAATGGAGGGCAATGTATCTCTTGTGGTAATTGTTCAACGTATTGTGAGATGGGAATCGATGTCAGGTCATATGCGCAACGTGGTCAGGATATTATCAGGAGCAGTTGTGTCGGATGCGGTGTCTGTGCTGCGGTTTGTCCAAGAGGCGTTTTGAGGTTAGAAAACGCAGATGGAGATATTCTTGATAGGGGAGAAGTTTTGAGGACGGTGCATATAACTGAAGATGAGATTAAAATTTTAAATTAAAAAAAAGAGGGTTGTATGGTAGCAACCCTCTTCTTTTAATATTTATCCATTACCCATTCCGCCACCTTGGCCACCACCTTGACCGCCACTTTGGTCTTGACCTTGTTTTTGGTCTGAGTTTTTGATTTTTGATTTTCTTTCTTTAAAGTCAACCTTACCAAATTTATATCTAAAATTGATTCCAAAAGATCTGAATGGTATTTGGAAACTAGAAGTTTGATTAAATTCATTTCCTTGAATATCAGAATCAAAGTTTTTAAATTCAGCAAATGGTTCAATAATTCTTATACCAAGACTAGAGTTTTTGAAGTCTTTTCTAAAGCCTACACCAAATATGGAAAAACTGGGATTTTCCCCTTGTAGTGTAAATGAAGGTGCTTGAAAAAATCCAAAGAAATCTGCTTTTAATGTTCCAGTAATTGCAAATTCTCCACTCGTAAATAATCTATAAGATAATGCACTGTTAGCCACTTCTTTATTTTCTATTATTCCAGTGGCATTATAAGTATAAATGTCACCGCCGCCTCGTAACGTAAATTTACCTACACTTTTCGTAGTGAATATGTTCATACCAAATGAATTATTTTCTCCAACATTATTAAATGTTGTTAATGAAAGCTGATCTTGAGTCACCGTAATTTGCTCTATGATTGCTGTCGTTTTTTTGTAGTAAAATGTACTGAAGAAAGTAATTCCAAATAAGTTACTGTTATATCCTATTTCATATTGGTCGGTCAATTCTGGCTGAATGATTGGATTACCAACTGTAATGTTTCCAATATCTGTTGTGTTAACAAATGGATTGATATAGGTCAAACTAGGTCTTTGAATTCTTTTACTGAAATTAAACTTCAAAGTTTTAAATCCTTTCAATGATTTTGACACAGCAAAATTTGGTAAATAATTCTGGTATTCATTTTTGAAATTTTGTGCTTCTTCTCTGCCTTCTCCCCCAATTTCAGTCCTCTCATATCTTAAACCTGTGACGAAGTTTAGTTTCTTCCAAAAGAAATTATAAGAAGCATATCCCGCATAAACATCTTGATCATACAAGAAGACATTTGATCTTGTTTCATCAAGAATATATTGATTATTAGCGAATTCTAAAAATTGTGAATCACTATCTATTCTTCTAATAACTGCTTTTGTACCAACTTCTAATTTGTTAGAATTGCCAATAGGGTGAACATAGTCGACCTGACCTGTTAATTCTAAATTATCTCCATCGTTTTTAATTTGCTCATTTCTTGTCAAGAATCCTGTTTCTTCAACTAAATTTTCTTGATTCTGAATATTTCCAGAAACCTGAACTGCAAAAGTTAATTCTTGTTTATCATTGCCTTCAAATTTTTTGGTGTAATCGGTATTCCAATCATAACCACTAGATAAGTTATCCCCTACATTTGTTCTTAAAAAGTTATTCGATAAGATTTGTCCAGAGGCAGTACCATCTCGATCAAAACCAAACCCTCTCAGAGAAAAAGATGAGTTGATTGCGTTATATGCATTGAAATCATAAAAGGCACTCACTGAACCGTTAAATCCTAATCTTGAAGTATTAGTTACACCTTCGTAGAAATAAGAAGTATCAACTGAGTTTAAAGGTGTTCGAAGAAAGAAGTTATTCGCATCAATCGGAATTGAGTAAAATATAGAAGCGTTTGTTGTAAAACCGAATCTTCCTTTACCGATGTTTAAATTGGTGAAAAGACTGTTCTGTCTGTTTCCTGCAGATCCATTGATTGATCCAGCGACACCTTCGATATTTTCTTTTTTGGTAATTATATTTATAATTCCCGCACTGCCTTCACCATCATATTTTGCACCTGGTGAAGTAATCACTTCAACTTTTTTAATTTGATCAGCTGGAAACATTTTGAGTGCTTCAGATACATTGCTGGAAAACATACCTGAAGGTTTGCCATTGATAAGGATTCTGACGTTTTGTGAACCTCGAATAGATACATTACCATCTAAGTCGACAGATAAGTTAGGAACTTTTCTTAAAACTTCAGTCGCATCACCACCTGCAATGGATGAATCATCTTCTGCGTTAAAAACGATTCTGTCAACTTTTGATTCGAATAATGATCGCTTTTCAGTGACTTCAACTGCATCAAGCATATAATCTGTAGGACTTAAGTAAATGGATCCCAAGTCGCTGTCAGGATCCTTAGGTGTGAGTTCTACTGCAGATATTCTTTTTTCATTGTAACCAAGAAATGAAATGATGACATCATATTTGCCAGTAGTGACTTCTGCCAATTTAAATTTACCATCTTCTTCGGTTAAAACACCATTGATTTCTTTAGTTTTTCCGGCTTTTGTTAAAACAACAGTCGCAAATCCAATTTGAGAATTGGTTATAGAATCAATTACCTGGCCTGTGATTTTACCTTTAATTTTTGGACCTTTATTTCCACCTCCAAACCCAGGGAATTGGGCATTTAGGTTAAGACATAAACAAAGTGTAAAGAATAGAATTAGTTTAAGTTTCATTTCGTATTTAGTTATGATGCAAAGATTAGTTTTTATAATATCCTTTGGCTAATAATTAGATGATTATATTCAGATTATCTATGAATAGAAGTTCAAAATAAAATAAACAGTTAATTTTCGAAAGAGTTTATATTAATAATCGTCGTTACTGTTGTTTAAAAGAATAATTACCATTTTATAGTATAACTATAAGATTTCTTTGTTGGCTTTTTGACTTTGGGTATATCTTCTTTTGGTTTGTTTTTGGAGGTTACCGTGTATGTCATAGTTGATTTGGAGGGCTTACTGACTTTTTTAGGTTTGGGAATTTGAAATTTTATTTTCGTTTCTTTTTGAAATGAGACCCTTAATTTTCTAGGTTCTTTTGGTATTATAAATTTAAGAAGGGATAATACTCGGATTGCTTCTTCATCGCAACCATAGCCGATACCTTTTTTAACTTTAACCTTTGAGACATTACCTTTGTAGTCGATTTCATATCGGCATAATACGACACCTTCAATTTTTTCAGCCAGCGCCTCTTTAGGATATTTCAGATTCTTATAAATGAATTCACGAAAGGCTTTATTACCGCCTTCGTAAACAGGTTTCTTAATAAAATGATGATCCTTTTTTTCTTTCATTATAAATCGAGTTGTTCGCCAAGGCTGATGAATTCATCATAATATAAATATCCCGGTTCTATTTTTGCCCATACAGTAGATTTAAGTTTATTGTAAGTTTCTTTAGCTTTCTTAGTCTTTCCAATTTCTAAATATGCTTTGGTCAATTCAAATAAAAAAGTGCCTTCATATGGGTGTAATTTCATACTTTCCAAACAATACTCAATGGCTTTTTCTGGATCCCCGCTCAGACGGTAGTTCTCAGCAATCCAACCGCCAAAATTATCTTTATCTGATCCGGTTGTATCAATAAATGTTTCAAACGACTTTGTTGATTGATTATAATCTTTATCTAATTTAGCTTCTACACCATCCATAAGAAATCCAATACTTTCATTTGTGCTTGTAATGATTGCCCTACATTTGGGAGTGGTGGCATCATCGTAAAGTGTCTTATCATTAGACATCATGCTTGTTAAAAAGTCAGTCACACAAATATACATTTCATGCATTTGAGGTACATAGGTTTTTATAGAATCTGCAAACTGATAAACCGTCTGACGATCTCCCATTGAAGCATATATAGATGTAAATTGTAAATGTGCAAACATTGCACTTATCATACTTTGATTTTTAGACATTGATTCGAAATGCCTTTTTGCAACGTCATTGAAATTGTTGACTTGGCCAGTTTTATAGTAAAGAGTCAGATATTGAAAATACACACCAACACTATCTTGAAGCAATTTACATTGGCGTAAGGCTTCGTCAAGTGCAGATTCCGCTTTATCGAATTTTCCTTGGAAGGTATAGACGTTGGCTAATTTGACGGAAAGATTATGGTCATTTGGATTTAAAAGAGATATGGATTCGTACCACTTTTCCGCTTTATCAAATTCTCCTTTTTTCAAATATATATCCGCTAATTGAGTATCTTCTTCTTTTTTCTTATTTGGAAATAATTTATAATACTCATCCAAGTATCTTTCTGCTTCTTCGAGTTCTTTTCGATTGATACAGATGCCCGCTAACCTTTTTAAAACACGTGCGCCATGACCATTTTCTAAAGCATCTAATCCAACTTGTTTTGCCTTTTTAGCTTCTTGGGTCATTGAGTAAAAATCAATTAAAGAATTGTGTGGGTAATAATCACTAGGATATAGTTTCTTCCAACTCTCAAGCAACGGAATAAACTTATCCATTTGCTGATTGTACTGATAATATTGTTGTCTGATTCTAAACTTCTGTCTTTCTGGAAGTGTTTCACTTAAATCTAAACTTTCAGTTACATATTGTTTTGCCAAGTCGCTTTTTCCTAGCATAAAGTAAGCGGAAGATAACAAAGCACTGATCATTGCACTTTGATTATCTAATTGATGAGCAGCTTGTGCTTTAGTCAATAATTTATCATAGTCTTTTTCATCAATTAGTGATCGTTTATTCTCCATGTATAACTTCAAAGCTTCTTCATTAGAACTGATTAGATTTGAAGCAGGTAAATCGGTTACGATAATTTCATTGGCATCTTTTTCTAGATAAAGGTTATCGTTAAGCTCCTTTGATACCAAATCTACTAAATCGTATATGTTACCGTCAGTGTATTCTTTTTCATAAAATATTTCTCCGTTCTTGGTTTCATAAATCTTGATAGTGCAAGCCAATTTGTTGTCCTTGTAACTGTATTCACCTGTGACAAAAAAGTCAGTAATTTTATCTTTAGCAATTTTAGAATATATGGAAAAAGGAATATTGTTGTCATCAATTGAATGATTGTTTGAAGCCAATTCATAATCTAATGAAAATGGATTTATACAATACATTCTTACGTCTTGCTCTAAGTCTCTTTTAAGTAATTGCGGTATTCCAAACTTTAACCACTTGCTGTTTTCATCTTCGGATTTTGTCACAAAAGGAAAGAGGACAAATGATTTGGTTTGATCAATACTTGGAACTAGTCTTGTAACCGTTTCTCCAGTATCAGT
Organism: Saprospiraceae bacterium; assembly: GCA_013001975.1. Taxonomy (GTDB): domain Bacteria; phylum Bacteroidota; class Bacteroidia; order Chitinophagales; family Saprospiraceae; genus RFSX01. The sequence continues at coordinate 32,904 of JABDKX010000167.1, read as the reverse complement.
TGTTACTGTAACTTCAGTAGGTGCTGCATTCATTTCGCTCCCTCCACCAAATAAGCCAGCAAAGACTAACGCAAGAACAAAATTTATTGGGATAATTATTTTTTCATATTTTTTCCATGCGTCTTTCCCCGGTCGCCCATGATTGTAAATATATATAGATACAGCAGGTAATAAAACGAGGGAAAAAATCAGGAACTTTTCAATATAAGAACTATCTAAATCGTACCTATCAATGGCAAAAATCAAAAATTGTAGAAAAGCCCAACAGATACCTACATAAGTCGCGATAAATTGTGGTAGTCGTCTTTCCCATAAGTCAGCTATCAAGCCTTTTTTTGGCGTGTCTTCCATGTGATTAATTAAGCAACCAAAAATAGTCGTATTTATTAATTTGCACTAATAGAAATGTCTGTTATTCAAATTTTGATGTATATTTCTTTGAAATATAATCTTGAATTTGCACTATTGTGACATAATTTAGATCAAAAAGTTTTAATTAAATAGAATTAATGAAAGCATTGGTGATTTCTGGTGGAGGATGCAAAGGTGCTTTTGCTGGTGGAGTAGCAGAATATTTGATAGATGTCAAGAAAAATGATTATGACATTTTTGTTGGATCTTCTACAGGTAGCCTATTAATCCCACATCTTGCAATTGGTCGTGTGGATAAAATCAAGAAGACTTTTACAAACGTTGGTCAGGAAGATATTTATTCTGTTTGCCCATTTATAATTACTAAGAAAAAAGACGGGTCAATTAAAAAAGTGTCCATCAATCATGGGAACACACTTAAGATGTTTTTCAAAAAGAAAAAAACTTTCGGTTCTCATAAAGCTTTAAGAAAAACCATTGCCAATACTTTAAGTGCAGAGGATTATGACTTAATTCAAAAGTCAAATAAAAAGGTAGTCACCGTAGTTTCAAATATTTCACGAACTGTTGTTGAGCATAAATATGTCAATGATTGTAAATATGAAGATTACTTAGATTGGATGTGGGCTTCATGTAGTTTTGTCCCATTTATGAGTCTGGTTGAAAAAAATGGATACAGTTATGCTGATGGTGGTTTTGGCAATTATCTGCCTATCGAAGAAGCCATCGATTTAGGCGCAACTGAAATTGATGTTATCGTATTAAATCCCAGACGTAGTCCTAAGAAAAATATTAAAATCAACAATGCTTTTGATCTTTTGATAAAGACGATGCTGTTTACTCAAAAGCAAATTGCGTACAATGATGTATTAAGAGGACACCTGGACAGCATTTATAATAATGACGTGCGTGTTAATTTTATATTTACACCATATCTTCTTACCGAACATTCTTTTTACTTTGACAAAAAGCAAATGAGGAAATGGTGGCAAGAAGGATTTGACTACGCGAAAAAATTAGATAAAAAATCTAAGAAAAATTAAAAATCTAATTCAATGGTATCTCCTGGACTTAGATTTGTCTTTTCCTCGTTTTCTAATTCTCTAATCTTCAGAATTTTAAATTCTCCTAATTTATTTCCAATAGCTTTAACACCTTTTACGTCCATAAAGCCAGCCAACTCTAATTCATATTCTTGCAACTCTTTTCCCTTTTTAAAAGAATAATGAATAGTAGGGTAGACACTGGTTGTAGCAAGATATAATTTTGAACTAGGATGATCGGTTATAAATAATTGTTCGACATCTCCTGACTTTACTTCAGGGACAAACCTTTTGACCATGGTCCATCCTTTTTCTCCTTCAAAGTACACACAGTTGACAACAGTATCTGCTTTAATTTTTGTAATCTCAACCAAATTTTGCGCATCGAATTTTTTATCAAAATTGAGATCTGTTGTTTGGTAAGTACCGTTTTTATAGACAGCAATAATTTTATCGCCTGTATCAAATTCACCGAGGTATTTCCCTCTTTCCTCTTTGTTTAGTCGACCACTTACTTCATCTATCCAAATCTTTTGAGCGCCCAGTGAAGAACTGCCAACTTCTAATTGAGTGACTTTTCTAACTGGATATTTGGTCACGATATTACCCTTTGATCCTCTGCCTTTAATTTCAATACTGCCAAAGTCAAATTCAAAAACTTTTTTCTTGGCTTTACATCCTGCTGTCAATTGGATTTGAACTGTTTCAGTTTCACCATTTGGATGTGCAGCGAAGTAAACACATTTATTGTTTTTGTGTCCCGTTGTCAGATCATAATCTTTATCCCTTGTGATTGATTTGACATTAAATCTTTTTGCCATCGCCCGACCTTTAATGGCATCAATGTAAATCATATTATAAGTCGTACGGTCATCACCTTTTTTCCAGACATTGGTATGCAAGATATTTTTGCCCATAAAAACTTTATCTCCAATTTTAACAACTTTCATTGTTCCAGCTTTTGTAAAAGCGATGATGTTGTCGATATCTGAACATTCCGTTACGAATTCTTCTTTCTTTAATGAAGTACCAATAAAACCTTCTTTTCGATCTACGTAAAGCTTAGCATTTTTTGCTGCTACTCTTGTTACTTTTATAGTATCAAATTCTGTGATTTCAGTTCTTCTTTCTTTGCCCTTACCATATTTGGAAAGTAATGTTTCAAAATAATTAATAGCAAAATCTGTCAGATGTTTTAAGTCAAATTTGACTTGCTTTAATTCTTCTTCAATATTTTTTAATAACTCATCAGTCTTAAATTTATTGTACTTCGAAATTTTCTTGATTTTTATTTCGGTAAGCTTAACAATATCATCTTGAGTAATATCTCTGTTTAGTGAAAGCCTCTTGTCTCCTTTCTTTGCTTTGTCAGAAGGTGTTGCGACATATTTCTTTAATCCTTTAGCGATAATTTTGATAACTTCCTCAAAAGATTCTGCTTCCTCAATATCACGATAGATCCTATTTTCAATAAATATTTTTTCAAGACTTATGCCATGCCATTTTTCCTCTAATTCACCTTTCTTGATTTCTAATTCTTGACGTAATAAGTCTTTCGTATTCTCAGTACTTATTTTAAGCAAATCTTCTATGCTGCAAAAGATAGGTTTGTTGTCAGAAATAACAACAGCATTAGGAGAAATTGAAACTTCGCAATTTGTAAATGCATAAAGTGCATCTAGAGAAACATCGGGAGAGACACCTGATGGTAATTCAAGTAAAATTTCGACGTCAGCTGCAGTATTGTCAATAACTTTTTTGATTTGTATTTTTCCTTTGTCATTGGCTTTTAGAATACTGTCGATGAGACTATTTGTAGTAACGCCATATGGTAATTCGGTAATCGCTAAAGTTTTTTTATCTCTTTGTTCGATCTTGGCGCGAACCTTTACTTTTCCTCCTCTTTTGCCATTTGAATAATCACGAACATCTATCAATCCACCCGTTGGAAAGTCAGGATATATTTTGAAACGTTTTTCTTGTAGGATTTTTATGGATGCTTTGATAAGCTCAATAAAATTATGAGGGAGAATCTTCGTTGATAAACCAACAGCAATTCCTTCTACACCTTGAGCAAGTACCATTGGAAATTTCATTGGCAAAGTAATAGGTTCCTTATTTCGACCATCATATGAAACTTGCCATTCCGTTGTTTGTGCATTAAATGCTACTTCTAATGCAAACTTTGTTAATCTGGCTTCTATATATCTGGGAGCGGCAGCGGAATCTCCTGTTCTGTAGTCACCCCAATTTCCTTGCGTTTCTATTAACAAATCTTTTTGACCCAAATTGACAAGAGCTGCGCCAATGGCAGCATCACCGTGTGGGTGGTATTGCATCGTCTGACCAATTACATTAGCTACTTTATGAAAACGACCATCATCCATCCGCTTCATGCTGTGCAAAATTCTTCTTTGCACTGGTTTTAAACCGTCTTCTACATTAGGAACTGCTCTTTCAAGAATAACATAAGAAGCATAGTCAAGAAAATACTCTTTATACATGCCTTCTAAAGAAATCAATCCACCTTCTTCAATATCTATTTCAGTTACTTTACTCATCTAATTATTCAAAATTTTAATATCAATGATAATTTGTTGTATTTTTATGCAGATCATAGGTTATTTTAGTATTCCCATATTAAAAATGCAACATATATCTATTTAATTGATTTTGATGCAAATATAATGAGTTATACAATTTATTATATTAAATTTAGTAACCTTTTCAATCTTGCAAAATGTCATAAAAACGTACAAAAATGTATGTTTTTAAAAAAGTCACTCCCGTTAAATATTTTTTAATAAAAGGCAGCTATACGCGTTAAACTATCGTTATTCAATAGCAAATTAGTTTATAGACGTAGATTGGTGCATATATTCGTTCCCATGGAAATAACTTTGAATATCCAACAAAGCGAAAAAGAATTTATTGGAGCTTGCATAAATAATGAAGAGTGGGCCCAAAAGAAACTTTATGAGGATCATTATTCTCTGATGTATCCTCTTTGTTTACGCTATGCTACAGATGAAGATGAGGCACTTGATATTTTGCACGAAGGCTATATAAAAGTCTTCAGGCATATCGGAAAGTATACAATTGGTACTTCTTTGAAGGCTTGGATAAAAAGGATCATGGTAAATACTGCAATAGATTATTATAGAAAAAGATCGAGACGGAGAGTCGAGAATATTGACGATGCCAGATCTTTGAAAGTTGTAGGAGCTGATGCTGTTGAAGAATTATCAGCTCAAGAAATATTGAAAGCCATGCAAAAGTTATCAAATGCATACAGATCGGTATTTAACCTCTATGTAATTGAAGGTTATTCTCATCGTGAGGTAGCTGAACGATTAAATATATCAGAAAGCACGTCTAGGTCAAATCTTGTGAAAGCAAGAAATAAACTGAAGTCAATTTTATTATCCAAAGGAATAACCTATGAACGATAAGAGATTTGATGACATATTAAGAAGTAAACTGTCAAATCTTGACTTAAATAAAACGCCTCAATGGGATTTGTTTAAGGAAAAAAAGAAAGCAGCTAAGCATAAACAAGATGATGCACATTTTGATAATGCCATTCGTCATAATCTGGCCAATCATTCGGTTGCTTACAATGTCACACATTGGCATCTGTTAAAAGCGCGTCTCAATCATATTTTCAATATCCGCCGAAAAGTTTTAAAGATAAAATCGCTTGAACTTAGTGTGATATTTTTGACATTATTCTGTGGATTGTCTATTTCAGATTATTCGGTAAATAATATTCAACCTAATAATGCAGCTTTAGCACTTACGGAAAATATTGAAAAAATAAATGCCCAAAACGATAATCAGGTAGCCGAACAGGCTGCCCTTGAAACTACAATAACGCCTGTCGCAATTGAGAAAAAAGAACAGAAATCTGACGTGAACAATAACAAAGTATTTGTCAGAAATAATGTGCCTCAAGACGTTACTAAAAACGTCAAAAGTTCAAATTTAAATGCTTCTTTTTCTACGAAGGATATTTTGAATAATAAATCAAAACAACTTAAAGCAAACGAAGAAGTTAGTAGTTTAAATGCAGCATCAGATAATAACACACAACCTCTTAATGCTGAAGAGTCAACGATAGAAAATGATCAAAAAGATGTTGCTTCAATTGATATTCAAAAGCTTCAAAATATAGATGTCAAAGGAATAAGCTTTTCATCTCGTGCACTTTCACTTTTCCCTATTAAACCGATAAAGCCCCTAGTTGCTTTAGATAATTCAAGTTGGATTCACGTATTTGGTACCTTTGACAATAACATGATCCACACGCCTAATGATCTTGATTATAAGACGACGGAACGTGTTACGGAAATGTATGGCTTCACATTAGGAGGATTGTTTTCGAAAAGAATAAAAAGTATTGAATTAGAAACTGGAATCAGCTTCTCAACTTATAGTAAGCCATGGAATTTTGTGCAACAACATGGAAATGCTGCGGGATGGTACACTTACTCATTGACCAATATCGCTCATACTTTCCTTGCGATTCCTTTGCAAGTTAAACATCATTTTGTTGAAAATGTAGAGTGGTCTATTTTTGGTAAAGTCGGAATAACGCCAGAAGTGATTATGAGTTCTGCATATACTTCAAATAATAAATATATTGGAGGAGGGGCACATCCAATTGGAACGTTGCCACCAGAATCTGAAATTCCAACAGCTCCATTTGAATTAGATCATGAATTTACTCAAGGACTGTTAGGAGGTGATGGCTTATCTGATAACTTGTTTGTAAGATCTCACATTGGTTTAGGACTAGAACGTATAATTAGTCCAAACACTGCTGTTTATATTATTGGTGAGTATCATATCGGAGTGATTAACAAGTCAATAGGACCAAACAACGATAAGATCAACAAAGCAGCTTTAAATGTCGGTGTGAAATTTAAGTTGTAATTATCGAGAAGAGGCGAGACGCCTTTCTCTTAGCAATACCAGATATAAATGAATGAGTTAATTATGGCAAAAGCGTCCTCGCCTATTGCAATTATTCTGTACATCCCTAAATAAAATTTACCTAATTCTTAATTTTGAATTTTTAATCTTGAATTCATAATTCATAATTCTTAATTCTTAATTAGAAGTAAGCTTCTTAGCCCTTTCCATATCTCTCTTGATATCTTTTTCTTTAATTGAGGTTCTTTTGTCAAATGATTTTTTGCCTTGAGCCAAATACAATTCAATTTTGGCAAGTCCCCGATTAGAGAAAAATATTCTGTACGGAACAATTGACATACCTTTCTCAGTTGTCTTTCTTTCTATCTTTTTTAGCTCAGATTTTTTAAGGAGTAATTTTCTATCTCGACGTGGTTCATGATTATTGATATTACCATGAGCATATTCAGCTATAAATAGGCTTTTGAGAATGAGTTCGCCATTTACAAAATGACAATAGGCATCACTTAAGTTGGCATCTCCTTTCCTTAAAGATTTAACTTCCGTGCCTTTGAGCATCATGCCTGCTTCAAAACTTTGCAAAAGATGATATTCAAATTTTGCTTTTCTCTTTATTATTTCTTTTGTCCTTTCCACGATGTTATAATTTTTCCTTCAAAAAATCAGTCATTTTTGTATATAAATGAAGTCTCGCATTATCCCCAGATATACCATGATGTCTGTTAGGATAATAATAAGTATCAAATTGTTTATTTGCTTTAATTAAAGCATTGGCCATTTCAGCACTATTTTGAAAATGAACATTGTCATCACCCATACCGTGAACAAGCAGGTAATGCCCTTTTAATCTGTCAGCAAAATTTATTGGTGAATTATTAGCATATCCTTCTGGGTTTTCTTTTTCAGTCCTCATAAACCTTTCAGTATAAACTGTATCATACCATCTCCAATTAGTAACAGGAGCGACGGCAATCGCTGCTTTAAATGTGTCATTGCCTTTTAATAAACAAAGAGAAGACATATATCCACCATAACTCCATCCAAAAATACCTATTCTACTTTTATCAGTATAAGGCAGACTTCCTAAGTATTTAGCAGCTTCGATTTGATCTATCGTTTCGAAGTGTCCTAATTGCATGTAAGTCATTTTTCTAAAATTCTCACCTCTTCCTCCGGTTCCTCTATTATCGACACAAGCCACAACATACCCTTGTTGCGCTAGCATTTGAAACCACCAATAATTTTGACCTTTCCAACTATCGGTTACTTGCTGACTTCCAGGGCCACCATACAAATACATAAACACTGGATATTGGCCATTTTCATCAAAGTTTTTAGGTTTGATCATCCAACCATTCAAATCAACATTATCTTTAGTAGTAAAGTTGAAGAAAGTAACTGGTTGAACGTTTTCCTTTAATTGCTTAGATTTTAAGTTTTCGTTGTTTTCAAGTGTTCGAACCAACTCATTGTTTCGATCATAAACATTGTAAGTGGCTGGGGTATTTATATTGCTGTAGTTATTAACATAATAATCAAAAGTGCTGCTGAATTGAGCATTGTTTGTACCTTTTGTGCCAACAACAATTTTATCTTTTTTTCCATTAATGCCTACTTTATAAATTTGTCTTTCCAGAGGACTGTTTTTGGCAGCTTGATAATAAATGCATTTATTTTTTTCATCGTAACCATAAAAATTTGTTACATCAAAATCTCCTTTAGTAATGGCATTTTTTTCTTCTCCATTAATCTCATAAAGGTAGAGATGGTTGTAACCGCTTTTCTCACTCGACCAAATAAATGATTTGTTATCTTCTAAAAAGTGAATATCATCAGAAATGTCAATGTAAAATTTATTTTTTTCCTTGAATACTTCTGAAACTTCTCCAGTTGATGTATTGACATTAAGTAACTCCAATTTGTTTTGGTGACGATTTAATTTATAAACAAACAACCTATTTGCATCATTGGTCCATTTAATTCTTGGAATGTAATGATCTTCACTATCATCAATATCGGCATCAACTGTCTTTTCACTTTTAAGGTCATAAATTTTAACGCTGACAATCGCATTCTTTTCACCCACTTTCGGATACTTAAAAGTGACATACTCAGGATATAAATTGTTGCGATAATTCGTCAATGTAAATTCAGGAACTGCTCTTTCATCAAATTTTTGATATGCAATTTTTTGTCCATCTGGACTCCAAAAAAAAGCTTGAGCAAAAGAAAATTCCTCTTCATAAACCCAATCAGCTGCACCGTTAATTATTTCGTTATATTTTCCATCTGTTGTTACTTGATGTCTTTCATTTGTTTCTAAGTCCAGGTAGTATATATTATTTTGATATACATAAGCTACTTTAGATCCATCCTGAGATAGGCTTGCAAATGATATTTTATCTTTGTTAAATATAGTTTTCAATACTTCACTTTCTCTGTCGTATATGTAAAAGTATGCTTTGGTCGATCTTCGATAGATAGGTTCGGATTCTGTTTTAACAATGATCAGTTTTTCGTCATCACTGAATTCATAAGAACCAATTCTTCCAGAATATTCTTTATTAGAATTTAGATTATTGCCATCTAATATTTCATCTACTTTTTCTCCTGTCGTTAAATCATATTTTACGATGATATTATTTTCCAACTTTGTATAATGTCTGCCATCCTTCATAAAATTGAAACCAGCAATACGGTTTGGAATGTATTGGTATTCATTCCATATTTTTTCCACAGTAATACTGCTTTGACTAACGCCGAAAGTTGAAAAAATAAAAAGGGTAAATACAATTAAAATGTTGTTAAGTCTCATAAATTTCTCTGTTATAAAATAAAGTATCAACTATATTTATTTTCGATGCAAATATCAATATTTTTATTGATACGTGGATGTTGGAAAAATTAATCAATTGTTAAACAAAGTGTTAGTTCGTTTATTGCCTTTTTATTTTCAGCTATGTTTTTTTTGTTTTCGGGTATAATTGACTTTAGGGGACATTTCATTCGTTTGAAGCGTTTTATATTTTGTTACCTTAGCAAATCTAAATACGATTAACATGAAGTTTAAATCTGCACAACATTTTGTAGTGGTTTCAATAGTGGCCATTTTATTTCTTTCTTTCTCAAGTTCTCATCCAGTTGGAAGGACTGGTGCCCCAGGAGATGGACTTTGTTCAGATTGCCATGGTGGAAGTGGTGGAGGATTTGATGGTGATGTGACAATGAGTGGCGTTCCAACCAATGCTGAACCAGGCGTAACATATACCGTCACAGTTGACGTTGATGTTTCAGTAGGTTCTCCTATTCGAGGAGGGTTTCAAATTCTGGCGTTGAAAGACGCGAATGACACCCAAGCTGGAACTTGGTCAAATAATGATGGTAACAGTTCAATTAAACAAGGCAGTAGTGGTCGATTTTATTTCGGTCATATGCCTGCCCAAAATTTTGGAGGTGGATCAAATTTAAGTTGGGAAGCTGATTGGGAAGCGCCAGCTATAAATGATGATGTCACTTTTTACATGGTGGCAAACTTAGCTAATGGTAGTGGATCAAGCGGCGATAAAATTATTACCAATCAATTTACAACAACCATTGTTGTAGTTGATCCTTTAGAAGTCGATTTTTCAAATATAATGGGTGTGACTTGTAATGGAGACAGTGATGGCTCGGCAACTGCAACGGTATCGGGAGGAAACCCGCCTTATACTATTGATTGGGCAAGTGGCGAATCGGGCACTATGGCTAATTCATTAGCAGGAGGAAGTCAAGGGGTTACTATAACAGATAATGACGATACTGTCATAATTGAAAATATTACTATCCCTGAACCTGATGAAATAGATGCAGATCCAGATATTCTTGATATTGACTGTTTTGGAAATGAAAACGGAGCAGTAAATATAAATCCATTTGGAGGAACCGGAACACTTACTTGTGAGTGGAGCTTTGATGAAGGATGTGAACAAGAAGACTTAGAAGGAGGCACTTATTTTGTAACGATTACAGATGAGCAAGATTGTTCTACTGTGGTAGAAATTGAAGTATTTGAACCAGATGAGTTGATATTAAATATGAGTTCCACCGATGCCAATGCAGGTAATGATGGAACAGCCACTTGTCGCCCTTCAGGTGGAACTTCACCCTATGATTTTGCTTGGTCCAACGGTGTGATAGATAATGGCACAATGAGTTCTATTGATAATTTAGTGCCCGGAGACTATGAGGTTACAGTAACTGATGAGAATGGATGTCAAGAAGTGAATACGGTAAATGTAGGTGGTCTGGCGTGTAATATTTCGGCAGTTGCTGAGGTTAACGATGTTCTTTGTTATGGAGAATCTTCAGGAAGTATTGTATTAAATGTGTCTGGGGTTTCAACAGGCGTCAGTTATTTGTGGTCAAACGGTTTTACGACATCATCAATCTTTGATATTCCAATAGGTACTTATTCTGTTACAATAACCGAAAGTCCTTCTTGTGTCGAAACATTAAGCGGCTTAGTCGTTTCTGAGCCAGATACTTTGCAAGCTGCTCTAACATTTTTAGTTAATCCTACCTGTTCAAATTCAAATGATGGAGGAATTAATCTGGGCATTGCAGGAGGTGTGCCAGGATATGATTTGATGTGGTCAAATGGTTTAACCAATGACACTCTAATAATGGGAATGGATACAGTTATTAATTTGCCAGATACTTTAACCCAATTAGGAGTCGGCACTTATGCTTATACACTTTCTGATTCTAACGGTTGTACAATAGTTGATTCAGTGATACTCAATAATGCTGATGTCATGCCTCCAGTGATTCTATTAAGACAGTTCGCTGTTCTTTTAGATGATAATGGAATGGCACCTCCAATAGATTTTAGTGATGTTGACGCAGGAACATTTGATAATTGTGAATTGGGAGAAATTGATTTTGATACAGGCCCGTTGTCATGTGTAGATATAGGTATCCAAGGATTTACAGTTGTTGTATACGATACAAATGGAAATAGTTCAGAGGCTATAGCAAGTGTTGTTATAGAAGACGTTACACCACCAGAAATTAATTGTCTTAGTTCAAATATAGTAGTGTCTACCTGTGGACCGGTGAATTATGTTATTCCCATAGCCACAGATAATTGTGACATCCCTGTTGTTTCCCTTGTTGATGGTCTTGCAAGCGGAGAAGATTTTCCAGTTGGGACCACTGAAATTACCTATGAAGCCATTGATGCTTGTGGTAATGCTGCAGAATGTAGTTTTAATGTAACAGTTAATAATAATTTAGATGTGGAAGCAACTGTCGTTGATGCGAGCTGTTCTGAAGCAAATGGCTCGATTGAATTGGATATTTCGGGTGGTACACCTCCTTATACCGTCAACCCTTCAAATTTGACAGGTTTAGCAGCGGGAAATTATGAATTAGATATTATGGATGATAGCGGTTGCAGCACAACAATTACCGTATCTGTTGGTCAATCTGACAACAATTTATCAGGGATAATTTCTACAACTGAGCCAATCTGTCATGGAGAAAATAGTGGAAGTGTTTCAGTAAATGTTATGGGAGGTAGTGGAGACTATAGTTTTGAGTATGCGTCTGGTGTAAACCCTGATGCATTATCAGCTGGAGAATACGAAGTAGTTATCACCGATAATATTGAAGGTTGTCAGATTACAGAGTCGTTCGAAATTAATGAACCAGAAGAATTAATGATTGCTTTTAATAATGTTGATGTTGTTCCATGCACAGGAGAGTTGGTCAATTTTGACTATTCTGTCACTGGGGGTACTGCACCTTACAGTGAAAGTATTGAAGTTGTAGGCAGTGAAGTAACACTGGTTATTTCAGATGATAATGGATGTGCTGTTTCAAGCTCATTTATGCAAATGCTTATCGATTTACCTTTGGCAATAACAGATGTTGTCGTTACTGATGCAGATGATGCAGTATTGGGAAGCATTAATGTAAATATAGAAGGCGGTGTTGCACCTTACAGCTACGTTTGGAATGATGAAAATGGATCAGCTGTTGGTGATACTGAAGATTTGGACGGCCTGACACCGGGTGAATATACACTTATAATCACGGACGCTAACGGTTGTGTGGTAATGGCAACTTATACGGTAGATATGGTTTCTGGGATTGAAGATTTGAATGAAGACATTAAGATTAATGTATTTCCAAATCCTAGTTCCTCAGTAGTGAATTTTAAATTTGAAAAGAAGATACCAAAAGCATTTACAATCTTTAATGCCAATGGCGCAAGAATTTTGAAATCAGATAATTTGACAGCTAAGTCTGAAGTTGATGTAGCACAATTTAGTAATGGATTGTATTTAGTCAAATTTGAGTTTGAAGATTTCGTTGTTTTAAAAACATTCTTTAAAATCTGATAATTTAAAATATATAAAAAAGTAGAGCCTGAATTTAAATTCAGGCTCTTTTTTGAGGTTTTTTCAGACATCTTTTTTTCAAGTTATGTCAATTATAAAATTTGATAACAGAGTGTTACAGTTAATTATACAACTAAACTCGCCATCTGGCTAGGAGCAGATTTCTTAATATTATTTGAAACCTTGCTTTCAAACTTCTCAAAATTCTTATTAAACAGATTTGCTAATTCGTTTCTCTTCTGATCATATGCATCTTTATCAGCCCATGAATTTCTGGGGTGTAAAAGATCGCCTGGAATACCTTCACAATAACTTGGAATTTGAAGATTGAATACATCAAAATTTGTAAATGATATATCATCAAAATCATTGTTTAATACTGAAGATATTAATTGTCTTGTATGTTTCAACGAAATACGGTGGCCTTCACCATAAGATCCAGCGGTCCATCCTGTATTGACTAACCAAATGTTTACATTATTATCCTTAATTTTCTCTCCTAGAAGTTGAGCATAATCGTTTGGATGTAATGGTAAAAATGGCGCGCCAAAACAAGCTGAAAAAGTAGCTTGTGGCTCAAGAACACCTTCTTCAGTACCAGCGACCTTAGCTGTATATCCAGAAATGAAATAAAACATCGCTTGATCAACAGTCAACTTGGATAGCGGTGGTAAAATTCCAAATGCATCGCAAGTCAAGAAAAATATATTCTTAGGACTTTCCGCTGTACATGGTTTGAAATGATTTTCAATATGATGTATCGGATAGGAAACCCGAGTATTTTCAGTTATTGATGTATCATCATAATCTGGTCTGCATGTGCCAGGATGAAAACTTATATTTTCTAAAATGGCGCCTGGTTTGATGGCTTTAAAAATATCTGGTTCTTTCTCTTCTGAAAGGTGAATACATTTAGCATAGCATCCTCCTTCAAAATTAAACAAACCCTGATCTGACCAACCATGCTCGTCATCACCGATAAGATTTCTATTTGGATCCGCTGAAAGCGTAGTCTTTCCTGTTCCACTTAATCCAAAAAAGACAGATGTGTCTCCTGATTTTCCAACATTCGCAGAACAATGCATTGATAGTACATTATAATGATGTGGTAAATCGTAATTAAGAACGGAAAACATACCTTTTTTAATTTCACCTGTGTAACCGGTTCCTCCTATAATTATTTTCTTTTTTTCGAAATTAATAATGGAGAAATTAGATGAACGTGTGCCGTCAACTACAGGATCAGCCAGAAAGCCTGGAGCAACATATACTACCCATTCTGGTTCGAATGTCATTAGTTGATCGTTATCCAGTCTGATAAACATGTTATGCACGAAATTAGCACTCCAAGAATGCTCTGCAAAAACACGAACTTTAATTTGGTATGTTGGGTCGTTTCCAACTGCAGCGTCTTTGATAAAAACATCTTTTCCTTTAAAGTAAGATGTGACCTTATTAAATAAGTTATCAAATTTTGCGGGTTCAAATGGTTTGTTGATATCGTTCCAATCAACAGTCGATTCTGTAATGTTGTCTTTAACAATAAAACGATCTTTAGGCGATCTGCCGGTAAATTTTCCGGTCTTAATGCATAAAGTTCCGTTTTGAGTTAAAGTTCCTTGGTTTCTTCGTAAAGTATCTTCGATAAGTAGGTTAGGCTTGAGGTTCCAGAACGCATTTTTGACGTCGTTAATCTGGAAATCATTCAGGTTGGCATTCGGATTTTTAATGCCTGTTTGTTTCGTCATTTATATTAATTTTTGATGAAATCATACACAAAGAAATAGAGACAAAAGCGATTTCATAGTGTCAATTTTACGTAAAGTGCCCAATCTCAAATAAATGATATTAGTGTCAAATTCACATAAAGTCTATGCATACTAACTTTATCTGTAAATATATCTTAAATTTTAACATATGTTAAAGAAATGTTAAAATATTTTGCTTTTTTTCAATCACAAACGCCCAGCATTAAGGGCATTTAGAGGCCTAGAAAATAAATTTCATTTTTTTTTAAAAAAGAGTAGGGGTATTTGGTTTGAGCTTCATCTTAAAGAATAAATACGATAAATATGTTGCATTCATCCAAATTTTTGATTTTAAGAGACTTCGATGTTTTTAAATCTTTAAATGACAATCAAATTGAGCAATTAAGCAATCAAGTCATTTATGAAAAATATAAAAAAGGATCTTACTTATTTAATGTAGGCGATCCAATGAGCAATGTCTATATTTTAGTAAAAGGATCAGTAAAAGTTGGGTTGAATACTTCAAATGATAAGGTAATGATTAAAGAAATTGCCTACAAAAATGAGTTTGTAGGTGAAAATGTCATGCCTGGGCATACTGAAAGACGACTTTTTGCGCATGCGGTTACAGATACAGAAGCTTTTAAAATTCCGACATCTTATTTTAAAGCATTGCTTGAAAGAAATCCGAATTTATGTCACGAGCTCACACAAATATTGATTGGTAAGATGGCCTCTTTGGAACAAAGGATGAACAATTTCGTATTTAAAAAAGCACAAAGCCGAATAGTTGATTTTTTGAAGGACTTAGCAAAAAACAACGGCATGAGGATAGGTATGGATGAAATACTTGTCAACCATGGATTATCACATAAGGAAATAGCCAACATTACAGATACTTCAAGACAGACAGTGGCCAGAGTTTTAGGTGATTTAAAGCGCCAGAATATTATCCACTTTAGTGCAAGAAAGCCCCACAAGATTTTAATCAGAAATGTTATGAATCTTTGTTAAGGCTTTCTATTTTTTATTATCTCAGGAATAGTTTTACATCACTTCCACTATAATATGTAGATCATTTATATCTTAGCTTTTCAAACTTACTTAAGATGATAAGCTTAATGACTTTTCCAGATTTTGCAAGTTCAGCATTCTGGCTTAGTATACTCACTTTAACGTTCCTGGAAATTGTACTGGGCGTTGACAACATTATTTTTATTTCAATTGCCGCTGGCAAAATCAAAAAAGAGGAACAGAAAAAAGCAACGAACATAGGATTGGTTTTAGCCATGGTTATGAGAATTGTTTTGTTACTAGGTATTTCAGTCTTAATTGCCATGAAAGAGCCTTGGTTTAATTTAGATAATGATTTTGTGAAAGCAGGATTTTCAGGTCAAAGTATCATTCTGATTCTGGGTGGATTATTTTTACTTTATAAAAGTGTAACAGAAATTCATCATAAGTTGGAGGGAGATGCTTTGGGTACAGACGGTGAAATGAAAAAGAAAGCAACCTTTACAAGTGCGATTATTCAGATAACTTTAATAAACATCGTTTTTTCATTTGATTCCATTTTGACAGCTGTTGGAATGACAAATGGAGTACAAGGCGCTTTATTTATTATGGTAGTTGCAGTTGTTTTATCTGTCATAATCATGATGTTATTTGCAGTACCTGTTGGTCGATTTGTGAATGAACATCCAACAATTCAAATGCTTGGTTTGGCATTTTTAATATTAATTGGTTTTATGCTCATTATCGAAGGTGGACATCTTGCACACCTATCTTTTTTAGGCAATGAAATTGGTGCAGTGCCAAAAGGTTATCTGTATTTTGCGATTACATTTTCTTTAGGTGTTGAAATGTTGAATATGAAATTGAGAGGGAAGAAAGACGTAGTTCAATTACATGGCGTTCAAGAAGAAGCGCATAAAGAAGGAATTATATAAATAATATAAATGGAATTTAATTTAGAAAAAGATATTGTCTTTTTTGATATCGAAGCCACAGGTTTAAATGTTGTCAAAGATCGTATTATACAATTAGCCTTAGTAAAATATAGTACAGGGAATCCAGAACCTGAGGAATTGACTTTAATGATAAATCCAGGTCCTGTTTTGATCTCTGAAGAAGCCTTTAAGGTGCATGGCATTTCTGCTCAGATGGTAGCCAATAAACCAACTTTTGATCAAGTTGCTGATAAGATTTGGAATTTTATTGGAGATGCAGATTTGGGAGGATACAATTCTGATCGCTTCGATATTCCAATGTTAATGGAAGAATTTGCGCGAGCAGGAAAAGAGTTCAGTTTGGAAAATCGCAGAACAATAGATGTTCAAAAGATCTTTTACAAGATGGAGCCACGAACATTGTCCGCAGCCTATAAATTATATTGTAACAAACAAATCGAGAATGCACATGACGCTTTGGAAGATGTGCGTGCAACCGTTGAGGTACTTAAAGGTCAAATCAAACGTTATGAAGGTGTTGATCATGTAGATGGCGATGGATTTACCACTCCAGCACCCATTAAAAATGACATCGCTTCATTAGCAGCGTTTACCAATGATCAGAGAACAGTAGATGTCACACAAAGGTTTAAAAGAAACCATAAAGGTGAAATCGTATTTAACTTTGGAAAGTATTCTGGCAAAAATGCCGCTGAAGTTCTTTACAATGACAGACAATATCTTAATTGGATTTTGGACAAAGACTTCTCTGCTCAAGTCAAACAAATTGCAAAGAAACTTGTAAAAGAATATGCTGAAAAAATTGCTTCTTCTTAGATTACTTGTAATAGGATTACTGGCTTCAACAATTTTCTCTTGTGAACCATCCGAGGAAGGCTGTTTGGATTTATTTTCAAAAAATTTTGGGTTTCAAGCAGTTAATGAATGTGATTCCTGTTGTGTTTATCCGGACATGAAATTGTCGATAAATTTTATCCGAGACACCTTCAGTTATTCATTCAATGACACGATTGACCTAGGTGGGGGAGACAGTCTAAAGTTTTTAAACTTTGATTTACTCTTTTCTCAATTTGAATTGCAAGGTGAAAAAGGAAACTACCGCATCAGAGACAGCGTCGAAATTGATGATTATTTTATCAAAGATGATTTCGGTTATATCCAAAAAACAACCAGTAAAATAATAGGAGCAACACGGTTTGAGGATACTTTATCTTCAATCAGCTTTTTTCTTGGATTTAACAAAGACTCGGTAGAAACCTACAAGCCATTTGATCAAATTGACAGCAATAGTGAATTAGATTTTGCGCTGGATAGCTTATATGTTGAAGAAGGTAACCAATATTACTTAGGAAATTTTCGAATTCAATTAGCCGATAGTATCAGGTATTTAAAAATTTCTGGAGATAGTCATCAGCTTCAGTTTGATGTTGATCGTTACGTTGAAAAAGGCTTGGATTGGACAATTAATTTACAAGTTGATATGCATGAAGTTGTGAATGGTTTGTCGGCATCAATGACAAACGAAGAGTTGATAGAGGTATTCAGTCAAAATTTATTGGAAGCAATAATAATGCTCTGAAAAACTAAAACATAATTTTTACGTTTATAACATATATCATTTTAATTTGAGACTATCTTTCATCATATCTCTTGCTATTTTTTCAACTTTTTTAAGTTGTAATGATGAAGTTGTTATCGAAAACAGCCCTATTGATCTGACTCATATTCCTTATACACCCACACCATTTATATTGTCAGTGCCTGATTCGTTTCCTATATTTGAACAACCTAGTGATAATTTGATGACGAGTGAAGGTATTGATTTAGGGAGGCACTTATTTTACGATCCAATTTTAAGCAAAGACAGTACTATGTCTTGTTCTTCATGTCATTTACCCCAAGGTAGTTTCACCGATAATTTAAGAGTTAGTCAGGGCGTTGAAGGATTGCCAGGAACAAGAAGTTCAATGTCATTGCTGAATGTTGGATTTCATTATAACGGTTTCTTTTGGGATGGTCGATCCGCTTCGCTTGAAGAACAAGCTCTTTTGCCAGTGGAAGATCCTTTAGAATTAAATGCTGAATGGCCAGAAGTTATTACAAGACTTAGGCGTTCTGAAAAGTATCAGGAAAAATTTCGCTCCGCATTTGGTATTACCAATACAAACGGCATAACCCGTGAAAATACAGCTAAAGCCATTGCACAATTTGAACGCAGTTTGGTATCTTCAGGCACAAGTAAGTATGATAAAGTTTTAATGGGTCGAGCAGTTTTTACAGACGAAGAACTAATGGGTGTAAAAATATTTTTTGATCGTACTCCTGACTTGCCAGATGGAGAATGTTTCCACTGTCACAGTGCGCCACTTTTAACAAACAATGAGTATATGAATAATGGACTCATTCCAGCTGAAGAATTCGAAGACTTTACAGATAAAGGATTGGGTGCCATCACAGGATTGTTGATCGATAACGGAAAATTTAAAGTGCCTACATTACGCAATATTGAATTTTCAGCGCCTTATATGCATAATGGTCAATTCAATACATTAGAAGAAGTGATTGATCATTATAATGAAGGCGGTAAAATTTCAAAAGGATCAGATGCTTTAATCCAACCACTTGGACTTACCGAAGAACACAAAGCAGCATTATTGGCTTTTTTGAAAACGTTGAATGATGAAGAATTTATGACCAATCCAGATTATCAGGATCCTAATGGATAATACTTTTTTATAAAATTATAATAAAAGCCTGACGCATAAATTATCAAAAATGGTTCGAGTGTAACAACTCGAAACCTGTTTACAGGAAAGAAGACAATAAAAATAATGGCACACAAACCATAAATGCTGAAAAGTAACAGACCGTCTAATTCCTTTTTCTTTAATTTTTGAAAAGCAAAATACAACCCTGGGATGTATATCAAAAGGCCTGAAATAAAACTAACAATCCAATATTTAAAATTATAGACTTTGTAATCTAGGCCAGGTAAAATGAAGCGCTGTAATCCATGCCATTTTAATTTAATAAATTTCTGCGGGTTTGATTTTATCCAATTTATGCTGTATTCAAATTTCTTTTTGTTTCTTTCTTTATGTGGCAATAAATTGATTTGACCATAATGACCAAAAACAAAGTCTTTGTCAAATACAGATGAAGGATCACAAATTGCTTTTGAATATTTTCCCATTTCACCTTTGGGATTGGTAATACAATCGTAAGTATATTCACTGTTTCCAAGCAAAAAAAATGATCCATTCCCATAACTGGATATTGTAAATACGTTATGTTTTTTATAATTAACAATGCCATGTGGTATCACCATTATAAATAGTACCCCTAATGATATAGCGACTTGCTTCCAATTTGAATAATAAAATGTGAGCACCATTATTATTGGAATTAAAATAATGATGTGTGATTTTGTTAATAAGGCTAAGCCGAAAAATATGACTGCAGGATAAATGTCTTTTTTAGAATGCTTTCTAAAAGACTTTAAAAAATGATAAATGAAAAATATAAAGAAACACTGAAATACAGTTTCTTGAACAATTGTAAAATTGTACCACATTGTTAAAGGATAGAAAATATAAATCAACCCAGCAACCAAGGATTTGCCTTCAGACTTGAAAATCAGATATGTGATTTTGTAAATGTAAACTGAAGAAATGGCGACAATCACAAATTGGAATGCGATTAAAATCCCTTCCCAATGACTTCCAAATGCCCACTTTATTAATGCTATTAAATATGGATAGAGTGGCGCAATCAAATAAGCAACCATATCCATATTGGCATCTCCTTCCATGATGCGGTCGCTCAGCATGTCATATCTGAGAGAATCCGTAAAAAGTTCAAAATTATCAAACCCTGAATACCATTTAAAAAGTATTCGCGAAATCAAACAAACAGAAAAAAGAAAAATATATGGATGCTTTATTGGTCCAATAAATTTCATTGGAATAAATTATTAGACAAAAATATATTTTTTATTAACTTGCAATAAATAAACCACTGTTTTAAATAGTGAAACAGTAAAATATTACAAAAATGAATTATAATTTAATAGCAGACAGTTTGGATAAAGCAGCTATGTACGCTACACCAATAGCGCAGGTGAGTGGACAAAATCCAATTAATCTGGATGAAGCATATGCTATTCAAAGCATTTCTTTAGCTAAGCGATATGTACGCGGTGAGAAATTTCTAGGTATCAAATTGGGATTTACGAGTAAAGCCAAAATGGAGCAAATGGGTGTTCACGATATGATTTGGGGTCGGTTGACAGATAGAATGCTTTACATGGAAAACGAGGAATTAGATATTCAAGATTTTATCCATCCAAGAGCGGAACCAGAGATTGCATTTCGGTTGTCGCAAGATGTTGATTGTATATTAGATGAATCCAATGCCATGGATTATATTGATGGTGTTGCTGTAGCTATAGAGATTATTGATTCTAGATATGAGAATTTTAAGTTTTCGCTTGAAGATGTTGTTGCAGATAATTGTTCTTCAGCAGGTTTCATAATTGGAGAGTGGCAACCAAAAGATACGCCAGTTGCTAATCTCGAAATGAAATTGATTATTGATAACGAAACTGTTGAATCTGGAAATTCAAACGCTATTCTAGGTAATCCAATGGAATCACTTTATGCAGCTTCAAGATTGGCTCTTGAAAACGGCGAACAATTATTGGAAGGTCATGTCATTTTAGCTGGTGCTGCTACCTCAGCAATATATATTAAAGAAGGACAATTGGTCAAAGCTGAAGCTTCTGGATTAGGTTCTGTGGAATTGCAAATCGGAAATGAATGAAAACAAGCTCACTAAGTACATCAGGATTGAATGGAAGTATAATCAAGGCTTTCAAATTGCTTGAATTTTTCTCGCCCCTGAAACCTTCATGGGGTGTGAGAGAATTGGCTCGCCATATTGGCGCAAATGAAAGCACAACTTATAGAATGATGTCTACTTTGGAGCGATTGGGCATTTTATATAAAAATCCAATCAGCGAAAAATATGCTTTAGGTCTTAAATTATATGAATTAGGAAACCGTGTTGATATCAATGACTCCTTTGTTCATCTTACACATCCAGAACTAGAGAAGGTAGCGACTGAAATTGAAGAAACTGTCCACTTGGGTATTCTAAAAGACAGTTCTGTATTGATGGTTGATAAAGTTGAAAGTCTAAAAGGATTGAGATTAGATTCCACAGTAGGACAAATGAGTCCGCTTCATTGTACAGGTCTTGGAAAGGTATTGTTGGCATTTTCAAATATGCCGCTGAGAAAAAAGTTAATGAGTGATTATGATTTTGATGTTTATACTGAAAACACAAAAAAAACGATCCCATCAATGACCACTGAATTAAATAAAATAAAGAAGAATGGTTTTGCTATTGATCGCCAAGAATTTGAATTGGGGTTAATTTGTGTTGCTGTTCCTGTCTTCAATCAAGAAAACAAATTGGTTGCAGCCCTCAGTGCAGCAGGTCCTTCAGACAGATTTAAAGAGAACAGCCTCAATGAATATGTTGAAATCTTAAAGCGTGGCGCCAATAATATAAAATCAAAAATTGGAAATTATAAAATATAGTAATAATGAGTAAGACTGATCACAAATATTCTACAGTTCATTATAGAAATTATCTATCACTAGATAAACTATTAAGTGCTCAGAATTTGAGAAGTGAAGCACAAGGAGAAAAACCCGCTCATGATGAAATGTTATTCATAATCATACATCAAACTTACGAGCTGTGGTTTAAGCAAATTATCCATGAATTGGAATCTGTTGTAGAATTATTTCGAAAAGAAAAAGTCGATGAAAGAACCATTGGTAATTCTATTATCAGACTTGAACGTATCGTGAGTATCCAAAAAATCTTAATAGATCAGATTGCAATTATGGAAACCATGACGCCGCTTGATTTTCTTGATTTTAGGCAACATCTATTTCCAGCTTCCGGTTTTCAAAGTTTTCAATTTAGAAAAGTAGAAAACTTGTTGGGATTGGAAACTCCGCAGAGAATGACATATAATGGTTGTCCTTACAGCAGTGTTTTTAGCCCTGAAAAAGAAGAAGTGTTGATGCAAATGGAACGTGATACTTCTATGTTTGAAGCTATAGAATTATGGTTGGAAAGAACACCGTTTTTAAAAGTTGGCGATTTTAACTTCCTTGAAGAATATAAAAAAGCAGTTGATAGGATGTTGGCTAAAGAAAGGAAAGCCATAAAAGAATCTCCGTTTTTAACTGAAGACGAAGTTGATATGCGTATCAACATGCTTGAAGGCACGGATAATTACTTCAGTGTTGTTTTGGATAAAGAAAAATATAAAGCACTTCAAGAAAAGGGCGAAATCAGAATGAGCTATGAAGCCACAGTATCTGCTTTATTTATTAATCTATATCGTGATGAACCTATCTTACATTTGCCATATCGCTTGTTAAGATGTATTATCGAAATAGATGATTCGATGACTGCATGGCGATATCGTCACGCTCAAATGGTATTGAGGATGCTTGGAAATAAAATGGGAACTGGTGGTTCATCTGGTCACAGCTATTTGAATGCAACAGCACAAAAACATATGATATTTAAAGACCTTCATAATATATCGACACTTTTGATTCCAAGATCTGAATTGCCTACATTGCCAGATCATTTAAAGAAGAATCTGAGTTTTTATTATACAAACGTTGCTTAATATGATTGAAATTCAAAATTATATAAATGGGGAATTGATATCTGCTGTTGAAGGCGGCCAATTGGATAATATCAACCCAGCAACTGGCGAAGTATATGCGAAGGTGACAGATTCAGGAAAAGACGATATTGAAAATGCGTATCAAGCTGCAAAAGCAGCCTTCAACGGATGGTCAGAAACACCAATATCTGAAAGATCACGAATCATGATGCGCATCGCTGATATGATAGAAAAAAATCTTGATGAATTGGCATTAGCCGAAAGTATAGATAATGGCAAGCCATTAACTCTTGCTAAGAAAGTAGATATTCCAAGGGCTTCAGCTAATTTTAGATTCTTTGCAAATGCCATAACGCAATTTGCGTCTGAATCTCATAGCGGGCCAGGCAACATCAATTACACATTAAGAGAACCACTGGGTGTTGTTGGATGTATCTCTCCTTGGAATTTGCCATTGTATCTCTTTACATGGAAAATTGCACCTGCCTTAGCCGCTGGTAATACAGTAATAGCAAAACCTTCCGAAGTAACACCCATGACGGCGTTTCTTCTTTCACAAATATGTATAGATGCTGGTTTGCCTTCAGGCGTTTTAAATATTGTTCATGGTTTAGGACATAAAACCGGTGATGCAATGTCCAGACATCCAGGTATAAAAGCCATTTCATTTACAGGAAGTACAAAAGTAGGCTCACAAATTGCCAGTATTGCGGCTCCTATGTTTAAAAAATTATCACTTGAATTAGGAGGTAAAAATCCAAATATAATTTTTGCAGATTGTGATTATGATAAGATGTTAAAAACGACCGTAAGATCATCATTTGCAAATCAAGGACAAATTTGTTTGTGTGGCTCAAGGATTTTTGTAGAGAGAAAACTTTATGAAAAATTTCGAAGCGACTTTTTGGTTAAAGTAAAAGAATTGAAAGTTGGAGATCCTCTTGATGATGCAACAAAAATTGGTGCAGTTGTATCAAAAGCGCATTTTGAAAAAATATTATCATATATCAAACTTGCAAAACAAGAAGGAGGTAGGATTCTTTGTGGAGGTAATACAGTTCATCCTGAAGGAAACGAAAATGGATATTATATTGAACCCACTGTAATTGTTGATCTACCTTACAACTGTAGAACAAATACTGAAGAGATATTTGGTCCTGTAGTGACGTTGACACCATTTGATACTGAAGAAGATGTGATTAAGATGGCCAATTGTACAGAATATGGATTGTCAACAACTGTTTGGACCAGTAATTTGAACCGTGCACATCAATTTGCAAAGAAAATAGATGCAGGCATCGTTTGGATTAACACTTGGTTGCTGAGAGATTTAAGAACGCCATTTGGCGGCACTAAGAATTCAGGCGTTGGAAGAGAAGGTGGGTTTGAAGCCCTTCGCTTTTTTACAGAACCTAAAAATGTTTGTATTGAATTCGAATAATAAAAAGTACTTTTTTCTTACAAAGAAAATATCATAAACTATGCGTATAAACGCTCATTCACATTTATTGCCATACCCAGATCAAATTCCTTCCTTTATGAGGGAAAAGGAAATCTTTTGGGTAGACGATAGCAAGCAATTTATGTTGCAAAAAAATTGGAAACGGCCCGTCACAGATCCAAGTTTCTTCCTCAATGAGAAAATGGATTGGATGTCTAGAAACAATATTGATCATGCTGTCATTTTAAATCTTTCTCAGCTTTATGGGAATGGATTGAGGTATGAAGAAATGAAACAGGTTTTAAGATTTCAAAATGACTTCAATGGCAAAGTTCAGAATGACCATCCAGATAAATTCACTTGTGGTTTTGTCATTCATGCAGGGTTTATCAAAAGTGCATTGTGGGAAATCGAAAGATGCGTTGAAGAGTTGGGTTTGAGAGTGCTATGTTTACCTACGCACTACATGGACTCTATAGGCACTTGGCGTACTATTTTTGATGCGGAAACCGAACCTATATTTGAATTGGCGAATAAATACAAATTGGCTGTTGAAATCCATCCTTATGATGGAGAGAAATTTATAAACTTAGAAAATACTGCTTGGCGATTTCATCTTGTTTGGATGTTGGCTCAATGTGCAGACGCTTATCATTTTTTTACTTTAAATGCCTATCAAGAAAAATATCCTGACATGCGTGTTTGTTTCGCTCATGGTGGTCAATTGGCTCAGATAAATTTAGGTAGGCGAATCCAAGGGTTTGACGGAAGACCAGACTTGTTTGAAGGTAAGACCCACCCAAGAAAAGCTATAGGGCACCCAAATATATTTTTCGATACACTTGTTCATGATACCGATTCATTAGAATTGATGGTAAGAAGAAATGGAACCAATCAAATTGTTATGGGCTTAGATGATCCTTATCCCTTAGGAGAAATGGAAAGTCAACCGCAATCTTCTTATCCAGGTAAAATATTAGACCTTGCCTTAGAAAGAAAAATAATTGATCAAAACCAGTATGATGACATTTGGGAAAACAATGTATTGAGATGGCTAGGAGAAGAACAAGCTGGAAAAATTAAATCTAACAAATCAAATTAATAGAATGTATTCGTTTGAAAATAGCTTAAATGGCGCTCAACAATTAGATAGGGAGGACGCTTTGTTTTTATACCGTAATGAGTTTTACCATCCAACAGATGACAAGGGTAACAAATTAATTTATCTCTGTGGAAACTCTCTTGGCTTGCAACCTAAAAGTACGGCATCAAAGATCGATCAAGAATTAAAAGATTGGAAAAAATATGGCGTGGAAGGTCACTTTCATGCCGAGAATCCTTGGATGCCTTATCATGAGTTTTTAACAGAAGCAATGGCCAATGTGGTCGGAGGAAAGACAACTGAAGTGATCGTCATGAACACACTTACGGTTAACTTACATTTGATGATGGTTTCATTCTACCGACCTAAAGGAAAGAGAACCAAAATAATGATTGAATCTGATGCATTTCCATCTGATAAATATGCTGTTGAATCTCAAATAAAATGGCATGGTCTTGATGTATCAGAAAATCTTATTGAATTGTCGCCACGACCAGGAGAAGTTTGTTTGCGTGATGAAGACATATTAAATCAAATTGAAGAACATGGTGATGCATTGGCTCTCATAATGTTGGGGAATACCAATTACTACACAGGCCAATTTTTTGATATGAAATCCATTACTGAATGTGGCCATAAACAAGGCGCCATAGTTGGCTTTGATTGTGCGCATGGTGCTGGCAATGTAGAACTCAACCTCCATGATAATAATGTTGATTTTGCTGTGTGGTGCAGCTATAAGTATTTAAACTCTGGTCCCGGAAGTTTAGGCGGCTGTTTTGTTAATGAACGACACATTACAGATAAGTCCATCCCCAGACTGACAGGTTGGTGGGGACATAATAAAGAAACCAGGTTTGGAATGCGAGACGACTTTGATCCTATTCCAACGGCGGAGGCTTGGCAATTGAGCAACCCACCTATTTTATCAATGGCTTCTGTATGGGCTTCTTTAGAAATATTTGATAAAGCAGGCATTTCGAATCTTAGAAAAAAAGCCATTAAGTTAACAGCATATTTAGAGTATTTGGTAAATGATTTGAATAACAATGATATTTCTATAATTACGCCAAAAGAAGCACATCGTAGAGGCAGTCAATTGTCAATTCAAGTAGCCAATGCTGACAAATCTTTGTATGAAGCTATTTCAGCTGACGGTGTTATAGCTGACTGGCGAGAACCTGATGTTATTCGTGTAGCACCAACAGCTTTGTATAATAGCTTCGAAGATTGTTGGCAATTTGTAAACGTGTTAAATAAACATTTAAAGTAATCTGATTTGATTATGAAAAACAATAAAAAGAAAAAAGTAATTATTGTTGGCGCAGGGCTTTGTGGATCATTGTTGGCAGTGAGATTGGCTCAACGAGGTTATGAAGTTGTGGTTTATGAAAAGCGCTCAGATATGCGTAATGATTCAAACGATTCTGGTCGTTCGATCAATTTGGCATTATCGAATAGGGGATTAATGGCATTAGATCGTGTTGGCCTGAGGAAAACGGTCATACAAGACTGTATACCCATGAAAGGCAGATTGATTCATCCATTGGGAGGAGAAACATTTTTATCTCCGTACAGTGGACGTGAAGATGATTATATAAATTCTGTCTCTAGAGCGGGATTAAATATTTTACTTTTAAATGAAGCTGAATTTAGAGATGAAGTCACACTCCATTTTAATGCTAGAATAGAAAATGTTGATTTGGAAAAAGGCATTGTAAAAGGAAGCGATGCAGTCGATGGTAAAAAAATTGAAGATACCGCTGATTTGGTGGTGGGAACTGATGGTGCTGGTTCAGTTGTAAGAAGAAGTATGATGAGTCAAACCACCAAATTGCTTTTCAATTATTCGCAAGATTTTTTAAGGCATGGATATAAAGAGTTGAGTATTTTGCCAAAAGACGGAGGTGGATTTAAAATTGAAAAAAATGCACTTCATATTTGGCCGAGAGGTCATTTCATGATTATTGCATTACCAAATCTCGATGGCAGTTTTACATTGACAATGTTCCATCCATTTGAAGGGGAGGTTGGTTTTAATACTTTGGATACAAGAGAAAAAGTTGAGCAAATGTTCAATAAATATTATGCAGACCTCTTGCCTTACATCCCTCACTACCTTGATGAATATTTTGAAAATCCAGTGGGTACGCTTGGAACAATTAAAGCCTATCCATGGCAAGCATATGGAAAAACTGTTATAATGGGAGATGCAGCACATGCTATCGTTCCGTTTTATGGTCAAGGCATGAATGCTTCATTTGAAGATGTCCGTGTTTTTGATGATATGCTAAATTTGTATGGTGATGATTTTGATAAACTTCTTTTTGAATTCCAAGAAGAAAGAAAAGACAACGCGGATGCTATTGCAGATCTTGCCATTGACAATTTTTATGAAATGCGTGATAAGGTGGATGATGATGATTTCATGAAAAAAAGAAAATTAGAAATGCAACTAGAGCAGACATATTCAAATTATTATTCTAAATATTCTTTAGTTACATTTAAACCTGAATTAGATTACAAAATTGCAATGGACTTAGGAAGAAAACAGGATGCACTATTGCTAAAAATGGTTCAAGAAAATGGTGACAACTTAGATCTTATTATTGTCATGTCAGAAATTGAAGCACTACATAAATCATATAACAATGAATCTTGAAAGTAAAGTTTTAAAAGACAGGGCACTTCCTCTTGGCAATTATCCTCATGTCAAAAGAGTAGGTGATTTTATTTTTGTTTCAGGTACCAGCAGCAGGAGGAGCGACAACACTCATGTTGGTGCTGAATTACAAGAAGATGGCACATTTAAATTGGATATCGAAAAACAAACAAAGGCCGTCATTGAAAATATAAAAGTGTTGCTCGAAAGTGTGGGTGCAGATTTGTCACATGTCGTTGATATTACCACTTTCTTAGTAGACATGAAAGACTTTAAATTATACAACAAAGTCTATGGCAGTTATTTCGATCACACAGGACCAACCCGGACAACTGTTGCAGCTTCAGAATTGCCACATCCTAATTTATTGATTGAAATTAAAGCAGTAGCTTACAAACCTAACTAACCATAAATATTTAATCAGCAAACTTCAAATTGTATTCATGAAACCTAACAAAGAAACCCACAATTACTCTGATATTGATATTGCTCAAAGTGCGCATTTGGAGCATATAAAAAATATCGCTCAAAAACTAAATGTAGGAGAAGATGATATTGAGATGTATGGAAAATATAAGGCTAAACTTCCACTTGATTTATTGAATGCGGAAAAAGTAAAGCAATCAAATTTGATTTTGGTTACGGCAATGACGCCAACACCTGCTGGCGAAGGCAAAACAACCACATCCATCGGTCTAGCCGAAGGATTAAATATGTTAGATAAAAAAACCATTGTGGTTCTTAGAGAACCTTCTCTCGGTCCCGTATTTGGAATAAAAGGTGGCGCTGCTGGTGGAGGATTTG
Organism: Saprospiraceae bacterium; assembly: GCA_013001975.1. Lineage (GTDB taxonomy): Bacteria > Bacteroidota > Bacteroidia > Chitinophagales > Saprospiraceae > RFSX01. The sequence goes on along the minus strand of JABDKX010000167.1, from coordinate 3,726 downwards.
CACAAGTTATACCAATGGAGGATATCAATCTTCATTTTACTGGAGATTTTAGTGCTATAGAAAAAGCGAACAACTTGTTGGCTGCACTGATCGACAACAATATCCAAAATAAAAAAGACAATTTAAATATCGATCCTAGAACAGTGGTTTGGAAAAGGGTGATGGATATGAATGATCGAGCATTAAGAGATATTGTTATTGGGTTGGGTGGAACTGCTAATGGCATTCCGCGACAAGATGGATTTAATATAACACCTGCTTCAGAGGTGATGGCCATTCTGTGTATGGCAGAAAGCTTTTCAGATTTAAAGGAAAGATTAGGTAAGATATTTATTGGTTATACTTTTGATAAAAGACCAGTTTATGCAGCAGATCTCAAAGCTGAAAATGCGATGGCAATATTATTAAAAGATGCGGTTAAACCAAACCTTGTTCAAACGCTCGAAAATAATCCAGCTATTATTCATGGTGGACCATTTGCAAATATTGCCCAAGGAACGAATACAATCATTGCAACCAAAATGGGTATGTCACTCTCGGAATATGTTGTCACAGAAGCAGGTTTTGGAGCAGATTTAGGTGCTGAAAAATTCTTAGATATCAAATGTGTTTCGGCTGGTATAAAACCAAAAGCACTGGTCCTCGTTGCAACGATCAGAGCTTTGAGACATCATGGAGGCGCAAAGAAAGATGAATATAATGACAAGAGTGTTGAACGTGTAGAGGCTGGTTTTTCAAACTTGAAAAAGCATATTGATAATTGTAAAAAATTTGGATTATCACCTGTGGTGGCTATCAATGCTTTTCCTTCAGATTCTGAAGAAGAAATTGAATTGGTGAAGAGTATGTGTGCAGAACACAGTGTAGATGCAGTTGTTGCGAAAGGTTGGGCCCAAGGCGGCCGAGGGATGACTGATCTGGCAAAGGCAGTCATAAAAGAAATTGAATCAGGAAATAATAACTTTAAAGCGCTTTACGATTGGAACTTACCTATCAAGGAAAAAATAGCAAAAATTGCATCTGAAATATATGGTGCTGATAATGTCATATATGCAAAGCAAGCATTGTCTGACTTGAGAAAAATTCAAAAGCTGGAGCTAGATCACTTACCAGTTTGTATGGCAAAAACACAAAAATCATTAAGTGATAATCCTACGCTCTTAGGTTGTCCAACAGGATTTGATGTCACAATTAGAGAATTTGAATATGCAGTTGGTGCTGGATTTATTATTCCGATTTTAGGTAATATGATGCGAATGCCAGGCTTGCCATCTTCTCCGGCTTCAGAGCAAATGAATATAGATGATAATGGTGTCATTTCTGGGTTGTCGTAAATAGATTTTTTATCGAGAATTGGCATTTAGAAATATGCATTAGGAAAATTTATAATGTACCTTTGTCAAAAATTCCTTAGTCTTAAATTATTTGATGAAGCCATTATTCCTTTACATCTTATTTTTCCTTCTTTTTTTTAGTCAGCATTCTTTGCAATCTCAGCAAAGACCCAAAGTTGGATTGGTGCTTTCAGGTGGTGCGGCACATGGCTTAGCGCATATTGGTGTTATCAAATATTTGGAAGAGCTGGGCATTGAAGTTGATTATATTACGGGAACTAGTATGGGCAGCGTTGTTGGAGGGCTTAATGCAATGGGTTTTGATTCTGATCAGTTACGAGATGTTGCCAAGGGACAAAATTGGAATTTACTCATGAGCAACAGAACACCTTTGTATGAAGTTGCACCCATCGAAAAGGAACACCATGAACGCATTCCTTTATCAATCTATTGGAATGAAGACGCATTCAATTTACCCCAAGGATTAATAAGAGGGCAAAAGCTTGATATTATACTTTCCAATATTTTTGCGCCAGGATATTTAACCAGAGAATTTGATCAATTTCATATTCCTTTTAAATGTGTGGCTGTCGATATTGAAAACGGTGCCATCACAGTATTTGACAAAGGATATATAGGCGATGCCATCAGAGCAAGCATGGCCATTCCTTCTGTTTTTCCACCTTCTGAAATAGGTGAAAATTTATTTGTTGATGGTGGCCTCATTAGAAACTTCCCTGTTCAAGAATGCATTGATATGGGCGCCGATTATATTATTGGTGTCTATGTTGGTATCGAAAAATCAAATAAAGACGAACTAAAGTCTATGTTTGATATCCTTAGACAATCTGCTTCAATGGGCAGTATTTTGGATTCTGAAATGCAAATGAAACTAGCTGACTTAGTCATCCACCCTGAAGTAAAAGATATGGGTAAGTTTGATTTTGATGATTATGATGCGTTTATTAAAAAAGGTTATGATGCCGCACGTGAATATGAAGATGCACTTAAGGATTTGGCAGATAAACTCAAGGAATCAGAAGCACCGAAAAAAAATCCTAAACTCGATTATGCACTTAAAATAAAAATCGATACATTAATTATTGAAGAGCAAGATAAGGTCCTGAGAAAAATGATACAAAGTGAGTTGGGTTTTTCTAAAGGTCACTATGTTTCTTTGCAAGATCTTGAAGAAAGTTTGTCGCTCATTTTTGGTACAAAGAATTTCTCCAAAGCATCTTATTCGTTTGATTATTCCAACAAACGTCCAGGCCTAAAAATTTTGACAAAAGAGGTAAACCCTTATAGTATTGGTTTGAGTTTAAACAGATTTAAACACTTCAATGCTTCTTTGATTATAAATGCGGAAGCTCGTAATATATTATCTAAGCCTTCTAACTTTAGAATGGATTTAAGGATTTCGGAAAACCCAGGAATGCAAGGCGAATATTATTTGCGATTGCCAAAAGTACCCAGTTTCTTATTCAGATTAAAAGGGAAATACGAGCTCTATAACTTTCCATTATTCAATAATGGTGTTGTGGATAGGTTGTATAAAACTCGAGAGGGTAGAGCCAGGATAGAAGTATTGAAGGAATTGAAAAATGTAATGCTTTTTTCAGTTGGCATGGAATACCGGTTTGATGGCATACGTCCGGAAGTATTCAAGGAAGAAGATCTGAAAATATACAATACAAGAAAGTTAGCATTGAATTTAGGATTCAATTATAATTCTTTAGACAGACAAATTTTCCCTGAAAAGGGTGTTGCCCTGGAAGCTTATCTTGGACATGTATTTAATAATAAATTACGAAGAGAAAACCAAAGTGAAGAAACTGAGTTTTTATCTTTGACAGAAGACAGACGATACAGTTTTGCATCTCTTTCGTTTGAAGGGTATTACCATTATGCTGATTGGCTTTGTTCAGAGTTTCGGGTCAATGGCCATATTTCTACAGGGATATCTTTTTTAGACAATTATAAATTGGGAGGACCATTACAATCAAAAGAACGGGTATATGGTTTTTTAGGAGTTGATGGATCTGAACTTTTAGTCGATAATCATATCAGCGGAAAACTTGGGTTCAGAATACATGTCTCTGAGGTTGTATACCTGACTCCTGGAGTACAATATTTATATGGTCGTAACTTAGCCAGTTATGCTTTTGATAATATCGATGAAGATATCTCTCTTTTTTCATACGGTTTGGTATTGGGCATCAATTCTCCTATTGGTCCGATAATCATGGATATGGGTTATTCTGAGTTGAGAGAAAAATTGGTCATAAATTTAGGCATAGGGTACAGACATATTTTTTAAATCCGTATCTTGATTGCAAGATGGATCAAAAAACCAAAAAACTATTTCTCATTGTAGTTTTATGTCAAGCCT
>JABDKX010000160.1 GCA_013001975.1 Saprospiraceae bacterium | reverse complement strand
ATATTGTATTGGAAAGTAATCCGAAGCTTTAGCCGAGGCACAGGTAGGCTAGCAAAGGCTTGTTGGAAAATAGATATCTTAATTATATTTAATAAAAAAGGTCTATGAAATCCGTAGAATATCATAGACCTTGATTAATTTACTTCGTTTTTACACCTAAAATGCTAAGAAGGAATATTTGCCATACCCGCGCATTCCATGATTGCATCTTTTTCGGCCAAGGTGATTAATCCAGCATTATACCACGTATTCACTAACTGAGCCACCGTACGCACAAATTGCCCGTGATTTCTGTAATCCCCAGCTTCAAGAGCATCTAACATTTCATCCATGTTGGAATCTCCTACAAACCGGTTGGCAACACCAGTGTCACAGCCATCAATATTTATGACGCAAGTGTTCTGTCCTGTAAGTAAAATGTCGTAAGTACCTGTATCTGATTCATCCAGACATTCAGCAAATCCCCACTCTACAACACCAACTGTATAAACGCCTGTAAACGGCATGGGAACGCCTGAAATATATGGATCGCCATAAGCCATACAATCAGGTGTACAAGCTGGTTCATCTTCATCATCAATTTCACCAATATAAATGAGCTCATTTGAATCTGTCACAAACCATAAGATCGCAAGAGGATCTGCGTTACAGTTGGTTCGATTAACTTCAAAACTCATGACATCCCCAGCTTCAGCTTCAAAATACCAGAAATCAGCACCTACGGGAAAAGTGAAAACGCTACCTATTTCAGCCTCACCAGAAGCAATTTCACCTGGACATAGCTGCTCTCCTAAAGGAACATGAAATTTTGAATTGAAAGCATGTTCATTTATACTTTCCAAAGTTGCCTGTTTTTCAGGAGAGGTCACACTTTCAAATAGCCTTAAATTTGGATCTTCAGTTGGTTGAATAGATTCGGTCTCGCAGCCAGTGATAAAGGCTACACCTAGTAATAAATAAAGAATTTTTTTTAATGGTTTCATAATATTATTTTTTTAATGGTTGATAAAAAATGATTGTTACCATTTTAGCAATAAATACCGTTAAGTCGGGTAATTTAGAATGAATGCCATTAATAGAAATGAGAATTGTGTTAAGTACTAAAATGGAGCTTGAGGTGATTAAGGTGGTGGCCGACCAGAATTTTCAAATTCAGAAAAATGGTCTAAACGAAGTAAAATATAAGATTGTTTTATTTTGATTTGCCCGCCATATAGTATCAAAAAAAGTGATACTGCACGAAAAAGAAATCCCGCAATACGGGATGAGAACAGATTTTTATATGACCACGCAGTACAAAAAAGAATTCTCGATTGGAAGCTTTTATTCATCACAAATTACGTTAAGGCAATATATTTGCCATAACATAAATAATACGTATTACCAGCAGGATGAATTAAAGTAAAAAGTCGGCACTAATAATTGTAATAAGGAGAAAAGTAAATGTGTAATTATTCGCTATATTCTAAAATAAAATAGAACACATAATTTTTGCAATATACTAGCGATCTTATTGGAAGTATATTATATTTTTATGTGCACTTGAAGATACGCATAATTATTATATATATCTACATAAAAAACAGTTTATCACTTCATTAGGGCAAAGTAGACGCTAAAAGGGAGATAAACAGTTAATTTTTGTATTGGAAAATAATCAAGCAAAAATATCGAAACACGCGCTTCGTATTTCGATATTGATCCAGAATGACATCTGATTTGGAGTTCTGCTGCGTAATGTTTCTTCTTAGGGATCCGGTAAAGGATTTACTTTATGTTTCATTATAACTTTTAACTCGGCACTTTTAAGGATTTCGTCTTGGTAATGTTTCTTTTTAGAGATCCGCCTTTCAGGATTTACTTTATGTTTCATTAGTCAAGGATAACTGCATGTCCTTTATTATTAAGACACAGTTTTTTTGAAAAAGTCACATTTGTGCTTAGAAAACCTTATTTTAAGCTAAATAATATGAATATTCGCACAATTTTATTGTTTGATAAAGCGCTTTGTCTGTGATCCGTATTCCGTCGTGATCTTCACAAAATACAATCCGGTCTTCCATAACGAGACATCTATTGTCTTATTTGACACATTTGAGTCTGTTATACGCGTTATCCGTGAACCTAGTAAGTTATAAATCTCAACTTCTATACTTTCCATATTTCTTTGAAAAAAGAGGCTTAAATTCGATTCTACAGGATTAGGACGGATTTTAAATGCTACATTTTGTTCAAAATCCTCAGTACTTAGGGATGTATCCCAAAATGCAACACCTACATCTGTACCATTACCATTATAATTATAAGGAGGTGACACGTTAATAAAGGTACCTGCTGTCCAATAACCTGCCGTCACGGCAACACCTTCTCTTTGATGTCCTGCTGAACCCCATTGCATATAATCACGCATATTAGCAGCATTACCAAATGGTCCGGACACATATAATCCCATTTCACCGTCTGAAGCGTTTACTGGAATATTGGCCACCACGGTCACACTGGCACCAACGGCTAAATTTAAATTACCGCTTATTAGGGTCATGGAGCCTAATTGGCTATAATCTGGGAAATTGCATAATTGATAAGATGAAATATCCATAGGATCAGAAGCACTACCAAAGTTTTTAATGGTAATACGATCTGTGGCTGGATTTACTTTTACGATTTTTAACTGTGCTTGTAATGAGAATGAAACAAACATCAGTAAAAGGATCAATTGACTTGGATGTAAAGTGTAGTTGTTTTTCATAGTGCAATTTATTTAGTTTTATTGATTTTACTTTCCGAATAATAATTTTCAATATGATATTTAAAGATACTATTAATTATCTGGTGCTCCCAATTCAATCCAAGATTCTATCTTTTCTATATCGAAGTTTGATAATGGATCTCCAACAGGAGGCATTTGTTGCCCAAATACACCATCACCAATAACTTTATGCCATAAAACAGAATTTTCCAAACTGAGAGGTTCAATTCTTAAATTAGGCGCATAGTTTGACGACGTTATGTTGACAAGTAAGTCGTAACTGTTGCCTTCACGAAGATCTAATCCAGTTGGGTGATTTTGATCATGACATTGTATGCATCTATTCGTAAAAATAGGCTGAATATCGGTTGCATAACTTACATCTATGGTTTCCAATTCAGTAACGAACGGTCCTTCTTCGGCTTCACAAGAACAGAGAAATACAAATATCCCTGAGAGCATTATGAATACTATTTTTCTATTTGTTTCCATTTAAAAAAGTACGTTTTAAGTTAAATCCTAATAATAATTTCCCTTCGGTATAATCTGAAGGTTGTGAATAATAGATCCCTTGTTCTATGATTTGATTTGAGGAGCTTATAAACATCTGAAAGGCATGGCCTGCAGTGCCAATTTCAAATCCTAAAGAAATTGGATCTGTATAATTATTGGTTTGTCCGTTGAATTTTTTTGTGAATTCAAAAATAATGGAAGAGGTCAGACCTGTCTTGAATCGTCCTCCTAAAGATGTTACAAATAAGACATTGGATTCGCCTGGAGGCACTAAATTCTTTACCAAGATCCCAGGATTTAATTCCAACGAAAACTTATCGCTAAATTTTCTTGAAACTAAGAATTGCATATTATAGGTGAATCTATGGGAGAATTTATATTCGAAGGGTGTTTCTAAATCTTCAAAGAATTCATTTGGTCCCACTTCAGGAAAACTTCGCGTAGAAACCGCAGTGTTAAAATATAAGGTGGCGGAAATTGGCGTTCCTCCAAATTCTTTTTGCTTTATCAATTTGTATTTTCCTTCAAAATCAAAGACCTTACTGATTTTTGTTCGACCAATACCTATTTGGAAATTGTCTGAAATGCCGAAATGAAATCCAAATCGGATGTTTGCAGAGCCATCAAAGCCCAAGAATTCATCAATTACTGAAGATTTGAAATCTTTTAGATCTAACTCACCAAAGCGGTGCAAAATACGCAGTTCAAAGGCGCCTTTTCGAACAGTTTCTGTGGTTTGAACATTGACCAACATCCCATAATTGAAAACATTGGTAACAGAATCGTCTTCCTCAAAAAACTCTTCTTCTTGTGCATATATAAAGCTAGCGCATAGCATCAGAAGTGCGAAGATTATGTACGGTTTAAATACTTTTTGGTTCGTCATAATGTGTTGTTTAATCGTTATTTTCACCTAAGCTTCTGATGTAGGCTGTGAGTTGCCATCGTTCAGTTTTTGAAAGTAGATCCTGAAAGGCAGGCATTACGCCTCTACCGGTTGAGAGCTTCCAATAAATGGCGCC
>JABDKX010000140.1 GCA_013001975.1 Saprospiraceae bacterium | reverse complement strand
CCTTCAGCTAGTGCATTACATAAGTCTAAAAGTTCGCCTTCTTCCTTGAGCGGGTCTAAGTTTAGTAAGCCGCGTAATTTGTCAGATGTAAACGGAAGGAATGGTCTCATAACAATACTTATAACAGCTAAGTATTGGTTGAGAAGGTTGATAACCACCTTAACACTTTCAGGATTAACTTTAATCGTTTTCCAAGGCTCATTAAATTGCATGATTTGATTTCCTTGGCTGCTTATTTCCATGAGTGCTGAAAGCCCGCCTCTGAAATCATAACTTCTTAGACACGCACACAATTCGTCAACATTATCAAAAAGTCTTAATATTTCTCCATCATGATATGCTAATTCATCTTCATCATCACAACCAATAATATCTTGGTCTTCATCAAATTCAGGAATGACACCATCATAATACTTATTCGTTAATACGACGACGCGGTTTATGAAATTCGCAAGATTATTGACAAGTTCATTATTGTTCGCATCTTGAAATGACTTCCAGGTAAATTCGCTGTCCTTTAATTCAGGCATGTTTTTAATCATGGAATATCTCAACTCATCTTCTTGGCCTGCAAATTCTTCAAGATATTCATGTACCCAAACTGCCCAATTTCTTGAGGTAGATATTTTATCGCCTTCCAGATTCATAAATTGATTAGCAGGAATATTCATTGGTAAAGTATATTCACCATGTGCTTTAAGAATCGCTGGAAAAATGATACAATGAAATACAATATTGTCCTTGCCTATAAAATGAATAAGAGCTGTATCATCAGATTGCCAATAAGGCTTCCAATCTTTATTATTTAGTTCTGCCCATTTTTTCGTTGCAGAAATATAACCGATAGGTGCATCTAGCCAAACATATAACTTTTTGCCTTCAGATCCTGGGATATCTTTTGGTACATCTACGCCCCAATTGAGATCTCGTGTCATTGAACGGGGAAGAAGTCCATTTTCTATCCAAGACTTACATTGTCCAAGAACATGTTTTTTCCAATCTTCTGGGTAATGTAATTTTTCACCTCCTACTTCACCAGTGTTGATCCATTCCTTCAACCATCCTTCATATTTATCTAATGGTAAAAACCAGTGTGATGTTTTCTTCAGTTCTGGTTTGTTACCAGTTAACGTACTGACAGGATTGATTAATTCAGTTGGACTTAGTGCGCTTCCACAATTTTCACATTGATCGCCATAGGCAGCGTCATGGCTGCATTTTGGACAAGTTCCTTTAATATATCTGTCAGCTAAAAACTGTTTCGCAGACGCATCGTAGTATTGTTCAGATTCTTTTTCTATAAATTCTCCTTTGTTGTATAGCGTTCTGAAGAACTCTTGAGATGTTTCATGATGATGAGGGGCAGTCGTTCTGTCATAGTAATCAAAAGAAACACCTATTTTTTCAAATGTTGATTTGAACAGTTCGTGATACTTGTTTACGATATCTTGCGGTGATTTATTTTCCTTTAGCGCTTTTATGGTGATTGCTGCTCCGTGTTCATCTGAACCACAAATAAAAGCCACATCTTTTCCATATAATCTTAAAAATCGAACGTATACATCAGATGACAAATATGCTCCTGCAAGGTGGCCTATGTGGAGTGGTCCATTAGCATAGGGTAGGGCAGCTGTAACTAAATACCTTTTATATTCTTTCATTAAATTATTAAAGTGACAGTTGGTTAATAATCACAAGGATCAATAATAATTTTTATTGAGTGTCCCATTTTTTAGACTGCTCGTTATATATAAGGTATTGGGAATAGACAACGAAGATATTGTTTAAATTGAATATTATTATCATTTTGCAAAAAAATATATATAAGAATTTTTAATTTGTTCACTGTGAAGTATTTAGAAGAAATAAAAAAGCTGTTGGATGAAGAACATTCTAAGACGCAGAAGAATAAAATCCTAGAATATGTTGGAGATGATCCTGAAAAGATGAAAGCATTAATGTCATTTTTCTTGGATAGAAAGTGGCATTGGCGATATAATCAGCGCGCAGCTTGGCCTGTAGGTTATTTGGGTAGAAAGTTTCCTAAACTTATAAACCCTTATTTTGATAGTATGATTTCAATGATGGATAATCCTTCACATGATGCTGTCTTAAGAAACATTTTAAGGATTTTAGAAGATATCGTTATTCCGGAATCATATGAAGGAATGATTTACGACCGTTGCTTTTTATTTTTAAATGATCCTAATTTTTCAATTGCTATCAGAGTTTTTTCAATGACGGTATTGTTTAAAATATCTGAAAAATATCCCGATTTACAAGAAGAACTGGAAGCTTCAATTAGAATGCACATGCCATATGGTTCGGCAGGATTTAAAAGTAGAGGAAGAAAATACTTAAAAGCAATAAATAAAATGAAGAAGGATCGGACGAATTAATTTTTTATAATCTTGTAGTCATCCAATCTCCATAGTTTTTCAAAACCATTTCATGATTTATCTCTCTTGTTATTTCATGTCTGAATTCTTCTAACGGTATGAATGTTTTATCCTTTGAAGATGACGTTTCAAACAAAGTTTTGCTTCCTTCGAATTCAGCTAATTGATCATCAGTACCGTGTTGAATTATAAAAGGGACATCAAATTCACTGAAGTGTGGATGGATCTTCTTCATTTGTTTCAGCATCGTGTCTGCTGTTTTAGCATACAATCCACCTATGTAATTTAAAGGATCTTCAACGTAGGATTTTTGTTCCTTAGGATCTCTTGAAATATGCTCAGGATCTAATTTTACGGTTTTTAATTTAGGTAAAATGGCAGCAATGATACCTGATAGTTTTTGCAAGAGCGGTGCCATATCTTTGTTCGGCATAATCAATGGTGAAGAAAAACAAGCTCCTTTAAAAGTGTGAGGCATTTCTTTTTTGCCTAACAGGAAACTCAATTGAACCAATCCTCCCATACTGTGGGCCATTAAAAAGAATGGTTTTTTACAATCTATTTGATGATTAAAACATTCTTCATATTCTTTAATAAGTACATCAAAATTATCAATGTATGCTCGTGGTTTTCCCTCTGACTCTCCATGCGTTCTTTGATCAAAAGCTATAAAATTAAGTCCTAAATTATTGAAGAATTTGGCTTCATTAAAATAACGATTGCTGTGTTCAGCAAACCCATGGACGAAAAAAATATCTGCTTTTGCTGATGGCGTTAGCCATTTTCTAACGCGTAATTTTGTTCCTAATGAAGTCGTGAAAAATTCAGCTTGCATATTATTCTGATTGAAATAATTGTTTTTCAACTTCTTCACATATAATATGTCCAAGCAGCATATGAGCTTCTTGTATTCTTGGCGTATTATCTGAAGGTATGCTGATAATAAATTTTGACATTGAAGTTACATGTTGCGTCTCTTGACCTACAAGGGCAACACAAGTCATGTTTAATGACAATGCTTTTTGTAATGCGTTTAAAATATTCTTCGAGGATCCAGAAGTTGACATTGCTATTAAAACATCTCCTTCATTACCTTTGGCTTCTAAGATTCTGGCAAACGAATTATCATATCCATAATCATTTGAGATGGCGGTCAAAGCAGCACTGTTTACATGAAGTGCTTCTGCATCGAGAGGCGAACGTTCAATTTTAAATCTTCCACTCAACTCACCTGCTAAATGCTCTGCATCGGCGGCACTTCCTCCGTTTCCACAGAATAGGACTTTCCCTTTGTTTTTAAAGCAATTTACTATTGCCGAGATAATTTGATTCATATCATCTTCCAATTGTGGTTGAGATAACAAATCATTAATGCAGCCTTGGTGTTCCTTAATTATTTTTTTAAAAGATGTACCCATTGTCTTTTAATTGATCCATAAAGGTATCAAAAAATGTTTGCCAAGAAAGTTCTTTTCTAATCTTGCTGAAATCTGGATGCAGGACTGTTTTTTGATCTAAGAAATTGTCAATTTGTTCTCCGATAGATTCTGGCGTAGATTCAGCGATGAGTCCGATTTGGTTTTCTTGAATAAGTTGAGTTAATCCGCCTACTTTAGTTACGATAACGGGCTTTTCAAAATGAATAGCAATAGGTACAACACCACTTTGAGTCGCCGATTTATATGGTAAAACAATCGCATCCGCTGCGCAGAAATAATAAGAAATCTGTTCGTTTGGAATATATTGATTATTTATAATAATTTGATCTTCAAGTCCAAGTTCGGATATAAGTTTGACATACTTCTTTTCTGATTCATAGAATTCTCCGGCAATGATGAGTTTGTATTGCTTATTGGTTTTTAAGAGTGTTAATGCATTAATTAAATTGTCCAAACCTTTATATGATCTGATCAAACCAAAGAAAAGTAGATATTTATAATTAGGATCTAAAAGCAGTTTTTGTTGTGCTTCTTTTTGGTCAATAATATCCCCATAATGATCATATATTGGATGAAACAATGTGGCAACCTTCCCATCCTTTATTGAGTTATAAATATCTGCACTAACACTTTCAGACAAACTCACAAGTAAATCTGTTCTATTCGAAATATACAGACTCAATTGTTTATCACCAATCCGACTTTCATGCGGTTTGAAATTATGGACGATGGTAACACATTTCGCTTTTTTGTACCCTTTTTTAATACCTCTCAATATTGTTCCAAAAGCGGGAGCCATAAAAGGCATCCAATATTGAGTGATGACCAAATCTGGTTTTTCTTCAATAATTTCCTTTGATATTTTCAACCAATTAAGAGGATTCATAGAATATATTCCCCTTTTGATACTCAAATTTGGAGGAGAATCTTCTGTAGCTAATTGGTTTTTGCCTGGAAATAAAAAATTAGGATATTGTTGTGTAAACGTAAACATTTTGCATGTCCATCCATTGGTTTGAAAAGTAGTTGCTAGGTTTTCATTAAAAGCTGCTATTCCACCGCGATAAGGATAAGCAGGACCAATAAAAATAGCTTTTTTAGACATTCAATAATTATGTTTTACCCTTGATTAACTTCTTAAAACTTAAATAGTTTCTTTTATACTATATTCATTTCTGTTTGGTGTATTTCTAGAAATCATCTCCGCAAGAAATCCTGCAATAAACAATTGCACACCTATAATAATGGAAAGCATTCCTAAATAAAATAATGGTCTTTGAGATATTCCTGGCACATCAAAAAATAACTTTGAAATTGACAAGTAAGTCAAAACTAAGATACCAACCAGACTGAGAAGGGTGCCTATACCGCCAAAAAAATGCATCGGTCTTTTACCAAATTTCGTCATAAAAGAAATAGACATTAAGTCTAAATAGCCTCTCAATACTCTTTCTAAACCAAATTTAGTCACACCATATTTTCGAGCTTGGTGTTGAACAACCTTTTCTCCTATTTTATCAAAGCCAGCATTTTTTGCAATTACAGGAATATAACGATGCATCTCACCGTACACTTCGATCGATTTTACAAGATCTAGGCTGTATGCTTTTAATCCACAATTAAAATCGTTTAGTTTAATGCCGCTCAACCAACGTGTTGTTCTATTAAATAACTTAGAAGGAATCCGTTTTGATAATGGATCGTGTCGTTTTTTCTTCCAACCTGAAACAAGATCATAATTGTCTTCCTTAATCATTTTATAGAGATCGGGAATTTCCTCAGGTGAGTCTTGTAAGTCGGCATCCATTGTAATAACAACATCTCCACTTGCTGCATTAAATCCAGTATTAAGCGCTGCCGATTTTCCATAATTTCTTCTAAATCGGATACCCTTGACAAAACTGAACTTTTGTTTTAATTCAATCAGCGTTTCCCATGATTTATCTGTACTTCCGTCATCAACGATGATGGCTTCATAGTCAATGTTCATTTTTTCTCCAACCTTGGAAATCCATGAAACCAATTCCCCAATAGATTCATCCTCGTTAAATAAAGGAATGACAATAGTTAAATCCATTCAATCAATTTTGCTTTATACAGTAAGGTCTGGATATTCGTTGCCTTCATTCTGCAAAATTAATCCAGAAATTAAACCTATCACCAATCCAAGGAAAAATTTCATTATTACAAGCATCATACAAATTGCAGGAAGTGATGTAAAAGCATTGATCCAGCTTTGAGCTTGCTCTTCTTGATCAGGGTCCATTTCTCCAACAGATGCCATAGCTTGTTCTTTTATCATTTCAAGAGCAGAAGAATCAAGAACTGTTAAATATAAAGCGTTATAAAGAGCAATGACAACGCCACCTACAATTCCGATCAGCATTCCAAGGACAACGCCATCTCCAATCGTTAAGTTATCATTATTCCCTTTTCTATATGCTTGAATTCCAAGAAAAATAGATCCAATTGAAATTATATAACTGAGTATCGTACTTAAAGTGCTTCCTTTATTTGTTCCAGCTTCTACTATTCCTGAAAGATATAAAAGTAGAGATACTATGGTTAAAGCAAGACCCATGATGCCTCCCCATTTTAAAGCTGTTTGCATTTTTGTTGTTTGTGCCATCATCTGTTTTTTTATGGTTGTATAATTGGTTTATTGCGTTTTTGAATCAAACTGACCAATACTGAGAAAAGGGCAGTTGGAAGCAGTAATCGAATAAGAAACTTTGAAAAGCATTGTCCTAGAGAATACATGTCTCCCTCTTTGATTATTTGCATATTTTTTTCTACCATTTCTTCACTCAATATCGACTTCGTTAATTCAATGGCTTCTAAACTTATTTCTTTTTCTATATCTTTCAATCCTTCATTTATAAAATTGAAATGGATATATTCAAATGTAGTACAAAGCGCAACAGCAATTAATCCGCAAAAGAATGTGATATTCATTATCTCATTGAATGTTGCAATTCCACCTTGCGTTCTTCGAAATTCGTTGCCAGCCTTTATTAAAATCAATAGAAATGGCACCGATAAGAGAAACGATCTGGATTTGATAAACATGATAGGATTGGTATAACTAAGTACAGCTGTAAAAATTATCAAGATAATTCCCAAAAACAAACCATTATTAATACTTATACTGCTAACTTTCATGCTTTAACGTCAAAGCGAAATATAGCAATTTTATTTAATATCAATAATGTATTAATAAAAGAATTCGATAAACGAACAATTATATAATTATTAATGATTCGGTCTGTTGATTAAAAAAAAATGGTCAATTTTGGAGCTTAATATTTTACTTATGAAAAAGTCATTTTTAATAATATTTGTTTGTAGCGTAACCTTGTCTTGCAAAAACGATTCATCAAAAGGCGAACAAGCGGGATCAGTTGAGACAGTGACAAACCCACAAGTTAAAAAGCCAACTGGTGCTATAGCTGAAAAACTGTATGTCAATTACTACACAAATCCAAGTAGCCAAGCTGAAAAAGACCAAAATGCATTAATTGATTATGCAGTAGAAAATGACTTGAACGTAGAAAGAACAAAATCTGGATTGTATTATATAATAGAGCAAAAAGGAACAGGACCTAATTTAATCATGGGCCAACCCACCAAAGCACATTACACAGGACATTTTTTAGATGGAAGAGTTTTTGACTCTAGCAGAAATAAAGGAGTGCCAATGTTTTTTAATGTTGGGCAGATGATACCAGGATGGAATGAGGCTTTGCAATTTATAAATGTTGGAACAAAAATAAAGTTGTTAATTCCTAGTCGATTGGCATATGCGGATCGTGGTTTTCCTGGTTACGTTCCACCAAACACTCCTTTAATTTTTGATATAGAAATTTTACCAATAATGTAAAAGTGATTGATTCTAAGATAACAATTCAATCAGCTGATTCGCTAATTCAATACCTACTTTTTCCTGAGCTTCTTTAGTTGAAGCGCCAATGTGAGGTGAACAAGAAACATTTGGATGCGCCAATAAATCCATTCTTGGTTTAGGTTCATTTTCGTAAACATCTATTCCTGCAGCAGCCACCTTTCCAGAGTCTAATGCCTCCAGCAAGGCATCTTCATTTACCGTACCTCCACGAGAAGCATTGATTAAAATTGCCCCATCTTTCATTTGATCAAATTCCTTTGAATTTAAAACTGCTGATCCTGTAAAAGGAATATGCAAAGTAATAACGTCTGCTTGATTCAGCATTTCTTCCATCGGTACAGGCGTAATAGAAACAGGGATTGTATGGTTGTGAATATTTAATTCGAACGAAATATTCTTTACAAATGGATCAACGAACAAAACTTTCATACCTACACCTAAAGCAATTTTTGCTGTTTCTTGACCAATGCGACCACCACCAATGATACCTAATGTTTTTCCTGACAATTCAAATCCTTTAGCATAAGATTTTTTTAAAGATTTAAATTCGTTATGCCCTTCGGCTGGCATATGTTGATTTGACTTATATAAAAATCGAGCTACAGAGAATAAATGTCCGAATGCCAACTCAGCAACTGAAACAGAAGAAGCAGACGGTGTATTGACAACAGCAATGCCTTTCGACTTTGCATAATCAACATCAATATTATCTAATCCTACGCCCCCTCTTCCAATAACTTTTAAATTTGGACATTGATCAATAAGCTCAGTTCTTACTTTGGTTGCACTTCGCACACAAATGGCATTGTATGAAGGCAATTTTTCAGGTAATTGATCTTGCGGAATATTTACTGTATCTACCTCAAAACCAGCTGTTTTGAGTAATTCTATTCCTTTCAAATGCATACCATCATTTACTAATACCTTCACCATTTTGCTTGATTTTTATAATAAAAAGACAAATGACGGTATTTTAATATTAAATCTCAATTAATGTAACATTAAATAATATTAATATTTACTACGAATTGCATATATGTTTTAGAAATTATCAAACAAATAGTAAAAATTTGTAATATGTACTATTATGAGTATTTTTGCGTGAAATATAATTTCTCGGTCTCGAAAACCGTTTATCAACAAATTAAACAAACTATATGTATTTTTTAGGCATATTTCTTCAAGCTGGAACGGAGGAAACTTCTATAACACAAAATATTTTTGATATAATTTCCCAAGGTGGACCTTTAGGCATGGCTATCAACGTAATATTATTGGTGTTGTCATTTTTAGCAGCATATCTCTTTTTTGAAAGATATTTTACTATTAAAAAAGCTGGAAGAATAGATGAGAGCTTTATGAATAATATTAGAGCTGCCGTCACTTCAGGCAATATTACAGGTGCTAAAGCCATGTTAGCCGGAGTAAATTCTCCATATGCAAGAATGGTTGAAAAAGGAATTGCAAGAATTGGTAAGCCTTTAAGAGATATAGATGCAGCAATTGAAAATGTTGGTAATCTGGAGATATTTAAATTAGAAAAGAATTTATCTTCTTTGGCTAGTATATCTGGAGCAGCACCAATGATTGGATTCTTTGGAACTGTAACTGGAATGATCTTAGCCTTTTATAAAATGGCAAGTGAGCAAAATGTAACGCCTGATGTTTTAGCTGGTGGTATTTATACAGCCTTAATAACAACTGCTTTTGGATTATTTATTGGAATATTCTCATTTGTTGGATATAACTATTTGGTTGCTTCAGTTGATAAAGTGATCAACAAGATGGAAGCTACTGCCGTAGATTTTATGGATTTACTACAAGAACCAACAGCATAAGATCGTTTAACAAACAACATTTTTATGAAAAAGAGAAGTAAAGTCAGTGCTGAATTTAGTATGTCTTCATTAACAGACATTATATTTCTATTATTGATATTTTTCATGTTGACTTCTTCTATGGTTCAAATTAATGTTCAATTGCCAGAATCTAACAGCAAGACTGTAGCACCATCAGATCTGATTGTTATGATGACTCAAAAAGGACCGCTGACATTTAATGGTAAAAAAATTGACAAGTCTGCGTTAAGTAAAAAGATCAGATCAGAACTAAGTAAAATGTCTAACAAAGAAAACGCCTCTATTTCTATTGTAGCAGAAGTTGGTGTTCCTTGGAAAAAGATAAATGATATTATTGAAATAGCATCGAAACTTAAGTTAAAAGCGCATATTGCCACTCAACCTAGAAAATAGCATATCATGGGAATGAAAAAAAGAACAAAAGTAAGTGCAGAGTTCAGCATGTCGTCATTAACTGATATCATTTTTTTATTGCTCATATTTTTTATGTTGACATCTTCAATGGTTGTTCCTAATGCACTTAACTTAAAAATGCCAGGGAAATCTAGCAAAACAACCAATCAGCCTAAATATCCTCCAACAGAAATTAAAATTACCCGTGATGGTACGTATTATCTTAATGGTAAAAAATCAACAAGAACGACCATTGAGAAAACAGTCAATAAGCTGAAAAGAGAAAGATCTAAATTTTCAATGGTTGTTATTCCAGATGATAATGTTGCCAATGAAAAAGTAGTTGCCATTCTTGATATTGCTTACAGATACCAAGTTGACGCCATCATGACTGATCCTAAATAGGGCAGAGTTCCCTTTCTACTTAAAACATATTAAATTTTTGGATTGATTATTGTAACCTGATTATCAGTACATTAACTTAATAATCTGCACATTTTTGTAAATTATTGATAATCAATGAAGTGCGAAGTTATTATTGAGTTAAGAAGGAAGAAATATGTAATATAAATCTTTCTGCAACTGTTTTAACCAACGTTATTTGATATTATCAGATGTAAACCTATGTAATTAAGCATTTGGATTCGTCTGATTATTAAAAGGATTTGATATGCAACAATCTTTGTACATAAACGAGAATGATAGTAAAAGGAATGGCTTTTGGATAAGCCTATTGTTCCATATGGTGTTATTATTTCTTTTTTTAATGCCATGCTTCAGTTATTTCAACCAAGAACCTCCTGAACAAAGACAAGGTGTTATCATTGCGCTAGGTAATCCTGAGGCGGAAGCTAAAACCAGCCCTAGGAAAAGTGAAAAACCTGCAGTTAAAACGCCGAAGGAAACAACTGTTGCAAAAAAAACAGAGTCAAAACCTAAGCCTAGTAAAAGCACTAAAAAAGAAAGTCCTGCAAAAAAGGTTGTTTCAAAAACTGTTGTCGACGAAGCTGAAATAGCTGCTGTGAAGAAAAAAGAAGCCGCAAGAAAAAAAGCTGATGAAGAGGCTGAAAAGGCTAAAGCAGCAAAATTGGCTGAAGAAAGAAAGGAAGCTGAAAGGAAGAGAAAAATAGAAGAAGAGCGACAGAGAAGGGAAGAGAAAGCCAGACAAAAAGCTGAAGCAAAATCAAAAGCCAAATCAAAGTTTAGTAGCCTTTTGGGACAAGGAAGTGAAAATGCAAATGAATCAAAAGGAAATGAAAATGGAAAACCTGATGCCAGTGCACTAGATGGTTTAAGTTCAGGCAGCGGAAAAGTCGGTGATGGCTTAGGAGAAAGAGGTGTTCTCCATATTCCAAAAATTGTTGACAACACACAAAAGACTGGCCGTGTCGTTGTAAAAATATGTGTTGACCAAAGTGGAAAAGTAATTTCTTCTAAGTTTACACAAAAAGGATCTACCACAACGGATGCTCACTTAATTCAAGTAGCAGAAAAGAATGCCAAAAAATATAAGTTTAGTAAAAGTAAAATTGAAGAGCAATGTGGGAATATTGTGATTGATTTTAAATTGAAATAGCAGTTATCTCACTATAGTGATATTTCCGTTGTCACTTAGAATCTGCCCATTCACAGTATAGTTGATAAGGTAAACATAGACTCCAGGATTAATTTTGGAATTCTCATAATGGCCATCCCAACCTTGGCTCGGTTCGTTTATTGGAAAGTTTTGGTTTTTGAAGACAAGGTTTCCCCATCTATCGTATATTCTTAAAGCGTTAATTATTATATCTGATTCTGAAGATCCCTGAATAAAGAAAGTATCGTTGTTGCCATCACCGTTTGGAGAAAAGGTGTTTGGAATGAATATCCCTTTGTTTTCGATAACTTCTACTAACACAGATCTTGTTTCAGTACATTGTCCAAAGTATATGGTTAAGGTGTATACGGTAGTTTCTGTTGGAGAAACTTCAGCAATTAATTCAGCAGGATTCAAAATGCCGGTTTGAGGGGACCAAGTAAAACTATCGATAGTAGCCACATTAATTAAAGGATTAAGGAATGTTGATTCTCCTTGATTAATTGTTGGTATAGTTGGTAAATTCAATGTTAAATTTGAATTATCATCCACTACAACTGACTCATCTTCCTCACAATCAAAAATATCCTGAACAAAAATTGTATACTCTTCAGCCGTTAGATTGTAAAAGAGGTTAGATTCTTGATAATTGATACCATCAATTGAAATTTGAAGTTGTCCTGATCCGCCATCAAGCTCTGTGACTTCAATGCTGCCCAAGTTTTTACAATCTTGATCAAAAGAAAGCAAGCCAAAAGTTAACGGGTCAATTGCATCAACATAAATTGAATCTACATATATACAATTTAAATCATGGTAAATTTCAAAACTCTGCCACCCCTCACCAACGTTTTCGATCGTTAATTGATCACTGCCATTATCCCAAATTAAGTTATAATTTTCGTTCGTAAAAAATCCTTCAATATTTTCTATTGTTATGGTTCCTGAATTTGGATCGGAGCAAGTTACAGGCGTTATTGAATAATCAAAATTAAGGGTGTTACACGGACAAGGTGAAGCATTTATAACAGCTTCAACTGAAGTTACACAAGAAGGTGAAAACTTCAATCTGGCTAGCATGATATAAGTACTAGCACTTAAATTAGTAAATTGATTGTCATCTTGCCAATTAATACCTTGGTCAATTGAAAATTCAATATCAGTGTGAGAAACTTGTAATCTTAGCCAACCATCATCAGCTAAACAATCAGATGGATCCATTGTATCAACGTTAATAATTTGAATGTCTTGAGGAGTAAGTAACTCAGTATCAGTTTCTGTATAGCAATCAGGCATATTTTTTTCTCGTACCTGAATTGTATAAATACCGCCATTCATATTTGTAAACGAATTATTATCAACCCAGGTCAGTCCATTGTCAATAGAATACTCTAATTCTTGACCTTCCGCTAAAATCTCAATTACACCATCGTTCGCATTACAATCTGAAATGTGGGTTAGAATTATATTATTTATAATGGGTAGATTGTTTTTATCAATAGTAGATTCTGAAGTTTCAAAACAATCTGATGCGTCTTGAGATCTGACAATAATTTCATATAAATCTGGGAGTAAATTATTAAAAATGGCACTGGCTTGGAAATCAAGACCACCATTAATAGAATATTCTAAGTTTTGTCCTTCTGCAACAATTTCAATTGCCCCATCATCTGTAAAGCAACCACTTGGATCGGTCTTTATAATATCAAGTAAAATCGTTTGAGGAAATGCATCAACTTCGAATTCCAGTTCATCAAAGCAATCATCAGATCCATCTGATCTTACTTTAATCTTATAACTTCCTGATGATAAGTTTTCAAAAGAATTATCCGATTGCCAAGATATCCCATCATCTATTGAAAATTCTAAGTTACTTCCAGTTGCTTCACATATTACCGATCCGTTAATTTCAGTGCAATCTTCAACATTTTGAACTTCAAGGGATAAAATATTTGCTGAAGCAGGACTCCATATGTCAACTAAAAATGAAGTTCCGCAATTAGAATTTGAATAAGTTACATATAACGTGTAATTACCTGAAGTTAAATTATTAAAGATCGCTTCGTCTTGCCAAGTATTTTGATCATCAATCGAATACTGCATCCCATTGTCTCCATTTAATATAGAAATACTGCCATCATTACTGAGACACGAGGAAGTGTTGATTGTTGAAATATCGATGTCTTCAAAATTAAAAATTGGAATGCTTATATCAATTGGCAAATGACAATCTAAATTATCTGGTGTAAAAGTATTCATAAATGAATCATCTAAACCATTAACAAAGGTGAATTCTTGATTGGTCCATGTCCCTTGAATATTATTATCTGATGTTATAGGAAATGTATAAGTTTCATCGTAACAGAACCTATCCGGTAAATTAAATGTAGGTGCAATTAAACTTCCAATTTCAAAAGTATAATCGACAGATTGAGCACAAAGGTTTGGATTTTCATCGGGATTAAATGTAGTAGTCAATTGTCCATTAACAGTTGCAGGGTCTATAGTTCCAATTGACCAATTTCCAGAAATACCGTTGTCAGATGTCAATGGTAAATCAAAAATATTTTCACCTGAACAAAGTGAAGTTTCAAAACTGAATTCAGGAATGATTTCATCAACTATTGAAAATGTTTGATCATAGGTTTCAACACATGGATTGGATGGAATAAAAACAGAATTAATCTGAGTTACATTGATATCATCAGTTGGTATTATCGGGATGCTCCAACTTCCCTCAACAAAGTTTTCACTTATTGATGGAAGGGTAAAAGCTTTAGCATTTCGACACAACTGATTTTCTAAATTAAATATAGGAATTATGTTTTCTTCTATCGTAATATTAAAAATAACCTGAGAAGAACATGATGTATCATAAGGTGTCCATGTAGCACTAATCATTTTTTCTGAGATTGTATCCAGTAAAAAACTACTTGGATTCCAGAATCCTAAATTCCCTTGATTACTTAACGTATCTAAAATAATTAGACCTTGTCCTCTGCAAACTGTATCAGGGATTGAAAATGTATTTTCAACATTTGATAACACACTCAAAGTGATGGTAGTTGGAAGTACACATGCATTGACATCAGTCGGCGTAAATGTTGCTTCATATATGCCAATTGAATCTAAATCTATAAATTGAATATCCCAAATGCCAGTAAATCCTTCAATAGATGTTGGCGGAAGAAAAAGACTGTCATTTTTTGAACATGTCTCAAAGGGAATATTAAAATTAGCGGTATCAGGGTTTGTAACCTCAATGATCATTTCATAGGGTAATGCACATTCTGTATAGATGTCTGGAGTAAATATAAAGGTGTGAAAACCAATCCCTAAATCGGAAGGTCTGAATCTCTGATCATCCCAGTCGCCTTCAATATTATCTTCTGAATCTTTGGGAAATTCATATCTTCTGTTATCAGTTACACAATAAACTGTTTTAAAATCAAAGGTGACAATTTCTTCAAGAGCAATTTCATATTCATAAGTCCATGATTCCAAACAATTCTCTTGACCGGGATCCAAAGTGAATGTATATTCTTGTGTCGTTCCACCTAAAGCATCAAAATTGAAATCGCCTTCCCAACTTCCTGTAAAAGGATCAAAAGAAACATTAGGTAATTCTTGATCTTCGTATATTTCACATAAGTAGATCTCAAATTCTGGAACCAAAGAAGGACCTACTTCTATTTCTACTTCTTTTTCAAGAAAACATTCATCATCTTCAACTCTGTATGTTAAAAGGAAGGTTTCTCCTTCATAATCTTCATCAAATGGCACTAAAAAAGTAGGATTTATATCGAAAGGGTCGTTTAAAAAATTGACGCCGTGAGAAGGGTCAGAAGTCCATTCAACTTCTACACTACCAACCTCGTCCTCATAATCACTTTCAATAACAAATGGATCATCTGGACAAATCTCAATTGGACCTTCAACAAGTTCTGTTTTTAATAAACAACAAAACTCAGGATCACAAATACCTGTATCAATATATGTATTTGAAATAGCAAATCCTTCGTAATCAGCCACTGTAATAAAAAAATCAAATTCGTTTGAAGATGGTGTGATGCAAAGTTCAAAAGCTTCCCAATCATCTGAAGGTGAAATGGTATAATCTTCACCGTCTATAGTTATTTCTATGTCAGCACTCTGATTACATTGAGCTACAAAGAAGCTAATATAATATTGAGCACCTTCGACAAAATCATCAATCGTTATGGTTGTAATAATTCCTTCAATATCAGTACTCCCGTTTGAAAAAAGGTGTATTGCTGTTCCACCAGAAGGAGATTCGGAAAGAGAACAAAGTGTACCACTTGTCGGATCTAACAAATCTGGGGTCGAACTTGTAGCTTCCCAACCTTCAGGAAGACAACTGAAACATTCTGGGCCTTCAATTTCAGAATATTCGGCACATCCTTGTGATTTAATATTCGTAGAGAATATCAATAGATATATTATTAATAGTGGTGCTATATTCCTTTTAGCATTCATGATGAAAATCATCATTAGGGTGGTTTAAAACAAAATTGATGATTAAAGTAGGGAAAAAATGGGGAAATGAATAATTGGAGATATTCTATTTTGATGAAATTTTTATTCATCAAATATGAATCTTTTTAATGTGTTTATGTTTCTTGGAAATTGCAACAGATAAAAAAATGAAAGTAAACTCTTCTCTTACGGTTAGTTGCTTTATTTATGTCTTCGACGAATAGGAAATAATGAATTTAGTTATCTATAGAAATAGATCATATTAAGGAATAAAAAAAAGCCCTTTCAATATTAATCGAAAAGGCTTTTAATTTAAATTATTATTTTTTATTCAGCTCTGCTTGAGAACTCTTGCCAAGAAGTTTTTTTATATGCTTCTGTCTTAGTATACTCAATTTCTTTCATTAACTCATTAACTTTTTTGAAGCCTGGAGAAATCATAATTCTAGAAAATGTCTCATCTAAAAATACAAATGCAGGATATCCCATTCTGCCATCTAACAAAGAATATGCTAATTGATGCACACCTCTTCTACCTTGATTGACAAACGTAAATTCGTTACCGTCGAACAAAATGCTTTCTTTTTGTTCAGCATTAAATTTAACTGCGTAAAAATTTTCATTTAATTCTTTTACAACTTCAGGATTTACAAAAGTTGATTTATCCATTTTTTTACACCAACCACACCAATTTGTATATACATCTACAAATATTTTCTTAGGTTCTTTTTTGTTGGCTTCGATGGCTTCATCCCATGTCATCCATTTAATTTTATCCTTTACTGGCGGATCTATAGCTTCTGGAGTTACAAATGCTGAACCCATCACTAGCACAGCCAAAAGAGACATAATATATTTCATTTTTTAAATTTATGGCTCAAAATTATGGAATTCTTTGGAATTCAAACGTTAATCTTGTTTTAAAACTGCTATATTTTTGTCATTTAATTGATATTTCGCCTTTCCCTCAAAGCACTGCATTCAAAACTTCAACTTTTACAGCTAATATTTTAATGTATCGATATATAATTCCCATATTTGAAGGCATTTATATCTTACACTAATATTTAATATGTACGATTTTCATAAAGACCGAAAGTATTATTTTGACTTTATTCTTAGAGTTACAAGAGATTACATATTGCCTTTTATTAATTTGAATTATAATGAAAATTCGAAGAAAGATATTTTAGATATTGGATGTGCTGAAGGTGCTGTTTTAAAAGCATTTACTGACCAAAACTGTAATTGTGTTGGCATAGAGTTGAGTGAAAAGAGAATTGAACTCGCACATGTATTTATGAAAGATGAAATCAATTCAAACAAAGTAAAATTTATTTCTAGAGATATTTACGATATTGATCCCGCAAAAGATATAGGTCACAAATTTGATTTGATATTATTAAAAGATGTTATTGAGCATATTTTTAATCAAGATAAATTTTTTAAACACCTACCATCTTTCTTAAAGCCGAACGGCCAAGTATTTTTTGCTTTTCCACCTTGGTATATGCCCTTTGGTGGTCACCAACAAGTTCTGCGAAGTAAACTTTTATCTAAGTTGCCATACTTTCATTTGCTTCCCAGATTTATTTACAAATTCATATTGAAAAGTTTTAAGGAATCTGAAAGTCAGATACAGGAAATGCTTGAACTCAAAGAAACGGGTTTATCCATTGAGCGTTTTGAACGGCTTTGTAAAAATTCTGGATTTGAAATCGTAAAAAAGACACACTTTCTGATCAATCCTATTTATAAATACAAATTTGGACTTAAGCCAAGACCTCAAATTGGCTTGATAAAACACATTCCTTATTTCAGAAATTTTTTAACCACAGGAGTGTACTATTTGATAAAACAAAAGGTGAATTAATATGAAGCGTTGTGATTGGTGTTTGAAAGATCAACTTTATATTGATTATCATGATAATGTGTGGGGTGTTCCAGAATTCGATGATCAAAAACTTTTTGAATATTTAAATCTTGAAGGTGCTCAAGCAGGATTAAGTTGGTATACGATATTAAAGAAAAAGGATAATTATTCTAAGGCTTTCTCTAATTGGGATGCAAAAAAAATTGCCAGTTTTTCTGATAAAAAGATTGATAAATTATTGCAAAATCCTGGTATCATTAGGAATAAATTGAAAGTCAATGCAGTTGTGACAAATGCGAAATTGTATTTAAATATGCTTGACGAAGGTCTAACACTGAAGGATTATCTTTGGAACTTTGTCGATGGTAAACCTATTATCAACAATTGGAAAACAATCAACCAAATTCCAGCTGAAACAGCACTGTCAAAAAAGATTAGTAAAGACTTAAAAAAGAAAGGATTTAAATTCGTTGGTCCAACAATTATATATGCTTATATGCAAGCCATTGGCATGGTTGATGATCATATATCTTCTTGTTTTAAAAAGCGATAAAAATCTTTCTATTTCCAACCATATGCTTGTCGCATCCGATGGTAGATTTCCGTATTTTCATATAACCCAGTAAACAGTGAAGCTTTTGGCCCATGCGCAAAAACTGGGATAAAATCGCCACTATGATTTTTTGAAGTAAACGAAGTAACCAAACTATCCATTCTTGATTCTTGTTCAATTGTAAAACCACCCGTTTCATGATCTGCGGTTACAATAACTAATGTTTCACCGTCTTTTTCAGCCCATTCCAATACATTGCCTAAGACTTCATTAAAATCAAGAAATTCAGATATTATATATTCTGCATTATTGGCATGACCACCCCAATCAATTTGTGATCCTTCAATCATAATAAAAAAGCCATTTTCATTTTGTCTTTTGAGAAAATCTAATCCAGTGATCGAAGCATCTGACAGATAATCACGTCCAGATAAAACAGGAAGCGGCGAATCGTCAGCCGTTAAATAGCCAACCTTGCCTTTTTCAGGAATTTTATTTTTAAATGTGCCAAAGTCATTTAAATAATTACCCATCACATATCCTTTATTCGTCAGCTCTTGCACCAGATTTCTTGTGTCGGTTGTTCTCCTTGCAAAAAACTTATTACCACCTCCTACAAAATATTCAATGTCTGTATTTAAAAAGTCCAAAGCAATCTCTTCATAATTGCGTCTGTTTTTATTATGTGCAATAAATGAAGCTGGCGTCGCATGAACTATTGTTGAAGTAGCCACAAGACCAGTCGCCATATTTTTAGTTTCAGCTTCCTCTAGTATAGTTTGAATTGGCATTGTGTCTTTATCAACGGCAATGGCTTGGTAATATGTTTTTTCACCACACGCAAACGCGGTTGCAGCAGCTGCAGAGTCTGTAATTAATTTGTCATAACAACTTGGTTTATGCATACCAACGACAGAGAATTTTTCAAGATTTGATGTGTTGTTATTGCGATATGTTCCAGCGGAAATTTGACCAATACCCATGCCATCACCAATCAATAAAATGATGTTTTTAGCAAACTTTTCTTTTTGTTGATCTGATCTGTACTCTATTGGGGTATTCAAATTCTCTGGTTGCCTGACTTTGCAAGCAGAAATAATTAAGCCAGAAGTAATTATCACAAGAATTGCCAAATGAATTTGCTTCATCTTTTCTTTTTTGAAATTTATTAAGCGCCTAAGATATACTTTTTACCAGGTAAAGATTTAATTAATCCATTAAATTCTAGATTAATTAATGTTGATGATAATATAGATAGTTGCAGTTGTGTCTTATATAATAAAGTATCCATTCCTACAACTTTTTCCTCTTTCAGTATCTGATAAATTGTTTTTTCTTCTTCTGTTAAATCTAACAATAAACTGAGTTGCTTTGATTTTGGTTTAGCATCCCATCTGTTAATGTAGGCGATGTCTTCGATCGATGTATAAAGATGTGCTTTGTGTGTTTTGATCAAATGG
This sequence comes from Saprospiraceae bacterium, assembly GCA_013001975.1. GTDB lineage: Bacteria > Bacteroidota > Bacteroidia > Chitinophagales > Saprospiraceae > RFSX01. The sequence goes on along the minus strand of JABDKX010000140.1, from coordinate 83,648 downwards.
TTACAACCTGCTGACACCACATCTGTTAACCTACCTGGGATTGCAAATACATCTTTGCTGTAATTATTTGCAAATTCTGCTGTTATGAATGATCCTCCTTTTCTAGCAGATTCAACGACGATGACTACATCCGACATAGATGCTATAATTCTATTTCTTCGTGGGAAATTTTCACGATCAGGAATTGTTTCAATAGGATATTCAGAAATTAAACCACCATTTAATTTCATTTTTTGTGCTAAACTATGATTGGAAGAAGGGTAGACAGCATTTAAGCCATTACCTAAAATACCAATCGTTTGCATCTTATTTTTAATGGCGGATCTGTGTGCAATTGTATCAATGCCATATGCCAGTCCACTGATTATGGTTACATTAAACTGGAGTAAGTCATCAATAATTTTTTCACATAAGGATTGTCCGTAAATTGATGGAGATCGTGTACCAATTACTGCCACAGTCCTTTTTGGGTTGAAGTCAATATTACCTGAAGCATATAGTAATAAAGGGCAATCGTTTTGTTGTTTTAATCTCTGTGGATAAGCGGCGTCAAAATAGAAAATTACATCAAGATCAAGTTTTTTAATTCGTTCAAACTCTTGTTCCGCTAATAGAAGCGCATCATTATTTCTAATATCATTATATTTCTTTTCACCGATGCCAGGAATCTTAAGAATTTGAGATTTTGTAGCTGAAAATACTTTATCAATACCTCCCAAATAGCTTATCAAGTTTTTAGCATTTACCGCACCAATATTGGGAATAAAACTTAAAGCTAACTTATATATGATCTCTTGTTCACTCATCATGGAATACCGATTACAACCAATGATGATTTTTTTTCAGATAAGTAAACAGTAAAATTTACTTATTTATACTTTACAGCGTCTTTGGGACGCCCCATTGCAGTATATACTTTTACTAACGCCGCCTTTACTCGTGGATCACTTGGTCTTACTTCCAAAGCTAAAAGCAGATAGTGGACCGCCCAAGAATCATTTCTCAATTGAGTGAAAAGAAGGTTGTCACCTACATCTAAATAGAAATTAATTAATTGATCTTCATATTGAGATTTCCCGTTGAGATACTTCATGTATTGGGTAATATAATCTACATCAGGACGATAGCGAATTGCTGATTTAAATGTAGCCAAAAGTTTGTCAAGATCTCTATCATATTTAAATTGCTCAGCAGCAATGCCTGTCTTCATTATATAACCATTTAAATACATTGGATATATCTCAACTGCTCTGTCAGCATAAGGTTTTGCCTCAGCCAATAATTTATTTTTTTCTTCTCTTGAAGTTGTGGTCTTATAATGATTAAACAAGGCTGTTGCCATAAATGAATTTGATCGGGCACTGTTTTTGGAAACTTTAATGGCTGCTTGATTTAAACTTAATTCATTTTCCCACGCAGGGACTCTGTCTAAAGTTTTAAAACTGTAAAGGAAAATTACTGGCATCAAGATGGCTAATGGTATCCAAGTTAAATTGTCCTTATTTATAAATGCTGAAAGTCGTTTAATTAGCAAGACTATTAACAAACAAAGACCTAAGGAAGCAGTAAATATAAATCGCTCGTTCATAAATGTTCCTACGTCAACAACCAGATTGGAAACAATAGATAAACAAATGAAATAAAAGCCAATCGCAAAACAAATCTTTGGTCTTTTTTTGTAAAAAAATATAGCGATCCCAATCAATAAAATATGCAAGATGATGGATAAGATAACAATGATATCACTGAGAGTTGAAATCGGAATATGATACGGATAATAGTCGTGCGTTAAAGCAATCGGAATGATGGATAGTTTTAGATATACGAATAGTGTATACATTATTGTAGAAAACTTTTGCACACCTGTCATTCCTAAAAATGGATTGTTCATCAAATCAGTAGAAGGATTTTCATTGAGCAAGTAACCCATGACTTGATATCTCATAATCAAATATCCAATGACACACGCAAAGAGGGTAGTGCTTATTTTAAGCAGAGGTTTGAAAGGATTTTTAATATTAAGTCTCTTCGCTTTATTATATCTAAACAACAAAATTCCAAACGGAATAACTGCTAAAAATGTTATCGTATTTTCTTTCGAAAAAATGCCTAAAAAGAAAAACACCAAACCAAGAATGAGATGTGCCAATTTCCTGTGATCATAATATTTCAGGCAGTATAAAAATGATAACATACTAAATAGAAATGCCATAATTTCATCCCTACCTTTTATATTGGCAATAGCTTCAGTGTGGATAGGATGAACTAAAAACAACAATGCAGTCATAAATGAAATCGAATAAACTGCTTTCATTTTTTTTGACTTTTCATTAAATAATCTTCTCAACGTAATAAACCCAATAAAAGCTGAGAATCCATAAATAAGAATATTTACAAAATGACTGACCTTCGGATTGAGCCCCCAAAATTGATATTCAATTGCAAATGTGACAAGAGACAAAGGTCTGTACCTTCCACCTTGAACCAGTTTTTTTTGTTCACCAAAATATCCTTGAAAACTATCAGTTGAAAATAACTCAGGAATGCCAGCAAGCCCTTTTTTTGTAAATGCGTTTTCTGAAAGTACGATTTTATCATCTAAAACATACCCATATGGTAAACATTGAAAATAAAGAAGGAAAGCCAACGTAATAAAAATTCCAAGGAAAATGATGTTGGTCTTAGTGTCTAACGGAGTGTATTTAAACTTTAGCTTCTTTTTAACTGGCTTGACACTTTCAGTTTTTACTTTGTTTTTTTTCGACTTTTTAGACATAAATACGATTGCGTTAGTCATCACAATGTAAAAAAAATAACTAGCTTAGCATAACTAAAAACTATAATGGTTAGATTCTTTTATACTTCGATTTTCTTATTAATTGCTGTTGCTGCATTTAGCCAAATAAATGTGAAAATTGGCTATGGTCTTGGCATTTTAAATGTAGGCGATAACAACGATATTTTAGCGGAGTTTAATGAGATCAAATCAGCAGAGTTGTCAGATTCATTATCAATTCCATTTAAAGGATTAAAGTCAATTCATGGGATAGATGTTGGTTTGCGATTGAAATTTAGCGAAAACAGTGCCATTGAACTGAGTTGGGCAAATCTTGCTAAGTCAACAAAAGCTATTGGTGAAATCAATGAAACTGATTTGTTTAGGCAAGAGTTGTTTTATTCTTTTAATCAATATTACATTTCTTATCAAAGCCTTTTCGATAGATATGGCTTAGGCGTAGGCATAGGAACAAACAAAGTGAAAATAAAAGACAGAATTGGTGGTTCTGAGTTTAAAGAAACAGTAGTCAGTCAGCATCAATTATTTACTAGGATAAATTTGTCCATCTACTTTCAAAGTAAAAAAACTGTCAGCTTTGCTATCCAGCCTTTTATTCAAATTCCTTTGTCAGATATTAATTTAAGTTCACTAAGAAACGAACTTAAATTACCTGCAGATTCTAACGCTTCCGATTCATTTAAAATGATTGGAATCAGTTTCATTTTTTATAATGGCCGTCAGTAGTTTGAGTTAATTTTACCTCTCAAACTTACTTTAATCCCATAGCTTGATTGATGATTTCAGCCTGCTGTTCTTCATGTATCTTTTTAAATCCGGTTGCCGGACTTGCTGCACTCCCTCTTGATATTAATTCAATATCTGATCTTCTCCAATAACGCATTAAGAAATCCCAAGAACCCATGTTTTTAGATTCTTCCTGAACCCAAAACTTTTCTGCAGATTTATATTTTTTCAAAATTTCATTAATCTGAATTTCAGGGAATGGATATAGTTGTTCAATTCTAACAATAGCTATATTATTCAGTTTGTGCTCTTCTCTTGCTTTGTACAAATCATAATATAGTTTTCCAGAACAAATCAATAACCTGTCGATATCTTTTGCTTTAGCTGTTTCGTCATCAATGACTTCTTGAAATTTAGTCGAAGTTGTGAATGCATCAATTTTTGAAACTGCCAATGGATGTCTTAACATTGATTTTGGCGACATCACAATCAATGGCTTACGTGTATTTCTTGAAAGTTGTCTTCTCAATGCATGAAACAAGTTTGCCGGCGTTGTCATATTCACAACTGAAATGTTGGCTTCTGCGGTACTTTGTAAATATCTCTCTAAACGCGCACTTGAATGTTCAGGACCTTGGCCTTCATAGCCATGAGGCAATAACATCACCAGTCCACTCATCCTTTGCCATTTACTTTCTGCCGCAGTGATAAATTGATCTACCATTGTTTGTGCACCGTTGGCAAAATCACCAAATTGTGCTTCCCAAAGCACCAATGTGTTTGGACTAGCTAAAGAGTAACCATATTCAAATCCAAGAACAGCAAATTCAGATAATAAACTATTATAAATCATCATCTTTCCTTGCTTATCAGCAATGTCATCTAATCTGTTGACATGAGTATAGTTTTCAGCATCTCTAAATATCATATGTCTGTGTGAAAAGGTACCTCTTTTGACATCTTGACCACTCATTCTGACATTCCTGTTTTCAAGCAAAATTGAACCATAAGCAAGTAATTCAGCCAATGCCCAATCCAGCGTACCTTTATCAATCAATTTGTTTGTGTTTTTCATCAAACGATTGACTTTCGATAATGGCTTTAAACCGTCCGGAACTTTAGATAAATGGTTTAATATTTTAGTAATTTTTGTTTCCGCTATTCCTGTTTCTGGAGAAGATTGAAAATCGGCTTCATTAAAATTAAAACTGATTTTCTCCCATGCTTCCTCAGATTTTTGAAGTTTATAAGGAAGATCTTTTTCTTTGACTAGATTTAATCTGTCTTGTAATAAATTCCAGAATTTCTTTTCTAATTCCTCCGCCAACTTAACTTCAACTTCGCCTCTTTTCAAAAGCTTTTTAACATACATCTCTCGTGGATTCACATGTGCATTTATATACTTGTACATTTCAGGCTGTGTGAACTTCGGATCATCTCCCTCATTATGGCCATGTCTTCTATAACATACCATATCGATAAACACATCATTATTGAATTTTTGTCTGTACTCTGTCGCAACTTCACAAGCAAAGACAACTGCTTCTGGGTCATCACCATTGACATGGAATACAGGCGCTTGAACCAATGATGCTGCTGCTGTGCAATAAGTTGAAGATCGTGCATCTTCAAAATCAGTAGTAAAACCAATTTGGTTATTAATTATAAAATGAATGCTTCCACCGGTGTAATATCCTTCAAGTTGACTCATTTGAACAACTTCGTAGACAACACCTTGACCAGCAACGGCTGCATCACCGTGTATTAATATTGGCAGAATTTTATCATAATCAGAATCATAAAGAATATCAGCCTTTGCACGAGAAAATCCTTCAACTACTGGATTTACAGCTTCGAGATGGGAAGGGTTAGGTGCTAATTTTAAAAAGGTTTTTTTATCTCCTTTAGCTTGAACTTGAGAAGAATAACCTAAGTGGTATTTTACGTCTCCATCGCCAAAACTTTGATCTGGAATAGAGTTGCCTTCAAATTCATTAAAGATATGTTCGTATGTTTTGCCCATAATATTGGCAAGTACATTTAATCGGCCTCTATGTGCCATTCCAATAACGACTTCTTCAACTTTATTTTCCGATGCCTTATTAATTATGGCATCTAAGGCAGCAATAGTAGATTCACCTCCTTCTAAAGAGAACCTTTTCTGACCAACATATTTTGTATGTAGGAATTTCTCAAAAACAACAGCACCATTAAGTTTTTCTAAGATTCTTTTCTTGGTTTCCAAACTAAGTCCAAAACTGCCATCTAAAGTTCTGTTTTCAATTTTGTCTCTCAACCACAATCGTTTTTCACGATTTTCAATGTGTGCATATTCAAATCCTATATTACCAGCATAAATTGATTTACATCGCTCAATAATGTCTTCTAGTTTGGCGTTTGGAAGACCAATTTCAGCTCCAGCAGCAAATGTCTTTTGAAGATCACTTTCATCTAAATTATAGTCATTTAAGTTAAGGTGAGGCTTTCTGTCTCTTCTTTCACGTATAGGATTGGTCGTCGATAAGAGATGGCCACGATCTCTAAATCCATGGATTATCGATAAAACACCAAATTCCTTGCTTGAGCTTGGAGTAATTCCTGCTTGAGTTGCAGAAGCAGATCCATTTGGTGCATCATTTGATACATCAGAATGATTTCCAAACTCGAATCCTTCAAAAAATAACCGCCAACCATCGTCTACAGATGACGGATCTTTGGCATATTTGCTATACATGTCATCAATAAAACTCGGATGTGCATTAAAAACGTATGAATAATCTTTCATTCTGTTGCCTATTTAACCTTTTTGGATTTTCTTTTGAAATAGAAAAGTAACTAAGTATATAATTATTTTTAATATGTATTATCTTTTGAATCAACGATTAATCTTTCAATCCAAAATATTTTTATTATTTTAACTTTGGCTAAGCCATTTAATCAAACTAGTAAAGCAAAGCTTATGCCTAATTTCTAGCGTAAATATTAAATGAAATTATGACATTTTTATGTTTGATATTATAAAAAATACTACTTTTGCAATCCAAAATTATTAAGAGATAATGGCACAACACGCATCATCTAAGAAAAGAATAAGACAAGACGCTAAAAAAAGGCTTCATAACAGATATTATAAGAAGTCTGCAAGAACAGCAATTGCTAAATTAAGAGAGATGACTGAAAAGTCTGAAGCGTCGGCTTTTTTACCTAAAGTTGTAAGCATGATTGATCGTCTTGCAAAAAATGGTAACTGGCACAAAAATAAATCTGCGAATTTAAAGAGTAAATTGACAAAGTTTGTCAACGCTTTAGGATAGCAGACGGTATCATAAACCAGAATTAAAAGATCGAATAAGTAAATTATTCGGTCTTTTTTTATTCCAAAATGTTAACTTCTGATTAAGAACCCTTACTTTCCTTTAGCTGGATCCGATTCAGGATATTCATAAGCAGGAACTTTCTTCCCAAATAATTTAAAATATCTCCTAGGGTTTAATCTGATATCTTGTAATAACAAATTCATATTCTTTGTCGTTAGCTCAAGATTGTTGTACAATTCTTTGTCGTTTAAAAGCATGCCAATAGAATTGTCCTTATCATTCATCTCAGACAGGATGTTTGTTAATTCTTGTAAAGTAACATTTGCTTGATCCATTGTCGTTTCAACAGATTTCAAACTTGATTCAGCTTGAGCTATAGTCCCATCTGTTTTTGTTATAGTTTCCGAAAGTTTAACCTTTGATAAATCTTCTGTTATGATATTAACATTGTCAAGCATCGTATTTAACTTTTCATTGCTAACAACTAAAGATTCAGATAAAGTTGCAATATTTGATAATGCATTTTCCATGTTTACCGATGACCGTGCCATTAGGCGTTCCATTTTGCTTGAAATAGAAGCGAAATTCTCAAGTGAAGCAGCTAAATTTCGAACAGCTACATCGACAGCATCTGTAGAATTTGGATCTCCAAGATCCCCAATAGTTTCATCAATGGAACCAGTAAGCGTTTGTATTTTCTGATCAAGTTCTTTCTGAGATACAATCGATCCCAGTAGACCGATGGTTTCACCAGTAATAACTGATTTATTAGGAGCGCAATCAGCACCATTGCACATTTTATCAAAAACCAATTCAATCCTTTTCCCTCCTAATGGCCCTGTTGCCATTAATTTAGCAACAGATCTTTTGGGAATCTTTACTTGTTCTTTGACAGTAAAACCAACTCTGATTTTCTTAATATCATCTGGTTCTGGTAGAATTGATATAACAGTACCAACTTCAAAACCATTGATTTGAACAGGGGTTGCGGTATTTACATCCTGAACATCTTCATATATGGCATAGTAAATCTTGTCACCACTGAATAAGTTTTTTCCAGAGATAAATTTAAATCCCCAAATACTCACAGCCAGTGTAATAATGGCCAATAATGCTATTCGAACTTCTTTTTTCATAGGAGTGTAAAACTAGAATTATTACTTTACTTCTTTAACTTAAGGAATACGAAATTTGTTTCATAAGATCAAAAATCCACATTTTAGTCCTTAATATGTTCTTAAATTCTTAAATGCCTGAAATTTGACTGTTTTTCTTTCGTTAAAACTGATGTTTCTCTTTGACTTGATTTCACTTAACTCTAAGTTTATAATAGAATTTTAGAAACCACCTTGCGCGTAATTATATTATCTCTCGTATTTTCGAGGCATAACTAACAACTAAGCTATCTGCATTCGAGTATTCATATCATTCCTTCTAGTTTTTGCTTTTATAAATTTAAATAGCCAGTCTATTAATACAGTGAGTGACACATTGGATCAGCCTATTATAAGAGATACAATTAAACCTACTCAACCTAAAAAATATGAAGTAGCAAAAAATGGGTTCGATTCAGAAATTATTTATGGGTCAATAGATTCTAACAGATATGATAATAAAATGAAAGAAATGCACCTCTACGGTGATGCATTTGTAACCTATGAAAATAAAGAACTGAAAGCTGATTATATTATTTTACAAATGGAGACCAATATCGCAGAAGCGCGCATTTCTAAAGTGAAAAAGAACTCTATTAAACCAACATTTAAAGACGGCGATAAAATTTATAAATACAATACACTTAAATATAACTTTGAAACAGAAAAAGGATATGTAGAAAATGCCATCACTCAAGAAGGAGAGTTTCAAATCCATGGCGAAAGAACAAAATTTGTAAGTGCTAAAAATGATTCTTTATTTGGTAACGATGTTATTTATAATGCCAATTCAATAATCACGACTTGTGATCACGATCATCCCCATTTTGGATTTAGAGCTAAAAAACTAAAAGTTGTCTCTGAAAAAGTTGCTGTTTTTGGACCATCAAATTTAGAACTTGGCGGTGTACCAACACCTATTTGGATACCGTTCGGTGTATATCCTTTAGTTGAAGGAACAAGTTCGGGTTTTATTTTTCCTCAGAATTATGAATTCAATTCTCGCCAGTTAGGATTTGGTTTGCAAGGTTTTGGTTGGTATTTCCCAATTAATGATTATGTGCATATGAAACTAACGGCAGATTATTATACAAGGGGATCTTTCGGACTTTATTTGAATACCACCTACAATAAAAAGTATAAGTATTCAGGCAGATTGGATATCTCATATAATAATAGGATAACTGAAGTAACTGATTCACCAGATCCCATATCCGCTAAAGGATACGCTATCAGATTTAATCATTCACAAGACAGCAAAGCTCATCCATTTATAAATGTGGGTGGTTCGATTAATATCATAGCGAATGATAACCAAAGGAGGATAAACAATGATGTTTCTTCCGTTTTAACAAGTACTTATACTTCAAACTTCTTCTATCGTCACAGTATGCCTAGGTCTCCATTTTCATTTAAATTGGGCCTGAGTCATAACCAAAATACAAACTCTGGTGTTGTCAATATTACGCTTCCTGATGTTCAGTTAAATATGAATACAATATATCCTTTTGAAAGAAAAAATCGAGGGGGAAATGAGGAAGCATGGTATGAAAAAATCGCTTTCGATTATGATGCTAAAATGAAAAGTTTTGTTCAAACAACAGACAGCACAATGTTTTCACAAGAAATGTATGATGACATCAAAACAGGTCTGAATCAACAGGTGTCTACCGGTTTTTCTTCAAGAGTTTTCAAACACTTTAATTTTGTTGTTAATGCAAATTATGACGAAACTTGGGTCTTGAATACGATAGATCGTGATATCATTCAGATTCCTACAGTAGACTCATTCAAAGACACATTGATTACCAATACAAATGCTGGATTTGAATCATTCAGAACATATGGGGCAAGCGTTGGTTTAAACACACAACTTTTCGCGACAGCTACATTTAAAAAAGGAAAAATTCGAGGAATTCGTCATACTTTAAAACCAAGTATAGGTTTTAGGTATGCACCTAACACCAGAGATATTTATAGAGATACTATTTACTATACAGATTTAGAAAGGGCTCCAGAAATCTACACACGATTTGATCAAGGTCCATTCAACTCTCCTTCGTTTTCAGATTTACAATCCCAATTGACATACGCATTCAATAGTGTACTTGAACTTAAGTTATGGTCCAAGAAAGATTCTACAGAAAAAAAAGTTAGATTGTTTGATAATTTGAACGTGTCAGGAAATTATAATTTTGCTGCGGACTCTTTAAAATGGAGCAGGATAAACATTAACAGTACTACACGATTATTTAAAGGGGCCACAACTTTAACTACACGATGGTCATTTGATCCTTATATGGAAGATGGAAATTCATCAGTAAACAAGTTGCTTTGGAAAGAAAATAAAAAGATAGCTCGTTTGGAATCTGGCCAAATACGACTGTCAAATAGACTTACTGTTAAAAAAATAAGAGAGGCTATATTTGGTGGAAAATCTAAAGATAAAACGCAGGAAAGTAAGGCGTTTGGACCATTTGATGAAAGCCAATTAGAAACAAAACTTGAAAGCAATAACGATTCGCCTTTTACAAATGCTAATGATCCGCAGAAAAGAGTTGGAACTGAACTCATTACTTTTGAATCTATCCTTGATAATATTACCATTGATCATAATATCGTTTACACTTTCACAGGTAATAATAATATCGTTAATGCAAAGCTTCAAACCCACTCCCTGGGAATTTCTGGAACGATACCATTGACAGATAAATGGAAGATCAGCGTAGGCAATTTTGGGTACGATTTTGTCCAAAATGGTCCAACTTATGCAAGAGTTACGTTTACAAGATCACTGCACTGTTGGGATATGAATTTTTCTTGGTCTCCAAGCATCGATACCTATTCATTCTCAATAGGCGTCAGATCAAGCGCATTGAGCTTCTTGAAATACAACTATGGACAAAATAATGTCGATGGGTTAATTGGACGTTTCTAAGGTTAATTTAGCCTTAAATCGAGGAGGTTAACCTCAAAAATGCACTTAAAAAGTCCTATTTTATTAATGTTTTAACGAATAAATGCAGATTCGAAATTTTTCCTGATTTATTATTTAATAAATATTATCTTTGCGCCTGCTAAATCACGATTTTCGTAATCCTTTTTGGTTAAAATATTAAATAATGGCATTATACTTAAGTAAAGAAAAGAAAGAAGAAATTTTTGCAGAGCACGGTGGCGACGCTAAAAATTCAGGATCAATTGAAGCTCAAATCGCATTATTCACATTTAGAATTGCTGGTTTGACCGATCACCTCAAAGACAATAAGAAAGATCATTCTTCACGAAGAGCTTTGTTAACATTAGTTGGTAAAAGAAAACGTTTACTAACATATCTTTATAAGAAAGATATCACAAGGTACAGAGCAATTATCGAAAAATTAGATATTAGAAAATCTTCGGTTGCTACAAGTTCAGGAAATTATTAGAAAAATTATACAAGGGTACGATAAGTGTACCCTTTTTTTATTTGTGGCGAATTAAATAGTGAATCCCAAAATTACTGTTTATTAGATGTATTAGTGACAAAGGTTACTATGTCCACATAGATATTGAATATAAATTACAAAGACTTATGGGTTTACAAACACCTACTACTACCTCTTTTGATTTACCTAATGGCGAAACAGTCACTCTAGAAACAGGTAAATTAGCAACTCAAGCACATGGATCATGTGTTGTAAAAATCGGAAAAACAATGTTATTCTGTTCAGTTGTCTCTGCTAAAAAAGCGAGAGAAGGACAGCCATTTTTTCCACTTTCAGTTGATTATCAAGAAAAATTTGCTTCCGTTGGACGTATACCAGGAAACTTCTTTAAAAGAGAAGCGCGACTTTCGGATTATGAAATATTAACATCAAGACTGGTTGATAGAGCTATCAGGCCATTGTTTCCAGATGGATATATGAATGATACTCAAGTTATCATTAATTTAATCTCAGGAGAATTGGACAGATTACCTGATGCATATACAGCTTTAGCTGCATCTACCGCTTTGTCTGTATCTAATATTCCTTGGGCTGGTCCTATCTCTGAAGTGCGCGTTGCAAAAATTGATGGCGAATATGTTATCAATCCAGCAAAATCACAACTAGAAAATGCAAGCCTAGAAATCATCGTTGCAGCCACATTAGAAAATGTGATGATGGTAGAAGGAGAAGCTAAAGAATGTCAAGAAGAAGAATTAATTGACGCCATAAAAGCAGGACACGAAGCAATCAAGGTTCAATGTCAAGCTCAATTAGATCTGGCTAAATTAGTTGGCGATAAAGCTTTAGTAAAAAGAGAAATCGAAGTTGAAGAAATAAATGAAGAGCTTTATAATTATGTAAAAGCATATTCAGTTGATCCTATACTTACTGTCGCTAGAGGAGCCTTGAATAAAGAACAAAGAAAAGAACAGTTTTCTGAAGTTGCTCAAGGGCTGGAAGATAAATTGAAAGAAGAAAAAGGTGAAGAGTATTTTGAAGAATTTGGAGAACTTGCTGCTAAGTACTTAGGAAAAATTCAAAAGGCAACAATCAGACAAATGGTCCTTGATGAAGATACACGACTTGATGGTCGAAAGTTTGATCAAGTTAGACCCATCTGGACTGAAGTTGATTACTTACCTTCAGCTCACGGTTCAGCTATATTTAACAGAGGCGAAACGCAAGCATTGACATCTTTGACTTTAGGTACAAAGTTGGATAAGCAAATGATTGATACCGCTTTGGAAAATTACTACTCTAAATTTATTCTTCATTATAACTTCCCTGCACTATCTGTTGGTGAAATTAAACCAATGAGAGGACCTGGAAGAAGAGAAGTTGGACACGCTAATTTAGCTTCTAGAGCACTACAGCAAGTTTTACCAGATGATGTGCCGTATACAATCAGATTGGTTTCTGATATATTAGAATCAAACGGTTCTTCTTCAATGGCAACTGTTTGTGCTGGTTCATTAGCATTAATGGATGGCGGTATTCCAATCAAATCTCCTGTTTCAGGAATTGCAATGGGTATGATCGCTGAAGGAGACAAAATTGCCATTCTTTCTGACATCTTAGGAGATGAAGATGCATTAGGCGATATGGATTTTAAAGTGACAGGAACTGAAAATGGAATTACTGCTTGTCAAATGGACATTAAGATTGATGGACTGCCATATTCAACTATGGAAAAAGCACTAATCCAAGCTAAAGATGGTAGAATTCATATTTTAAATGAAATGGCTAAGTCTTTATCGACTCCGAATGAAGACTTGAAACCACATGCGCCTAGAATCGAAGAAATCGTTATTGATAAAAGCTTTATTGGTGCTGTAATCGGACCAGGAGGAAAAGTTATTCAAGATATTCAAGCGAGATCTGGTGCTGTTATCAATATTGAAGAAGTTGATGACAAAGGTGTTGTTTCTATCTCATCTAATGATGCTGATTCTTTAAAAATGGCAAAAGATGCGGTCTTAGAAATTGCATTTGAACCAAGTGTCGGAGATGTTTTTGATGCTGTTGTTGCTTCAGTTCAAACATATGGTGTTTTTGTTGATTTTAAAGGCAAGAGTGGTTTGCTTCACGTATCGGAAATATCTCATTCAAGAATAAATGATGTAAGTGAAGTATTTAAAGTCGGAGATCCTGTAAAAGTTAAATTGATTGGAATTGATCCGAAATCTGGAAAATATAAATTATCTCGCAGAGTTTTATTGCCTAATCCAAGAGATAATAAGCCACAAGAAAGCTAAAATCGCCTAAAATCATCCGATTTTTGTAATAAAAGGAAATTAGTTGAATTAATTTGATCAAAATTATTTTATACTAATTTCCTTTTTTAATTTTGTTCCTACCTTCCTAGAATTTCCAATACAGAATTTTATAATGTATTTGGCAAAAATTTTACCATTCTGTGAACTAAATTGGTGCAATACTTGTAAGTAATGTTACAGGTTTAGTAAAAAATCATTAGAAAGTCAATACTTAGTACAAAAAAAGTTACATAAATAGGAGATGAGACAGTTAAAGATCACGAATAAAATTACGAGCAGAGAGAGTTTGGCACTCGATAAATATCTTAATGATATTTCTAAAATCGAGATGTTAGCACCCGAGGAAGAGGCTGAAATGGCGAGGAGAATACGAGAGGGAGACAAATGGGCACTTGAGAGATTAACTCAAGCCAATTTGAGATTCGTTGTATCAGTTTCTAAACAATATCAAAACCAAGGCTTAGCATTAAGTGACCTGATCAATGAAGGAAATATGGGGCTGATGAAAGCTGCCAAAAGATTTGATGAAACAAGAGGATTCAAATTTATTTCTTATGCAGTTTGGTGGATCAGACAATCAATCCTTCAAGCCATTGTTGAAAACGCAAGAATGGTGAGATTGCCTCTAAATAAAGTAAGTTCATATTCTAAAGTAAACGAAGCTTTCGTTTCATTTGTACAAGAATTTGAACGGAATCCAACCCACGAAGAACTTGCTGAATTATTAGAAATGAAAATTTCTGATATCAGAAATGTACTTCAAGGTGGCGGAAGACATTTATCTATGGATGCACCAGTAGGAGGAGAAGAAGGAGAAGCTACAATGTTGGATTTATTTTCAGCAGCAGATCAAATATCCCCTGATTTAGGATTGATGGAAGAGTCTTTAAGAGAAGAAGTAAAATTTGGTTTGTCTCTATTATCTTCTAGAGAAATCGAAGTACTTTCTGCCTACTATGGTTTGAATGGACATAAGTCCTTAACTCTAGAAGAAATTGGTGAATTATACGGTCTAACACGAGAAAGAGTAAGACAAATAAAAGAGCGTGCTTTAAGAAGATTGAGAAAATCTGTCAATAAAAACGCACTTAAATCTTATTTAGGTTAGAATTAGTATATAAAATAGACGATTATAAAGATTTATTTCTAATATGGCTTAAAGGATTATTTCCTTTAGGCCTTTTTTTGGATTATGCTTAAAAATGCTGTTCTCAAACTATCTAAATACATTGAATTTTTTACTTAATTTGAAAAGATAAAATTTGGGATTTTTAAAATCAATATTATTCAGTTTAATACTCTTCGGAGCTGTATTATTCATACTCCTTCAAATGCTTTCGTTCTTTTTGGGAACAAAATCTTTCCGCAGACAAATGATGCGTGACTTAAGATATTTGAATAAGTTACTTTCGGAATTTAAAGAAGGTTTGATACCGTTTGAAGAAGATGAGTTTAAACTGCTGGCGGCTCAGCCGGTACTAAAGAAAACAAGAAAAACAAATGCTGCATATTCGCGAGGGGTATTGTCGACTATTTACCAAGAACCTTTAATTGCATTTTCTCTCAAAGAAAGTTATAATGATGATCAAGTTATCTTATTAGCGCAATCAAAAAAAAGCAAATACCGTTTAACATTTAATGGAAATGAAACTGAAGTCATGATGGATGGATCCGTTCTTGGTCATATTGATGAAGACAATCAGTTAATTGATCCTATGGATAAAAAAATTGCTTTTATTGATAATAAATCCAGTAGGAAATATGCTAGAATAATGATGCATGATAAAGATGTAGCCCATATCAATGTAAAAAACGAAGATATAGTTGGCGAATCAACACGAGTATTTTCTTTATTCCATGACTTTAATGAAGCTGACGCAGATGAGATAATCCTATTGACGCTTTATTACCTTTTTATTAAAAAGAATGCCGCCTAATTTTTAAATTAAATCCAGTTCAAATGAAAAAATATTTTAAAGTATTTGCTATTCTTTTATTTACAAGTTTTTCTCTTGTGGCTCAAAACCAACAAAAGAACAATAACCAATTTGATGATATCAATAAAGCGATGGAAGATGCTATGAGGCAACTGGAACAAGTTATGGACAGCATCGATTTTTCAAATCTATTTTCTAATGATGCGCTGCAATTAGAACAATTGCTCGATACCAGTCAAATGAGCATGTTGATGAATGGTGATTTAAATACATTGTTCTCAGATTTATTTCCTGAAGGCATGGATTCCGAAGAAATCGATCAAATGATGAAACAGGGTATGATGCTATTCCAGGACCTTGATATGAATAAGTTAGAATCCTTAATGGATGGTATTGATGAAGATGCATTGAATAAAATGCTTCAAGGATTAGACTTTTCTGAGCTCGAAAAAATGTTTGAACAAGATCTGCGGTCAAAGGAAAAAGATAAAAAGTCCAAAAAAAGAATTTGATCAACATTTTTTCTAAAAAAAAAGCCCGTTTCCTAAACCTAATTAACTATTTTGCTGTCTTTTTAGTAAATATTCTAATTTAATGAGTGTATTAGACAGTGCAAGATTGATAGTTTACAGATGTCACCAAAAAGGTCTCGAAATTTTACTTATTCCAAATGATATGGATAATGACCCTGACATTTGGCAATTGCCTGATTTAAATGTGCATCAAGCACCTAATCAAAATTACATAGAACTTGAAGGTTCTACTGATGATCAAGGGAAAAACGTTTCAAATATTGCCATCGAAGCTGATTGGCATGACATTCCATCAATTAGAGGCATAATCAAACATGATGTTAAATTAGTAAAGTCCAAAATAAAATCAATTGTCCCTGGAATAGAAAAAGGAACTTACTTCACAATTAAAGATGCCTTTAAAAAAGTACTGCCAAGAGAATATCAAGCACTTAAAGAATTGAAGGATATAATTCTAGATAGAAACCAGATTTTAAATGTTTAAGCATTGTGGCTCCCGTCGCAAAAGCAAGAATTTTTAGTTTGTTTACAAGCACAAAACCAAACGTCTTTACTTTCTTCTGCAACAAATTTTACTGGTGAAAATGATGTGCCTTTATGTTGACCATCGCAATATGGTTGGTTTTCACTAAGACCACAACTGCACCATGAATATCTTTTTCCTGCTTCTAACGTAACCTTAATAGGTGCATCACCAGCTCTTTTTGGACTGTCCATATTATTTCTATTTTTCGTAATTATACAGAAAGTTGAGCAATAATCAAAGTCAATAGTGAATCTATTACTTTCGCTTTACAAGATATTCTAAACGGTAAATCTCTAGCTCTTGTAAAAGGCGTTTAACTTGATTAACAATTGCTAGTGCTAGTGATTTTTCAATTTTAATTTTGGCTATTATTGATTGCGTATTATTACTTTTCTTTTTAAATAATGCTAGCGCACTTTTTAGATGCAATAACTCATTAAATTTTTGATTGTTCATGTGATAAACAATTTTGTCATCATCTTTTTTATCTATAGACAAAAACACATAATTATCATCTTGTTCTATTTGTTCAGCATGACTCACCGATGGCAGAATGATTTTAATATTTTCGTTTTCTTTTCTAATAACAGTTACTACCATAAAAAAGAATAAAAGCATAAAAATGATATCAGGTAGAGCTGTAGTATTAAATTCGGGCGTTTCAATTTTTTTTCTTTTTATCATATTCTCGACATTTCATTTTATGAATTAATACTTAACTTCAGTTTCAGAAATCTTAAAAGATATGGCAGCATTAAATTTATCAAGCTGTTCAGGTGTTATTTTTTCTAGAACAGTGGTGAACATTTCTTGAATTTTCGATTCTTTTGTAATCTTAATAGCATTTTTTATTGCTGAAATAAGCGTCATGTATGCCTCATAATTTGCTTCGTGATGTAAATTGAGTTTAATGATTGGATGATTGCTTTTTACAATTGCTTCATTTAACGTATTGGTAATAGACTGTGATAAATTTGGAAAACCAGTTTCTTCGCCTTCAATCAATATTTGATTGTTGCCATTCAAAGCTATGGTAACAATTCTATTTTTATCAACTTTACTTGATGGCCCATCATAGAGGGGAGGCAAATTCATAGGAATATAATTTTCTCTTTCGAAGCTTGTTGTTACCATAAAGAATATCAACAATAAAAATGCGATATCGGCGATAGAACCGGAATTGTTGGAGGTTTTAATTTTCTTACGTCTGCGCATTAGCCATCATTTTTTTTATTAGATGGCATATATTGAATTTTAGGTGTGATGGTAGATGAATTAATTATCTGATGACATGAAAAAATTCTTCCGTTATATGTTTTAAGAATAATTATATGAAAATAAAAATGCTGTTACAAAGATATATGTAACAGCATTTGGTTATGAGATGTTTTGTTATAGTTGGAGTGGTATTAATTACCAACTCATATCTTCGTCGCTTGTTGGTTCTTCAGCTTCTTCAACATTTGGTTCAGGATCTATTGCTTCTTCGGCTTTTGCTTCTTCAGCTTTTGCTTGTGCTTGTTCTAATGCAAGTTTTTCTTCCCATTCTTTTTGTCTCCTTTCGTAAAGCTCGTAATCAAAGTCGGGCATCAGGCTTTGCTTTACATGGTTCACTGTATCATTAAGACAATTCATGAACCTATTAAAATCCTCTTTATATAAGAAAATTTTATGACGCTCGTATCCATTTCCATCAAACCGTTTCGTGCTTTCAGTAATTGTTATATAGTAATCTTCGCCTTTTGTCTGTCTAACATCAAAGAAATATGTTCTCCTTTTTCCAGCTCTTACTTTAGAAGAGTATACACTTTCAAACTTATTATCGCTATCCACTTTACATTAATTTGCTAGTAAAAATAGTTTTTTTCCTATAATTTCAAAGAAAAATTTCAAGTTACAATAAATTTCCAGTTTATTCTTCTGTTGAATCAAACTCATTTTTGATGATTTGGGTATAGTAACCTTCATTTTTCATTAGTTCTTCATGTGTTCCTTCTTCGACAATAGAACCATTCTCTAAAACAATTATTTTATCAAATTTCATAAGATTTGAAATGCGATGTGTAATAATAATGGAAGTTTTATCAGCCAGTTCTTCATCAAGATAATTTAGGATTTTATGTTCTGTATTGGCATCCAATGCAGACAAACAATCATCTAAAATGACAATATTAGGATTTTTTATAAGTGCTCGGGCAATGGATAATCTTTGTTTTTGACCTCCGGAAAGCGTAACGCCTCTTTCTCCAATAACCGTTTCAAAACCATCTTGCAACTCATCAATGTCATCTTTGATAGCAGCATTTTCTGCAGCTAAATAAATGTCACCTTCACTTGAATTTTGGTCGCCAAACTTAATATTATTTTCTATAGTGTCTGAAAATAAAAATACATTTTGTGGTACATATCCAATTTTTGATCTCAAGTTATACAAGTCTAGTGAATTGATGTCTTTTCCATCAATCAGTATTCTTCCTTCACTTACATTATAAAATCGAAGTAACAAATCAGCAAATGTACTTTTACCGGAAGCAGTCCTTCCAACAATGGCAAGTTTTTCACCCTTATTAATTTTAAATGATACATTTTTTACTGCTGTGATCCCTGTATCTGGATATGTAAAAGTGACATTATCAAATTCGATATCACCTTGAAAGGTTTTTTCGTCAATTGTTTCGTTTTTAATTTGGGGATCAACCTGCAACATATCATTGATCCTTTTTTGTGATGCATCAGCTTGCTGAACAATAGAAGCTATCCAGCCGATGGATGTAATTGGCCATGTTAAATAATTTACATAAATTACAAATTCAGCAATATTACCAGCTGTAATTTCTCCTTTTGAAACAAGCAGACCACCAATGTATACTGTTAACAGGTTACTCGCAGAAACCAACAAAATCATTAATGGAAAAAACATAGCATTGACGCGAGCAAGTTTTAAAGCCTTAACTTTATAATCCTCACTCTGCTCATCAAAATGATCATAAAACTGATCTTCTTTTGCATATGATTTTACCACACGAATTCCTGAATAAACCTCTTGAGCAATACTGTTTAATTTTGAAATCTGTCTCTGGATTAAATCACTTCTCCGATGAATAATTCTACTTACATAGTATATTGAAATTGATAGAAAGGGGAGTGGTAAAAGTGTATAATAAGATAGTTTAACATTTACTTGAAACATTGAATAGATGACAAAAGCAAATAATAATGCGACACGAATACTGTACATGACACCAGGACCTAAATACATTCTGACTTTGGATACATCTTCAGAAACACGTGACATTAAATCACCTGTTTTGTTTATTTTATAAAATGCTAAGTCTAATGTTTGATATTTCTCATAAATTTCCTTCCGCATGTCATACTCCATTAGCCTAGACATGACAATGATTGTTTTACGAGTAAGATATAAAAAGAAGCCCATGACAACTGTCAATCCTAAAACGAGGGCAGAAAATTTCATCATGTCACCGCCAAATGTCTCCATAAAGCTTGCACTTGTATCACCTGAGTCAACAGATTGTGTTTTATCAATGATGTAGTCTAAGGATTTTCTTATCTCCCTAGGCACTAATACCATGAAAAAGTTTGAAATACCTACGAAAATGGTACCTAGAAGTAAGTGCCATTTGTACTTAATAAAGTATTTATTTAGGTGTTTTAGATTTTTCAAAAAGACAAAATTTGTTGATGTAAATGTAGACTTTTATTTTAGAAGCATAACGTAAGAGATAACAAAGAAATCTGATTTTTGTTAAATTAATGTATCCTTGAATTTAATTTTATTTGGCTAAGTAAAGTCAATATATGGTTTGATTTTGGTTTTAGTCAGACTATCAATAGCAATAATTTTATTTAATGCATCTGGTGATTCTATTTTGCCATGTTGTTTTCTATATTTTAAAATAGCATTGGCTGTTTTAAAATTGAAATAGAAATGTTTCACTAATGAGTCTTTGGAAATCGTATTTATAGATACTTTTTTTAGAGGTCCTGTACAAGTCAATATTGATGAATTTTTGACGATGATTTCTTTCTCTATGCCATAGACTTCAGTCAGTTGATTGACAGAATGAAAGCCGCCAATGTTTTTTCTATATTTTATTATACGAGACGCCAACTTAGGTCCTATCCCATAAATAGTTTTTAAAAGACTGGTGTCTGCTAAGTTTATGTTTACAAAATTTGTTTTGGAGGAGGTAGGAAGGTTATCTTTAGATAATAACTTTTTTGGTTTTAACCGTTCTGAATCAATCGAGCAATATCCCTTTATTCTATCAAAGGTTATAGAATCCAAGCTATATATTTTTTGTAAGTCACTTGATTTTTTAAATACACCATTGTGATTACGGTATTTTAAAATATTTTTTACTGTCCATGGTTTAAGACCAAGCTTAATAAAGCCAATGCTGTCTAAACTATTAGGATCGAAATTAAATAATTGGAAACTACTGTTTCGCTCTTGCATTACATTATTAAATTCAGTGTTGTCTTTTGAATCTTCATTGCCGATTTTTGACTTTTCATTTTTTTTTGGTTGTTTCAATAATACAAGTTCACTACTATCAATAGTTTCGATATTTACGGAGGTTAAATAGTCATTTAGACTTGGATGAATGCTTAGGGAATTATTTGGTTTTAAATAGATGGAATAAGTTTGAAATGCTAATCCAATACCAATTAAAAAAATTATTGATCTTCGTTCACTTTTTGTAAATAGTAACTTTTCCATGTAATAGGTTAATTTGAAAAGATGAATGCACCTTTCGAATAAGTATCATGTACAGGAATAGCATGTCTTTCCGCCAATTTTAATATTTCTTTCTTCTCCTTAGAATAATGCCATGAACCATCAAGGATGATTTTATTTACTTCATTATTTGAAATAAAATGAGAGATATCCTCTATGTCATTTTTTGTAAGGATTAAAAAAGCTATAGGCCTTGAGCAATTATAAATGGGTCTTATGGGATTTATACTAAAAATTGTTTCCTTCCATTTAAAGAGGCCACTCTTTTGCTCAAATGGCTTTTCATCCGAATCTTGGTTGCATATATAATGGCAATGATTGTATTTAAATGTTATGTTTTCAATAACTTTATCTGTCATACCATTTGAAAATAACTCATAAACTTGTCCGTTTTCATTTATATGGATATATGATTTTTTATTAAAATGGTAAACAACCAATTCACTTTTCTTCCATGATTTATTTTTTAAGATAACGGTAAAAGCGGAGTTTATGATGATAATTAAAGGCAGAAGAAAAATGACTTTTTTAATTCTAAATGATAGCGTAATAATAATTATAATTAGAAGGGCATAAACAGAAAGCAGATTAAATGGGGATATTGAAATTTGTTCTAAAGTAGATAAAGGTAATTGACTGATTTTTGCCATAGATATATGCATTATGTTAATACAAAAATCCATTAAGCTTGCAATTGTAAAATTTATAAATTCAAGATTTAGCAATGAAAAAAGCAACAAACTGAATGTCAAGACTATTGTTAAAAATGACAGGGGGACTGCTATGATTCCACTAAGCCAAAAATACATTGGGAATTGATTGAAATAAAAAATGACCAATGGAAATACCAGAATTTGAGCTGATATTGAAACAAGAATCAACTGATATATGTATCTGCATATTTTATTAGTAGGACAATAAAAAGATTCTAATCGTTTGTAGAAAAATAGGATACTGATTAATGCGAGGAAGGAAAATTGAAATGAAACTGCAAAAAGCTCATTTGGGTTTTCAAATAAAATAATAAGAGCTGCAAGCCCAATGAAATTAAACAGACTGGTAAATTTTCCGAATGACCTTCCAATCAAAAATAGAATAATCATTATTGAAGCACGGGTTACTGAGGTACTTAAGCCAGTAATAAACATATAACTTAATATGCATGATGCATTGATCAAAAGAATTATTATGGCATATTTATTTTTATCTTGAATGAAAAATGTCAGCATCAAAACGATTGAGTAAACTAATCCAACATGCAGACCAGAAACCGCCAGAATATGTATGGAACCAGAATCAGTAAATGCCTCTTTAGTCTTTTTTGATAGTTGGGTTTTATCTCCAAATACGAGTGCTGCGACAATAGCTTTTGATTTGTCAGATTGTAAATGGCGACTGATTTTAATTATGGCTTTCTGTCTTATTTTTATAAACCATTCCTTTATAGAAAGCTTTTTGTTTTTTAATTCAATAGGAGTCTTTGTTTTAACAAAGTTGCCTTGAAAAAAAATATTTTTATTGGCTAAAATATTTTTAAAATTAGGCATGCAAGGATTTTTTGGATTTTCTAATAGTCGAATTTTAATCACAGCTGCGTAATATTTATTTTCTTGGATCTGAAGACTATCAGAACTGTATAAGATTATTTTAGAACCAATCTCTTTTAAGTCATGCGCTTCGGATTCGAAAGCTTTCAAAACAGCATCAAATTTATATCCGAACATCGTTTTTGAAACGCTGTTTATTTTTATTATTGAAAAAGCTTCCTGATTTGTAATTTCTTCGAGAATGGAATTCTTAGAAAAGTGATTTGAAATTTGGATCTGCGATTGAATGATTCCCATCATTATGGTTGTCAAAAAAATGAGGGATGTGCATTTATACTTCTTATGAATTGTGCGTATAGTCAAGACAAAAGTTAGAATTGATAATATTATAATATCACCAGATAACGAAATAGGAATACCAAGTACTCTTGAAAACGAAATTCCTAAAATGAAGAAAAATGATAACTTAATGAATGGTGGCATGTTCTATAATTAGAACTTCCGGTATGAAATCTAAAGGTATTACATTAATCTATTTGGTGCATGAATTTATTTTATGAGATAAGTGAGCCTATTAATTATTTTGCATAAACTCTATAAAAGAAGCATTTATTTGTATATTTAATCAGTAAGTTGCTGTTCACATCCTATATAATCAATTTGGACAAATAAAATATTGCTGTGATGCAATAATCCTTAGAATTATTCCGAATATTAATTTTTTAATTTAAATACAAACCGGACTATGCGTGTAATACTAATTATTGTGCTGTGGGTCTTGCTTGGAATTTTTTATTGGTTTTGTAAAGATAAATGTTGTGCAAATGGAAATGGGGGAGCCCCTGTTTCTGAAATTGAAGCTGTGACACCAATAGAAAAACGAGTTGTCAAAAAGCTAACTCCTTTAAAGTTTGCTTGCTCTGATGCTCAACCAAATGCAGAACCAGCTTGGGTAGCTTTTAGAGATTCGTTGGTAAGTAATCTCTCAGATGATAGCCAATTGCAAATTCAAGGGCTTTACTCAAAAGATGAATCTTTCTCTGGGGATACGGACTTAGGAATGGCAAGAGCAAAAAACGTACTTAAGCTTTTTGAAAACCTTGAATCTGATAGAGTAAAATTGTCAAGTGGCAACAAAGGGGATGAATGCCTTCAAGAAGAATTAAATAACCTTATTGCTTTTCGCTATTTAAAAAATACAAAAAAGATAAAGGAAATCGATGATCGTACGCTTATTTATTTTCCATTTAATTCTACTAAACAAATAGCCGACAAGGAAATTGAAGCCTACTTAAATGATGTTGCAAAACGCGTTGTTGCTTCAGGTGAAAAAGTTAGGTTGACGGGGCATACTGATAATGTTGATTCAGATGCTTTTAATATGGAACTTGGTGAAAAGCGTGCGACTGCTATATCAAATTATCTTATTAGAAGGGGTGTTAATCCAAATAAAATAATGATAAGATCTAAAGGTGAACGTCAACCAATAGGTGATAATAAAACTGAAGAAGGAAGAGCAAAGAATAGAAGAACAGAACTTCAGATTGTTAAATAATAAAATGATAATTATGTTAATGCTAAATATATTTAATTTTTGTGAATACTGGTGGTTAGCTTGGCTTCTACCATTTTTATTAGGGCTTGCTTTAGGGTGGGCTATTTGGTCAAAGTGGAAAAAAATGTTTCATGACATGGAAGCCACAGCTGCTGATCTTAGAAAAGAAATTGCAAGATTAGAGGAGGAACTTTTAAATTGTGGAAAAGAAAATTCTAGGTTAAAAGGAGATCTGGCACTTTGTGAAGGACGGTATAAAGAATTAGAAGCTTCATTTGATGAGTTGAAGGCATTAAGTGCTGATTCAGAAGTGGGCGATGTTGATTTAAATTTGGGCATTTCTGATGCTGATGCTGATTTAGATACAAATATTGATGCAGGTATTGTTTCAGGCTTGGATGCAAATGCCGACTCTGGATCATATATAGAAGGCGGTGATGATTCAGGAAGTGATGAATCTAGCGGTGATGATTCAGGAATTGATGATTCTGGCGGTGATGATTCTAGCGGTGATGATTCAGGTGGTGATGATAAAAGTAATATAGCTTCATTTACATCTGGATTATCAGGAGCAGGATTGGGTGCCGTTGTTTCAAATCAATTTTCTGGAAGTGATAGTGGAAGTCAAGGAGGCAGTGTGGGTGATGCTGATAAGTATGCTAAAGTAAAATCTGATAATTTTCAGATCATTGAAGGTATAGGACCAAAAATGGAATCTGTTTTAAAGGAAAATGGCATATCGACTTTGGCAATGTTGTCGAGGAACTCTGAGAGTGATTTAAGAGCTATACTTGATGGTTATGGTGATAAATACAAGATAATTGATCCATCTAATTGGGCTGAACAAGCTGCACTTGCGGCAGATAGGAATTTTGATGGTCTAATAGCAACGCAAAAATCAGATGGGTCGGAATCTAAGGCTGAAAAACTATTTATAAAATTAGGTATTTTAAAAGGTTATAAGCAAGATGACTTGAAAGCAATTGAAGGCATCGGTCCTAAAATTGAAGGTCTTTTACATGACGCAGGAATTAATACTTGGAGAGCTTTGTCACAAACATCTGTAGAGCGCTTGAATGGAATTCTAGAAGCTGCAGGACCAAGATATCAATTAGCAGATCCAGGATCTTGGCCAAAACAAGCTGAGTATGCTGCAAATGCAGATTGGGATGGATTAGAAAAATATCAAAATTATCTAGACGGAGGAAGAAACCCCAATTAATAATAATATTAACTAACTAAAAATGAGGAGCTGTAATTTATTACAGCTCTTTTTTATTAAAGAAATCTGATTAATTTTAGTACGAAATTGAACAAAACCATAGCATTGGTTATTTCATATATTAATATGGATAATTTAGAGAAAATTTATTTAGGAGGAGGATGTTTTTGGTGTGTAGAAGCAGTCTTTCAAAATTTAAAAGGTGTAAAAAGCGTTGTATCAGGATTTATGGATGGACATCTTGTAAATCCAACATACAGAGATGTTTGTACTGGCTTTTCTGGGCATAATGAAGTCGTAGAAATATCGTTTGATCCGAACATCATTACCTTGAAAAACTTGCTTTATGTATTTTTTACAAGTCATGATCCGACAACTTTAAATAGGCAAGGCAATGATATTGGTACTCAATACAGGTCAGGCATTTATGCGACCTCCGATGATCAAAAAGAAATGTCTAAAAGTTTTATTCAAAATGAAGCCGCAGAAATTTGGGATAATAATATTGTTACAGAAGTAAAATCTGCTAGTAAGTTTTATCCAGCTGAAGATTATCATCAAGATTATTTTAATAATAATCAGGAGCAAGGTTATTGTAGAATAATTATAGAACCTAAAGTGAATAAAGTAAAAGAAAAATTCAAACACTTATTAAATGATGAACGAGAAAAAGTTTAATGACCTCACACCAGAAGAAGCAGCTGTCATTGAAAATAAAGGGACAGAAAGACCGTTTACAGGAGAATATAATGATCATTATTTAAGTGGTACTTACAAGTGCAGAAAGTGTGATGCTTCATTATATCGTTCCAAGGATAAATTTAATTCAGGGTGTGGATGGCCTGCTTTTGATGACGAGATTGAAGGTGCTGTTAAAAGAGTTCCTGACGCTGATGGCCGAAGAATTGAAATAGTATGTAACAATTGTGATGGTCACTTAGGACATGTTTTTGAAGGAGAAAGGTTGACTGAAAAGAACACCAGACATTGCGTAAATTCATTATCGTTAAAATTTATCAGCGATAAATAGATAGCCTTACTGATTTGAGAAAACACTTTTCCAATTTGAGTGCATTTCATTTATTTTATTGATAGTCCAAACTTCTACTTCTTTTTTTAAAAGTTCACCATCAGTGTTTGAGATAGGTGGACCAAATGCAAGTTTGGCCTTAGTTAGTGGCCATCCAAACTGATGGAAAAAATGGCTTACCATTTGTCTGTTATACCACAAATCTTTTTCATGTTTATATTCTAAAACGATCGGTATGACTGGTAGACCCATTTTAGCTGCAGTTTTAAAGGTGCCGGGTCGATATGGTAGTGGTGTTTTCAAATGATTTACTGTTCCTTCTGGGTAAACCAACACATTTTGGCCTTCTTCCAATGTTTCAACCATTTTTTCTCTGACAGCAGACCGACTATCTTTACTTTCTCTCTCTACAAATAATATCCCTGTCAATTTTGCACCTGTAGAAATCAAAGGAATATTTTCTACCTCTGCTTTAGCAATTATAAAAGCATTGAGAAAAGGACTTGTAATTAATGGATCAGATAAACTGCGATGATTTGAAACATAGACTGCTGGTTTGACAGTGGGATTACCTTCTTTTTCAATGATGATGCCCATCACAAAACATGCATATCGAACATATAACCGTCGAAGAGCAAATGCACGATCAACCGTATTTTTAAATAGGAAACTTGACAATATTGAGTAGGCGCCTAAAAAAATGGCCATTGGTATTATCAATAGAATTGCACGAATGAATGCAATAAGATATAAGAATGGCTTGAGTAGCATCAATTCATAAAAATTGTTAGCCCAAAATAATATAAAAAATAATAATTAACGAATGGAAGCGCTTAGTCATTCAATATCCTATATCCCAGCGTAAGTTCTATTGCACCATTGCCATTGACATAAGTATTCAGGTTTGACATTGTTAAATCGAAACTAAAATTCATATTCCAATTATCAGCAGAGAGTCCGACATTGAAAATAACAGCATCCATTCCTAAACCGTTTGCTGCATTGACCAATCTGCTTCCTATGCCGACACCCACAGCTAGGTCATTTTCTAAATTATCAATACCAACGCTTAATTGATAAGATGGTACAATTTGATAAAATGGCTCTTGAGAAATCAAAGTTATTTTTGCTTCATGGGATAACAAATCATCAATAGGCATCTTAGCATATAATTGTAAATTGATACGCGTCGATAATGTAATTGCGGAGGAATTATTACTGTTAGATGGCTTGTTAATATGGTCAAATCCCAAACTTGCACTGTAAAGGCTTTCATCGCTGGGTAAAAACATCCACTTGAGACCAAATGCTAAATCATTAAATTTATTGCTGTCAGTATTAAGATTTTCTCCTGATGAAATACTGGGGTCAATAATTAACAAATTGGTATCAAATTGACGACCGAACCACAAGCTATTGAAATCAATATTGGTTTGAGTAAAGCCATATGAAAACCCGCCACTGATAAAATGTGCATTTGTATTTGTAAAACTGCGGCCTGTTAATCTGCGCGTATATGACATTATAAATCTGACAGATGTTTGTTTGTAAAATCCTTCATTCGTATTATCAGATAGGAATAAAAGACCTCCATTCCAACTGTCTTCATTTGATTGGTAAATGTTATAATCACCCTGCAATCTAATTGTTGCATAGGTATTGTTACTGGTAATTGAACTCCATTGATCTCTAAATTGTAAATCAAAATTAGCCTTGGTTGTGCTTAACAATGCATTGAATGAATTCGCCGGATTAAAATAAGTATCCTCTTCACTTGTGTATGAAAAAAAAGGATCCTGTGCTTTAATATGTAAGCTTACAAATAAAGCTGAAAAGATTAAAACGAATGATATTTGAGATTTAAAATTCAAAGGATAATGTAAAATAAACGTTAAAGATACGAATTACATATTACATATTATTATAATATGTAATTTATTTTAAGAGAGTCGTTTGATCAGATTTAAAAGCAGTTGTGCCATTTTCAAGGAGGTATTCAGCTGTCCAAGTGTAAGTGCCATTTGGGGCGATTTCATTTTTAAATGTTCCATCCCATCCATTTTGTAGATCGTTAGGTACCATATTATTGCCTTCAAAAATCAAATTACCAGTTCTAGAATAGACCTTAAATGATAAAATAACGATATCGGGACTTCCAAAAATATTGAGTCTATCGTTGATATTATCATTATTAGGAGTAAATATTTTTGGTACATCAATTTGATCTTCTTGGTCAACAAAAATATTTATTGACTGTTTTCCAGTACATTCATTTTCATCTGTAACCACGACATTTGCAACAAAAGAACTTGTAATATTTGAAACAATAGGGTTTGGACATTCTTGACAGCTAAAATCAATATCACCATTAGGAGAACTCCAGATATATGATAGATCTCCTTTATTATTTTGTACTGTGACATTTAAATTGGCTTCTTCTCCAAAAAAGACAACAATTGATGGACCCAGATCTAATTCCAATTGAGGTGATTGATCAATAAAAACTTCAAGTTCTGCTGTACATCCATTATCATCAATAATGTAAGTTGTATAAAAATCAGAAAATAAGCCTACAAAAGTTCTATCAAATTTATAATCTATATTATCTAAACTGTAGCTTACTGGTTCTATTGTATTTTCAGTGAAAATAGAAATTTGGCCATCATTTCCATCAAAGCATGTGACAGTACTAATCTCAGGAATAATTTTAATACTGTCTGGCGGCTCATTGATTAATGTTTTATCGATTGTCTGACATCCCAACCGATCTGTCACAGTTACGGAATAATTACCAGCGGGTAAATTATTTAAAAAAGTTGTTTCTTCTCCCGTTTCCCATAAGGTGATATACTCAGGTGTTCCTCCTTCTATATTTAGCATGCTGCTGCCTGAGTTTTCACCAAAGCAGATAACATCAACATTACTAAAGTTTAATGTTAAACTGTCAGGTTCTACGAGTGTTTGACTTGCAATATTTGTGCAGCCATTGGCGTCTGTAATGGTGAGATCATAAATGCCTGCACTTAAATTTAACGCCGCATTTTCGTTTTGACTGATGACATTTGAAGACCATTCATATTCATAATCAGCAATGCCACCTGAAGGAACCGCTAATAATATACCATCATTCCCACCAAAACATGATATAAACCTATTTGTTTGAATAAATGCTTGTAATTCACTTATCAGATCAACCTCATATTCGAAAACCTCAAAACAACTTGGTTCAGCCGATTCTGATACGGTTAAGAAATAAGTGCCTACACAAAGGTTATCTATGTCTTTTGAAAGTGAGCTGAAGTTATTGGGTCCAGACCAAGCATAATTGAATGATCCACTTCCGCCAAATGGATTAACGGATATTGCACCGTTACAATTACCAAAGCAATCTGCAAATGTAATATTGGCGTTTAAATTTATTCGTTGAGCATCTGGCAGGTTAAAACAAGCACTTTCATCACATCCTGTACCATCCGTTACAGTGACACAGTATTCTCCAGCAGCCAAGTTTTGTACATTAGTACTAAAGCTGCCGTCAAACCAATTGATGTCATATGGTGTGCCTATACCACCTGTGATTTCTATTGCCACACCACCGTCACTAGCGCCAATGCATGATGGAATAGTTGGTGAAAAATATATTTCTAATTTTTCTGGGGAATCTATTAACACTTCGTGAACGACAACACAACCTTCTTCATCAGTTACAGAAACCAAATTTATTCCTGCATGTAACTCAAAGGCTTGGCTTCCTGTTTCTCCATTATCCCAGTTATATTGATAAGGAGGAAAACCATTTGTTGCATCGACACTAGCTACTCCAATAGTATCGGTAAAACACTCAATTGGACTTGTTGTTGAGCTGACATCGAATGTTTCGAATTGCACAATCAGACTGCTGTCTGAAATTGCGCATCCTTCAAAATCTGTAATTGTAAAATGTGCAGTTCCTATTCCCTGATTAAAAACTTCTGGTCCTGAAGTACCATCTGACCATAAAATATTATATGGCTCCCAACCACCATTGACATTTAAAAAAGCAGAACCTTGATTCGTTCCTAAGCAATTTATCGTATCAACCTGTAAATAATTATAAGTTATTGGATCTGGATTATCTAAGTTGAAAGTCAAAGTTTCAGTACATCCCACACCATCTGTAACAGTCACTGTATAAATGCTTGCAGGCAAATTGTTTATTAAACTATCGGTTGAATTGATGTTATCCCATAAATAAGTAAAAGGAGGGAAAACCCCATTTGGTGTAACCGAGATTGACCCATTGCTTTCGTTGTGACATACTATGTTTTGAACATGAGTTTGGAATGAAAAGGGTAGCGGGTCATTAACACGGATGCTGTCTAAAATAACACAACCAGAGCTATCAATTATCCTAACTGGCCAAGTCCCTTGAGGAATTTGGTCAAATACTCCTGTAGTATTTTCAATCGTATAAGCATTATTAAGATTGATTCTGTATGTCAATGGCATATCAGGATCTGTTGCAAAGATGCGAACTGGGACACGTGTAATATTGTCACATAAAGGTTGATCTACAATAATACTGTCTATCACTGGAATATTTCCCAGGCACGGTTGAGATTGACAATATATAGTGTCAAAATTGCTGGTACACCCATTTTCATTTAATGCGTGAAAAACGACAAATATTTCTTCTTCTGGAAAAAGGCCACTAATTATAAATTCGTTGTCTAAGGTGGCTTCGGTTTGGTAACCATTATACAAATTAACTTCGCCTGTATTTGTAGGAATCCAAAGATTTGCTGTCTTTATTCTAATTTCATATTCATGATAGTCTACTGTCGGTTCCCATGAAAAAGTGACAGTAGAAGTAGAATTGGATTCACAACTAATAATATCAGGCGTCATTGGCAATGGGTCAACATCTATCCATGTGGAATCAAGTTTTGAGCAACCATAACTGTCGGTTACCGAAAGATAATAATACTGCGAATCTTTTAGTTTAAAAATAACAGAATCGCAATCACATGGTATTAAACCGTTAGTTGGAAACCAATTATATGATAAATCATATTCTGATTCAAAAGCGATTGACCAACTGAGAAGTTTACCTTCAAAAATTCCGCTTTCATTAATGATGATTAGATTATAAATTCCATTAGAGACAGAAGAGTTGGGAATCAACCAAGAATTCCAGGTGCCTTCTGGCAAATAGGTTTCTGTATAGGTCGTGTTTGATAAATCCATTTGTCCTATCAATGCGTTTCCGCCATTTATATTAATATTAGCATTGACATTAAAGCATGTATTAATAAAGCTATCCTGTTGCGTTTCATTATCTGGTCTGTCACCATTGTTAGAAGACAATTCTAATAATTGGCCCTGTGGTGCTTGTATAAATATATTTAAGTCGTTAAGTTGTGTATGAACCAAAGAGTCAATGCAAATTTCACTTATGATATCAGGTGTGAGATCTGTTTTTTGAAGCCCATCAACCAAAATTGAAGAAACGATGGTATCTGTGCTGTTAATTGTTTGAGCAGATGTACTGACAAACTTCCTGACTCCTGACAAAGGCATTTCATCTCCAAAAGATGCTCTTATGGTATCTTTAATATTATAACAAATACTTATAGTGTCTGGTATTTCTAAATTACTTAAACTGTTTTCTGTTATAGGAATTGTAATCGTATCAACATTACAAGCATCGGTTGTGATTTCTATATAAATAAGTTCCGTGTCTTCGATTTCACCGTCAGTTAATGCAATTAAATCTAAAACAGCACTATTGCTTCCTTGAGGGATTATAAGTTCAGGTGGAAGGTCAACAAAGTCGATTCCAGGAATAGCGATTTGATCAAGATTTAAATCACTAAGCGCTCTTAAACCAATCACATATTGATTTGTTCTTATGCCATTAATTGACAAGGTAATTTGTCCATCTTGACATCCTTCAGAAATCCCCCCATCCAGCCCAGGGTTATTATTTGCAATAGTCAAGTTATTTGTGCTAAAGCTCTTTTCTTCTAAAAATACAGCAGAGTCGAATTGATCATCTTTGCCATCTGCGATTACAATTTTAATGGTGTATTCTTCACAAGGTATAACATTGGCTTGTGCAATAAAGACATCTAAGTAGCCATTAAAAACTGGAGGTAAATTTTGAGGTGTTTTATTGTAATATTGATCAAAAGTTAAATTACAATTCGTTGAGTCTCCTGATAAGTTTGTGCCATCATTTACAGTATTAATAGACACGGGAATATTAAGGAAGTTGCCTAGGTTATTTGGATCAGGAATTAAAGCTAAATTTTCAAAGTTATAATTTCCACCAGATGGATTGGGCCCTTCAATGAAAAATGCAAATGCATCATTTGTCAGTTCACAATTAAATTGCGGGTATTCCTCAGAAGCAAAAACATATCTGAAGTTTAAAGTGTCTGAAGTTGGGATAAAACTTATTTCAACTTTTGCAACATCATTTATATTTATTCCAGCTAATGCTTCCAGATCCTCATCTTCTGTCATATCATTTTGAATCCCTGTATCTGCAAATGCCTCCGCATTTTGATTTACCGAACTGATCAGGCCAGTAGATAGTACAATACCTCGATTCAACCCTATGAATTCTTTGCCATTTTCAAAAATGCCAATGGCTGAATCTGAACCAAAATAATTAATATTTGTTACTTCAACACCAGTACCCAAAAAGACATTATCGACAATATTTGAGGGTGATGTATTATTATCACCTACAGTTTTAATTATAAGCTGTGCATTTATAATAAATGGCACAAAACAAAAAAATGCAATTGAAATTATTGTTTTGATCAAGATGTTGCGATATAACTTGGTTTGTAACGTTACAAAGGTAGCAATTCCTTTTCAAATTAAAGAAAACTATAATATGTGATGTCTTTATGTCGACTGCATTTTAACGTTTATCTATAACTTGCAGTCAAAAGGGGAAATCAAGGTAAATTCACTTATTTTCGAGGCTTTTTTACAAATTGGAAAAGTTATCAACCCGATATCTGGGTTTTACTATCATTAAGATGTTATTATGAAACAATTTTTTAAATTTTTATTTGCTTCTTGTTTAGGCACTCTTTTGGCTATTGGTGCATTGATTTTTATATTCATGATCATAGGTTCAAGCTTCTCTTCAAAGGATACCCAAGTTAAAAGCAAATCAGTCTTAATGCTACAGTTCAATGATTTGATGCCTGAAAAAACCGATAATGTTCAAAAGACACAATTCGATTTTGAGCCTCAATCAGCGATTGGCGTACACCACATTAAAGACTTAATCAAGAAAGCTCAAAATGATAATAATATCGTAGGCATAGTTTATAAGCCTGGTCTGCAAACACAGGGAGGGATGGTGAAGCATGCCATCATAAAGGAAGCCCTTCAAAACTTCAAAGACTCGACTGATAAATTTATTTACACTTATGCAGACTTTTTGAGTAATGCTACTTATTTGATGTCAACACCATCAGACAGTATTTTTGTAAATCCGAATGGCATGTTAGAAATAAAAGGCTACGCTGCGATGATACCATTTTTCAAAGATATGCTGGACCGAATAGGAGTGAAAATGAATGTGTTTTACGCAGGCAACTTTAAAAGTGCCACAGAACCATTTAGAAGAAATGATATGAGTCCTTCTAACAGAGTTCAAACAAGAGAATTTCTAACAGATAATTATAATTTGTTTTTAAAAGAAGTGAGTGAATCAAGAAATATTTCTCTTGCCGATTTAAAAGCATTCATCAATGATTTCAATTTTGAAAATATAGACGCAGCCATTGACTTAGGCCTCATTGATAAAAAAGCATATTGGTATGAAGTGGAAGATATGATCAGAAATCAATTAGAAATATCTGAAGGTAAAGAAATCAATTATATTGACTTAGCAGAATATGAATCAAAGACATTTATAAAAAAGAAAACATCAAAAAATAGAATTGCAGTAATATACGCGGAAGGAGATATCTTATATGATGCCAATCAAAGAGGCGTTGTTAGTGAAGTGAAATATCACGAAATTTTCGACAAAATCCGAAAAGATAAAAAAGTTAAAGCTGTTGTTTTAAGAGTCAACTCACCAGGGGGAAGTGCTTTTTCATCAGACGTGATTTGGAGAGAAATGGAAGAGTTGAAATCGAAAGGCATTCCTGTAATCGCATCATTTGGTGATTATGCAGCTTCTGGAGGTTATTATATAGCAGCGGGTGCCGATGTAATAGTTTCTCATCCTAAGACATTAACTGGATCAATTGGCGTGTTTTCCATGTTACCTAACGTAACTAAACTTTTTGAAGATAAAATGGGAATTCATTTTGATACAATAAAAACGAGTCCGCATGCCATCTCTTTGACCCCATTTTATGATTTTAATGAAGAAGAAAAAGAAACCTTGCAAAACTGGACAGATAATCTTTATCAAAAGTTTTTGTCTAGAGTTGCTCAAGGTAGAAATATGACAATAGAAGAAGTTCATGAAGTTGCTCAAGGTCGTGTGTGGACTGGACAACGAGCTGTTGATAAGGGATTGGTAGATGAGTTAGGCGGACTGGATAAAGCCATTGACATTGCAATTGAAAAAGCAGAATTAGGCGATGACTATAAAATTGTCAATTATCCAATCATTAAAAAAGATGTGTGGGAGCAATTAATTGCGGATTTGGCTCAATCAAGCGATGCTGAAGCACAAGTAAGAATGCCAACTATTGAATCTCAAATAATGGACAGGGTTAAAGAATTAAAACCATATTTAAATTATAAAGAGCCAATGGCAAGATTGCCATTAAGTATCCACTAATTAAGTTTTTTGAATTCTTGTGCTATTTGGTTTTTCCTTGGTATTGATAATGACGCGTAATGATTGGTCATAAGTCATGTAATTCCACATCCAATTCAGCATTACAAATATTTTGTTTTTAAAGCCAATCAAGGACATAAGATGGACAAATAGCCATAAAAGCCAAGCAAAAAAACCAGAGAATTTCATTCTGGGTAAATCGCAAACGGCCTTGTTCCTTCCTATTGTCGCCATTGATCCAAGATCCTTATAAACAAAAGCATTGGATTTATTTTTTATTAAATTTTTCGCCAAGTTATTGGATTGTTGAATAGCTACTTGTGCTACTTGAGGATGACCGTTTGGATATTTTTCTGTTTTCATATAGGCAATATCTCCTAAAGCAAAAATGTCCTTAAAATCTTTAAGTTTATGTTGCTCGTCAACAAGATATCTGTTGCCTCGTGCAATTTCACAGTTTGATAATCCATCCAAGCAATTTCCCTTAATGCCTGCTGCCCAAATAACTTTATGAGCTCTTATTTTTTGCCCGTCTTTTGTAGTAACAAAAGTACCATCAAAACCAGTTACCCGTTTATTTAATTCTACTTTAACGCCTAATTTTCTCAAAAAACTTAGGGCCTTTTTTCCAGCATGATCTGACATACCCATTAACAATCGACTCCCACCTTGAAACAAATAAATATCAACTTCTTTTTCGTCTAACTCTGGATAATCTTTAGGTAATATGTACTTACGCATTTCTGCTAATGAACCAGCCAGTTCAACACCAGTTGGACCGCCACCAACTATAACAATGTCTATAAATCCTTGACGCTCTTCATATTCTGGCGTCATTAAAGCTTGTTCGAAATCTGAAAGTATTTCATTTCTTAATGCTAATGCTTCAGAAAGCGACTTCAGCGGTGAAGTAAATTTTTTAAAATCTTCGTTTCCAAAATAATTAGTTGTTGCTCCTGTTGCGATAATTAATTGGTCGTAATATATTTCTCCTAAAGTCGTATCTATTCGTTTTTCTTCGTCTTTAATTTTTGTGACTTTAGCAATCCTGATATGAACATTGGGACTCCCTTGAAATGCTTTTCTTAATGGAAAAATAATTGAAGTAGGTTCCAAACCAGCCATTGCAACTTGATAAAACAATGGTTGAAATTGATGATAATTGAATTTATCTATCAAGACAACCTGGAAGTCTTTCTTGCGCAGTTTTTTTGCCAAATTAAAGCCTGCAAATCCAGCTCCAATAATAACGATTCTTGGATGCGGACTGTCTGGTATGTTTAACATTGAATAAAATTAAAGACTAAAGTTAGTGGAATTGATCTTAATAGTTAATTTTTATTTTATCAATATCTATAAGGAATAGAATTTGCGTTTAAGCCTTTTATTAATAATGAAAAAATTGATTAATTAAAATCTATTTTTAAACTAAAAATATGAGAAACTAAAACACCAGAAACACTTCCAATATTGGTAAGAGCATAATCGATATGTGCCTTCCCTAATTTCAAACCAAGCCCAATATTGGGTTGGAATTCCAGACTGCGTTCTGTTGTACTTGTTTCATTAATTGTTCTTTGTAAATTGCCTACACCTACTCTGATAAAAAGTCTTTGATTATACCCGAGTTCAAAACCAATACTTGGATCGACAGCAATTTTGTCTCCACTAAAAATCCCTGATTCTGTTCCGTCAGTTGAAAGTCTTACATCTGCTTCTATCAAGTATGAAATGTTTTCACTATTGCCTAAACGATAGGCTCCTCCTAATATTATTTTTGGTAAAGCCAACTCTGTAGATGATATAGGAATTTCATTGCCAGTTCTTTCAAATACAAGTTGTTCTTCAGGTGTAAATGTAAAACTCCAATTGTTAAGCGTCGTTGTAATGTCTCGTCCCATCAAACCAAATTCGAACCTTCCTTTTTTATACATGAGGCCAAAGTCAAAACCAAAACCTAAAGCTGAACCGAAACTACCTATTGATCGTGAAATTACTTTTGCAGAACCACCTATGGATAGTCCGCTGGTCCCTAAGTTTTGACCGTAAGATAAAAACAAGGCATAATCAGCGGCCGAAAACTCTAACACATTATCGTAATTGATTGTACCATCAGGACCTATTAAATTTAAGGTGTTTGGAATATTATCAATACCCATTCTTATTAAGGTAATAGATCCAAAGCTTTGATTTTTTTCTGAGAAAAGTTTACCATATCCTAAATAATCATAATTCGCTATCCCACCAAACCAAGAGGCATGCATCGCTGAAAATTGAGCCTCTTCATTGACTTGAGATAATCCTGCTGGATTCCAATATGCTGAGGTAATGTCATTGGTTGTTGCAGTTACACTTCCAAACATGCCATGTGCCCTGGCACCGACGCCAATATTTAAAAATTCATTTACAAATTTGACATCAGATTGTCCATTTGTAAAGAATGGTAGCGCCATAAAAGCGGCAAGAATTAAACTAAATTTATTAGATCGGATGGTTTTCATTTTGCTTATATTAATATATAATATATGTGTAGTTATAACACTACACTATTAAGACAAAATTATAACGAATAGTATTCATTCGTATTGGTTGAAATATCGTTCTATATGTTAAAATTGTCAATAATTAGATATGAAAGTAGCTAATTAAACATATTTGCTAAAATTTGAACTGATGTTAAGACGTATTGGAGCTGTAATTTGTGGATTTTTAGTTGGTTTTGCACTTTATATTTTGATCCAAAGACAGATTGCTCTTCAATTTCCTCCCGAATTTGAGATAAATGCTCATGATAAAGAAGCATTAACGCGCTATTTTAGGTCTTTACCAGATAAGTTTTTCATTTATATACTCTTAGCACAAGCATTGACAGCTTTATTTGCATCTTTTGTGACAACAAAGATTGCTGATAAATACAATTTATATATGGGGCTCTTGGTTGGTGGTATGTTTTTTATAGCATCCATAAGCTTTATTGCAACAGTACCTACGCCAGGTTGGATGCTTATTGCGGCACCGATTTCTATAATAATAGCTGTTTATTTTGGTACGAAATTCGGTTTACGCAAATAGTTTGAACAGGAATTCTTGGTAAATACCCATTTCATTTGAGCGTCTTGTTTCAACACCTTTTGATGCTTTATCCATCGCATGAATAAGTTTGAATGCCCTTTTTATTTGTGGTAAGGTATAATTGGATGCTGCAGCTTTATAGTCTTTAGCAAAGTAAGGGTTGACTCTAACCTTGGATGCAAAAGTGCGATCATCTGCTTTTTCGAATTTCTTGGATAAAAAAAGCGTGCTGAAGTAATTGTAAAAACTACCGATATTTCTTTGAATCGGGTTTGCTTTACTGTTTTGAGCAAAGTATTTTACTATGGCATAAGCCTTCTTTTTATTTTTTGCTCCGATAGCTTTTTGCAATTCAAAAACATTATAGTCTTTACTTATCCCAACAAATTGTTGAATGTGGTTCAAGTCAATGGTTGAACCTGCTGGAATGTTAAGTGCTAATTTTTCAATTTCGTTTGCAATTTTACTCAGATCATTGCCTAAGTGTTCAGAAAGAATGAAAGCAGTTTTATTATCAATCCTTAAGTTGTTTTCTTTAGACTTGGCTATGATGTGAGCCGGAACTTGGTTGTCATACAGTTTTTTAGTTTCGAGAACTACAGCATTCTTTTTAAGTGCTGCCCAGAATGCTTTTTTTCGTTTATCGAACTTTTTATGCTTATGGGCTAAAACCAAAATTGTTTGAGTTGAAGGATTATCAATATAGCTTGATAATTTTTCCAAACTTGACATGGATTGGGCTTCTTTAACTATGACAACCCGATAAGCAGCCATCATTGGAAACTGCATGGCTTGATCAACAACTTGTTTGAAGTCAGTTTCTTTGCCATAAAGCACCACTTGATTAAATGATTTCTCCCCTTCAGTTAAAATCTCTTTATCTATATAATCAACAATTTGATCAATGAAGTAAGATTCTTCGCCTTGAAGAAAATATACTGGAGCGTAATCTTTCTTTTTTAGGTTGGCTAATATTTTTTTATAATCCACAGCTCAAAAATATAAAATCTACTCGTAATCATATTGTTAACAACTAAGTATGTGATTGTTGATGATTAGAAACATTGATGATGGCCTCTTTACAAAAGAAAGGCTTCATCATATTGAATAGTGCCACTAATATGTGTAAGAGCATCGTTGAAGAAGGAAATACCAAAGCAATTTTGTCTGGGTACATCGAAAGGAAATGAAATATTTTCTTTCAGATGTTTATATCCAAATTTTAAATAATAATGTTCATGTCCTACCAAGATCACAAAAGGGAATCCAAGGCTTCTGGCAATTGAATGACCTTTTTTAATCAGCGCTGTACCTACGCCCATTTTTTGATAGGCGGGAGAAACAGAAACCGGTGCTAAAGCAAGACCTTCGTGTATTTTATTTTCATTTTGAATGACAGATAATTTTGAAAAAAGAATATGTCCGACTATATCATCATTGACCACAGCAACCAATGATAGTTTAGGAATAAATTCTTTTGAATTCCGTAACCTTGAAACTAACAAGTGTTCACTTTGGTCACTAAATGGTTCATTTGTGAAAGCTTCTCTAATCACATGTTGTACGAAAGGAATATCTTGTTGTATTTCCTGTCTTATTTGAATGTTCATCAGAATTTTTTAAATAATCCTTTTTCAAAGAGTGATTTCTTTTTACCATTCTCCTCGTCATGACCTGTAAAAGGTTTGGTCTGTCTTTTTAAAATAATCCAGACACCAGTTAAAATAAGACCATAAGCTAGAAGAATTTTGCCTTCCATAAAAGATGCACTGATCAAAGTAATTAAAATGCCAACCCCTAAAAACAGATATCCAATTAGTTTTAGATTAAAAGCTTTTTCATTTTGTTGCTTTTCAAGAAGCTGATCAACTTGAAATTCTTGAATTTGCTTAAAAACTATTTTTCTGTCTTCTTCTTTTAGTCTAAATGAAGTTAGCGCCTTGTCAATCTCATGAGATTCTTTTCCTTCCAGAACCATGATTTTAAGTTTGTCAAGAACTTCTTCTGCTTCACTCATGATTTGTTTTTTAAATCTGAATCTAAGTTAGCAAGATAAAATTCTAAGCCATGTTCTTTACACCCTAGTTTTTCAGCTTGTAAGAAATGATCATAAGCAGATTGTGTCTCATTTTTATCATCATAATATTTGCCAAGGTAGTAATGAGCATCAGGCTGATTGTTATCTAACTGAATGGCGATATCTAAAAATTCTTTCGCGGTTGCTTTTTCTCCCATCGCAAAATAAACTCTACCCATACTGGCATAAGGATCAGCATATCCTTCATTGTATGTGGCAGCGGCTCGATAATCAATTACAGCACCATTATAATCTTCAAGTTTTTCTTTTATCAGCCCTCTTTGATACAAATGAAATGCATTTTTATAATCATAATGAATGGCATTGTCAATATAATTTAATGCTTTTTCATAGGCTCCTAATTCATAAAAAATATAAGCAATTTTTGCATTGTCTTCAGTTTTTAGTTTTTTCTCAGAACTATATTTAGTCATGTTATCGATGGCGTTATCGAACTCCCCAAGCTTAATATATGTGTCGATCAATAATCTGTTGATATTGTCTTTAATATAATTCTGATCTATAAGCGATTCAAGTAAATCTTTTGCAGTTTTATAGTCTTCATTATTGAATGCTTCTTTAGCTTTAAAAAAAGCTTCAGGTAAATTTGATTTTCGCCAAAGGTTAACAAATTGTTGACCATCATTATAAGTTATGTTTCCATTAAAAAGATATAATGCATTATTTGTTGGGATAATATTTGTGAAGAAATCAAATCCAGTTGATAAGATAAATAAAGTCGCTAGTGACATTAATCCATCATTTAAATTATTTCCTAAAACTAAAATCAAAGTAACGATTGCTAAGCAAAGGCTTGCAAATGGTCCACCCAAAATAACGATCATTTCATGGAGGTAATTATTGATTGGTTTGTGACTACATAAACCAATTTTCCAACCAAAAACATTCAGCCTAAAATAAATAATGAGTCGACCAATTTTTATAGCCTTGCTTCCTGAAACATCTGCATACGATCCAAGGCACACAATCACATCGTCTTTTGTGAATAAAAGTGCTGGAATAGCATGACCCATTTCATGAACAAAGGTCGTTACAGATCGCATCAAGATTATGATTGCAATTCCTATTAAAGCATAAAAGATTCCAGTAATCATTTAATCTTTATTTAATTGAGTGACCAACACCATATCTTCTCGAGTCACCCTTTGCAATTTTATTCATTCTTTCATCCATAAATATGGAATGGACACCGCCAAAAAACAATGATTTTTCATTCCATTCATTGTGGTGCATATCTAACATCTTTCTATCAATATTAAAGCCCTGTTCAAAATGTACGGTACTGTCGTGAACATATATTCTAGGTGCTTCGGTCGCATTATCTAATGAAAAGTTTAAGTTAAATATTTTTTCTAAGACTTGTGCGATCATGTAAGGGATTCTGCCAGCACCGCCTGAACCACCTATATATTTTATTTGATGTTGTTGATCTAACACCATTGTTGGCGTCATCATCGAATTTAATCTGGTATTTGGAACCCAGCTGTGAAAGCCATTCGGTAAAAGAAAGGATTCACCCAGCATATTGTTCATTTGCATATCAGTGCCTGGAATAAAATATCCTGCACCTTCTCCTAAAGAACATGTCAAACTTATGGCATTATTCCATTTGTCAATAATGTTAAAATGGGACGTTCCTTTAGTAGCGTTAGTTTTACCGTGTAAATCAAAAGCCATTGAAGGGTATCTGTTTCTTATTTGGAATTCGATTCCAGAAATACTTTTGCATTCTTGAAGTGTTTGAGAAATAGCCTTGAGCCAATTGCCATCAAATTTTTCGAAATTAGACAAAAGTACGAACATGATTGCGCCACCTATAGACGGACCGTTAGGTAGATGTACTTCATGACCAAAGTGCTTTGCAGTTATTGTTGGTCGCCAATAAGCTTTATAATTTTCAAAATCTTTTCGTTGTAAAAAACCACCTTGTTCTTGCGCATAATCTGCGATTTTTTTACCGATCTCACCTTTATAAAATCCTTCGTCTTTTTCTTTTTTCAAAAATTCTAAAAAATCTGCAAAATGTGGAAAGTATAACAGATCACCTTCATTTAAAAGTTTACCTTCTTTAAAAAAAATGTTTCTAACGGACGGATCGTTTTTAAAAATAGGCTCAAGTAAGTCCAAATCAATCTTTTGAAAAGTATTTAAGATGACACCGTTTTTGGCCAAATCTAAAACAGGATCTATGAGAACATCCATAGGCAATGA
The DNA here is from genome assembly GCA_013001975.1 of Saprospiraceae bacterium. Taxonomy (GTDB): domain Bacteria; phylum Bacteroidota; class Bacteroidia; order Chitinophagales; family Saprospiraceae; genus RFSX01. Next base: position 40,609 of record JABDKX010000140.1, on the reverse strand, counting down.
ACCCAATTTTCTGTGAAGTTCAAAAATGGCGGCTATCGAACCTGGGGTTGCCATAGACGCTGCACCAACATGAAATTCCTCATTTTCGTTACCAAAGTTTACTTGGATCGGATAAAAGTCGAGATCTTTAATTTTTCTCTTTTCCAATGGTGTTTGGGTAAAGAAATCCAACATTTGAACTCTTGAATTGGGGGTATGACATAACGCAAATCCACCAGCTCCCGCGGAAGCCATGCAAGGTTCTGTTATATACATTGCCAGATGTGCCGTTATAGCTGCATCAAATGCATTGCCTCCCATTTTTAATATTTCTTGGGCAAGTTGTAAGGTGACTTCGTGGCCAGCTGAAATGGCTGATGTACTCATTCGATTAAGAAATATTGAATTAAACTTTAAAAGTAATCTATTTTAAGTTTTGAATGAAACTGATTGTTTCCTTATTAAAAACTTTTGGCGCATCAACATTAACAACATGACCACAATCTGGGATAACAAGAAGGGTAGAGGACAAATGATCTTTTACGAGTTTTGAAATGGAGGGGAGAAACATATAATCTTCTGAGCCCATAACATATAAGGTAGGAATGCCACTATCTTTAAATCTAAATAGTGATAATAAAGGATTGACTTGCGATACCAAAGTAAACCAACGTTTAAATTCTTTTTGGTAAAGCTTTTTAGCTTCATTAATAAATAATGACCTTGATTCTTTGTGCTTACTTTTAGGCATTATAATAAACGCGAATAATTTATAAAGCAATAGATATGGAATTACAGACTTGAGCAAGACACCCAATCTCATTAGTATTTGACCTCTCAAATTCATTTTCATTATAGCACCACCCATGATCAAGCTTTTAGAGCGTTCAGGAAATCTTTCTGTTATTTCTCTGATGATGATCGTTCCTAAAGAAATGCCTACAAAGTGAGTAGACTTAATTTTTAAATGATCTAATACTTCAATAATATCGTTGCCAATAACATTAAAACTATATTGTTTTAGTTTTTGATAAATTGGAGCTTTAGATTTTCCATGCCCTCTTAAATCAACAAGCAAGACATTAAAGTGCTTTTTAAATTCTCTTATTTGCTTATACCAAATAGAACTGCTGCCACCTGCACCATGGATAAATGTCACCCATTCTTCCGAAGTTTTGTGTTTATGTGTTGTGTAATGCAGCATGTTATTGAAACAGTATAATTGTCACAAAGTTTATAAGATTATCTGTTATTAACTATGTTTTTTATGATTTCATCAAACATAACAAAGTGTATATCTTTTGTTATGGTCCCTTCTTTTTTAAATTTATGATTTGCTGATAATTTAGTTATTACAACATCGTGAACAGGATCAACATAAACATATTGATTATAAATGCCTCCCATAGCAAAACAGGTGGTATTATTTTGTGGGATCCACCATTGGTAACCATAGCCATGAATGTTTGATGAAAAAGGAATTTCTCCTGGCATAAGATGAGGCGCACTAGGTGTTGTTGCATCAGCTACCCAATTTGAATCAATAACATGGTGATTGTTAAGCTTACCATAATTTTTATACAGCAACCCTAATTTGGCAAAATCTCTTAGGCTGGCGTTTAAGCCACCTAAGACAACTTCCATATTTTCATTATCAACCAACCAATATCCATCATGTTCCATACCTAACGGTTCCCAAATATGCTCTTGTGTTAATTCGGTTATGGATTTGCCAGTGATTTCAGAAAGTAAAAGTCCTAATACTTGAGTATCTATACTGACATAATGATTGAATTGACCTTGTTCTTTTTCTTTAGTAAGTGTCTTTGCAAAAGCTTCTAATGAAGAACCTAATGCGAAGGCTCTTCCAAATCTGTTTATATCTGAGTTAAATGCGCCATAATCTTCATCAAACCTAACACCTGAACTCATTTCAAGTAGGTTTTTTATGGTGACATCTTCATAGCCTGAACCATTCAATGAAGGTAAATATTTTGTCACCGTCTCATCGAGTTTAAAAAGTCCTTTTTCAAAATATATACCGATTAAAGTTCCCATAAACGACTTAGCCATTGACCATGATATGTGGTTTTCATTTTGCTTTAAATCATTCCAGTAGTTTTCATAAATTATGGTATCTCTGTGAATAATCAATAACCCTTCAGTTCTGGTATCTTCTAGATATTGATTAATATCATAAGTATGGTTTTTAAAAGTAAATTGACCATTGAGTTTATAGGTTTTATTTTCTATAAGTTTAAGAGGATTGGTTGATTTAGATAGTTTAGTTGACGGGTACAATGTTTCCATATTCTGGAAGTTTTGTACAATTTGATCTTCATCAAATAAACATATTGTTTTATGTAGTCTTTTAATCTTGGTAATATTAAAAGCTAGAAAAATTATTAAGATAATGCTCAGAAATTTAAACCACTTTTTCAATGCTAATTATTTAATTTGAAGCAAGGTAGTTAATAATTTTAATAGTCTCAATTTGATTTTTTTTAACCAAGGAAATATTTTTTCTAATACTGTCATGGACTATTAATTTAGCAGGCGATATTCTACTTCAAAGTCTTGGTAAATGAAAGCATCATACCATTTTGCACAGGAATAAGATTTAATGAAAGGTCATCATTTGAAACCTTATGAAAATGAGGTACTAAATAACCGATGGTTGCGCCAAGGGCATATCCAGCAATAATATCAGTAGGAAAATGTTTACCTGCACGATATCTCAGGTAGCCTGTCATCGCAGGAAGTGTCACACCCAATGTCCAAATTACTGGTTTCCATTTACTATGTGGATATAAGTCACTAAATACTTTAGCAGAAAAGAAACCTAAAGCTGCAGTATTTGAAGCGTGTCCCGATGCGAACGAATATCGTGCTCCATTACTAAGTTTGATTTCATTGGAAACTTCTGAATTGTAGGTGAATGGCCTGAATCTCTTAGTTAATGCTTTTAATGTATTCGTTATAGCATCATTTATTAAGAAAGTTTCGAATGCCATTCCTGCTACTATAAATCCTTGCTTTCTACACTTAAGCCCTGTGTAATGCGTAAATGGTAAAAGAAACGAGCTGTATAAAAACACGTCGCTCCATTTCTGTGCATCCAGAGAATAATTTTCTGTAGCGCCTCGATCAATACCCCAAAGATTCATTGGGTCTCTGGTAGGAAGGTCAGATAATGTTATTTTATCAGCGCTGGCTTTTAAAAGTTGACTGCCTCCCCAGGCAAATAATGATCCTGTTAATATATATCCATCTTTTTGCCAATCCCAATTATAAATATGGAAATGATGATCAATATGACTTTGACTTTGTACTGAGCTTGAGAAGCACACAAAAGCAAAAAGTAATCGTAATGTTTTCATATTTTGATTAATTGGACTTAAACGATGTTGGGTCTAAAATAATTATATTTTAGTGTAAATATGTTTAAAATTAATTGGGTATCTAAAACTTAATAATATAATCATTCGGGCAATTTGAAATCTTCCAAAACTGCTAAGTCATAAATGCCTTGATCATTAAAACCTTTTAATGAGAATGTAAAATTCTTATTATCTAAGAAATCAATGATAAGAAAATTATCTTCTTTACCACCACCCATCCCTGTTGCAATATATGTAATGTTATCTTCCTTGTGATACATATATGGAGACACAGTATGACCCGCACCTAGATCTCCTGCAATAAAATAAATGGATTGATTTAAACCAGTAAGTAATGGCTTTACTTCTTCTTCATAGTTTGAACTTCCTGGATAATTTCCTATCCAATTAATTTTAATCTTGCCAAATTTATTTTCAGGCGACCACCATATTAATTCATGTACTATAATAAAAACATAATCGACATCCGTGGAAAGTCCATTAAGCACTTCTTTGAGGAAAATAAGTTGATCACCCTCTATATTCCAATCTGTAGGTGATAGGAATATAAATTGAGTTCTGTCTTTTTTAAAAGTATAGTAGTATTCTTTGAAATATTCTAAATAAAGATCCCCTCTATCATGATTACCGGCAGCGATATGAATGGGGTGGTCAAATTTAGCTATATCTGTTAATGCGGCATCGATGTAATTTTGAGTCGGAGATGGAACGAAATCACCGGCAAAAACACCAAACTCAAAATCGTATTGCGTATTTAATTCTGGAATTTGATTAACAAATGCTGGATAAAGCCCTTCTTGATAATTGACTGGATTGCCATAAGTGTGACCAGCAACAAAGAAAGAATAGGACTCATCTTCAATAAGCAATTCCTCATGCTTACAACCAAATAGGATGATAAAAGAAAACGAGATAAGATACAGATAAAATGTTCTTTTCAATGTATTAAAATTTCCAAGCTAATATACGGCTGCTTTTTTGACCTTGAGCCATCTCAATTATTTTAATTTCTTTGACATCGATGTTTTTTAATGCTTGTTGAAAAGCAGTTAAGTGTTTTCCTGCGGATACCAATACCGTAAACCATTCTACGTTATCTTTAAAGACAATGCTTTCTCTAATTATTTTTTTGATAAACTTTTTTTCGCCTCCTTTATACCAAAGTTCATTATTAGATCCTTTGAAATTTTTGATTAATTCAGGATTGCTTTTACCTGTTAGATTTTTCAGTTTGCGCTTACTGGCTTTATCAGCTTCTTCCTTTGAGTTATGAAATGGTGGATTGCAAATTACAGCGTCAAAGAAGTCACTCCTATCAATTATGCCGAACAGCATTTCATTGCGATTGGTTTGCTTTTTTATTACAACTTTATTTTTTAAGATAGGATTGTTACTAACAATCGATTTTGCATTTTCTATTGCAATGGGATCAATTTCAGATCCTACAAAAGTCCAACCGTATAGATGAACGCCTACAATAGGGTAAATACAATTAGCGCCAATACCAATATCTAAAATTTTGGCTTGTGGTTTATCTAACAAGTCAGCTAAGTAGTGAATGTAATCTGCACGTCCGGGAACAGGAGGACATAGGTAACCATGTGGGATATCCCAAAATTCAATATTGTAATAAGACTTCAATAAAGCTTTGTTAAGTGCTTTGACAGCGTCAGGATCAAAGAAATTTATTGTCTGTTTATTATTCTTATTTAGAATTACAAAAGTTTTTAATGCAGGATAATTATTAACTAAAATGTCAAAATCATATTCCTTATTGTGAATATTTCTTTTGTGTAACTTATGTTTGGTTTTTTCAGACATTTTCTTGACGTCTCTTAATTGAGAGACAAAAGTACATTTATTTACAATGCTTTTATTTTTCTAGCCATTGCCTAAATGTGGGCGTCTTACCAGAACTGGTTAAAAATGAATTATCGCTGTGAATTAATTTGATATGTAATCTGTTTTTAAAAAGAAAATGGGGATCTATTTGAGATTTCAATAATCTCAATTCATTTTCTCTTTTTTCTTTCTCTCTTTTTTCTAAATCTAGTTTTGTGTCAAAGAATTTTTTACCAAGAAATATGCCTAATAAAATGCCAGCATTTTCAAGTGTTGAATCCAATCCTGCCATAAACATTCTCAAAGGGGAAGGGTCTTTCCAAACCCATGAGTTGACGATTTGATATAAATAAATTTCGATCAAGCCAATCGTCGCCATAAATAGTAGGATGTAGATAAATAATCTTATGATTTGATTCTTTGGAAAGTACCTGGGGAAAAGCTGGTAAACGATGCCATAAAGTGCAATCAGACTGAAAAGGATGTATATTGCTGTTTCAGCAATCGGACGAAAAATGCCTGCATCATAATTGCTGCTATACAAAATAATTGGAATAGCAACCATGTAAAATAACACAAGTATTTTTACATCTGATTTATTGAATTTTATTTTCATTTAATTTAGTTATCCTGTCTTGCTCTTCTGATTTCTTCAGATGCGCTTCCAGCTTTTTTTCTTTTAGATTTTAAATGTTGGTTTCCAAATTTATAACTAAATCTCATATTTACAACTGGTGCTTGCCATTTTACTTCTAAATCAAGATCTTGTTCGTAGTCTACACTAGCGTACCAAAATCTATTGACAAAATCTTCTACACCAATACTTAATTTTGCTTTATCATCTAGGAACTTTTTCGACATGCCAAAACTAGTACCATATATATGTTCTGAATTAAAAATGCCTTCTTGACCTCCGCTATTATACCAACCTCCAATTTCTGCATTAATATCACCTGGAAGTTTAAATTGTGCTTGTAAAAATGCAGTAGTTGACCAACGCGATCTTTCAAAAATGCCATCGCCATAAAATGAGTTGTATGCATTTTTTGCTACAATCACACCACCATAGCCATCAAGTCCAGGAATAAATGAAAGTGGGAAGAATAAACTTCCGCTGAGTGTTGTCTCCGTATCAAAATTGACATCTGTTTTGGAGGCTTCTTCTGAGTTTGGTTCTTGTCTTGTCACTTCAACTATAGCATCGTTAGATTTTTTATACTCAATATTAAAGAAAGGTTGACCTTCGTAACTCAAAGTAAATTTTCCACTGTGTGTTAATTCTGGTCTCAAATTTTGATTGCCTTGTTCAAATGTAAAAGGATCTAAATAATATACGAATGGATTTAATGTCGAGTATCGTGGTCTATCAATACGGTAGCTATATGACACAGTTGCTGTTAATATGCTGTTGAGTTTATTTGATAGGCTGAAACTTGGAAATAATTTTGAAATGTCTCTGCTCAAAGTTGAATCTATCGTGAGTGACTCACCTCTTGACATACTGTTTTCATATCTTAATCCTAATGTTCCTGACCAGACATCTTTATTGTATTGTAATTTTCCATAGCCTGCATAGATCTTTTCATCAAATAAATAATGATTGCTTTGTAAATCATTGCTTACCCAATTGTTATCAATAAAGTTTTCAGCGATTAAGTTATTGTCTAAGTCAGCGTGGCTGTATTTAAGTCCTGATTTAAATACTAAGGCATCATTAAAAGGTTTTGCGTAATCTAATGACACTGCGAAAATTTTAGTATCTCCAGGTTGGGAGTACCTTTCTTGATCCATATTGTTTGTAACTGAATTAACAGTACTTAAGGTGTTTTCTCCTTCAAGTTGATAAGAAGCGAAGTTTGCGTCTAATTCCAATTTTTGACCTGAGGTATCTATTTCGAAAATGTAATAAGGGTTAATTGATGTATATGTCCATCCTCTGTCGATGTCGTTAGTTGTAATTAAATTATAATCTTGTATAGAAGCATCATATAAATCTACTTCAGTGAAATTGTTAGCGATCCGTTCATTGGTATTGTTGAAGTACCTCGATTCAAGACCAAAGCGATGTTTATCAGTTAAATCGTAGTCTAATCTGATATTTCCTCGATATGTTTTCGGAGTCGCCTTATCGTCGTTGACTTGATCATAAACACCATCGATTTGAGGTGCAATGTTGGTTAATCTTCTTGTAAGGGAGAGGGTTTCAACCCAAGCGTTTTTACTATACCCTAGACCTCCAAATATATTAAGCTTGCCTGCATAGTGGCTGAGGTTTAAGCCTGAAGTATAGTCCCATAATTCTCCTTTACCAACGCCTAAAGTTAATGATCCATTGGTACCTACCAATGCATTTTTCTTAAGTATGATATTTAAAATTGGTCCACTTCCTGATGCTTCATACTCTGCTCCCGGTTGATGTATTATTTCTACTTTCTTGATATTGTCACCTGGCATATCTCTGAGAAGCGATTGGACATCCATATATTGAGTGCCTTTACCATTAATAAGAATGGTTGGGGTGCCAGATCCAGCCATTTTTAAATTATCATTTACGACTAACATTCCAGGTACTTTTTTCATAACATCTAACAGACTTCCATTTGTATTTGTCATATTATCAGCCACATTTACGATCAGTTTATCTGCTCTTTGTTCCAATAGTGGCACCTTGCTTTTAATTTCTACTGTTGACATCATGACAGCGTCTTGAGAAAGGATAAAGTCATAATTATTTTGAGCCGAAGGAAATGATATATTATTGATTGTTTGATCTGTGAAGCTGAGCATGCTGGCTGTTAAATAATATTCTCCTTCTTCAATGTTATTTATAATGTAATAGCCAGAATCATCTGAAGATTCTGCCTTAACCAAACTTGAATCGCTTGCATTATAAATAGCAACGGTAGCGTAAAATATTGGTTTGCCATTATCTTCTGTAACTATTCCAGTAATTGTGTTTTGGGCAATTAGAGAGAGCGAAAAGATTGTAAAAATGGTAGGTAGCGCAATGTTTTTCATTATAATTCTTTTTGTACCTTAAAGATATCTACTAGCTAACAAAAGAATAAGGTTAAAAAGATAAACGGGTGTAATTTTCCGTTAAACGAGGGTATTCGAAGAATTAATGATTTAATGATTCAATATGAGTACCTTCTCCGAAATAAAAGCAGGTATAAATACCTGAAATTAAGCTGAATGATAAGTCTGGAGATGAAATCTTAGTTAGAATAAAAATTATTATTTATATTGATATTGTTTCAATTTAATTGCCAATGTAACCCTAAAACATCTTAATTATAATTGGTTAATTAAACTCTAAATTCAATTTGAATACCTCTTTAGCAACCTCACTTTGGTGCTTAAGCATTGTATTGTGTGGGTGTTAATAACAACCATTGTAACACTATGAAAAAAGTAATTTTAATGACATTTGTTTTAGGCATTATAGGCATTGCTTGTTCAATTAATGATGCGCTCATATTGCCTCCTGATGTTAGGTATGTTTCAGAAGTCGGACCAGTGCCAGATCGCATTGATTTAGATCAAGCCTGGGATCCTGCAACTAAAAATAAATTTTGGTTTACGAGCCAAGGATCTCAAATTATGCCTTATGATTGGTTTACATGGTTAGAACAACCAGACAATAAAAAGTTTTTTAGGGACTCATACTTTATGTCACACTTAGGATATCTTCCTATGAAAACCTCAAAGGATAATCCTTCTGGATTGCCAATCGGTTTTGCCATGACCAGAGCAAAATCAGCTAAGGATTCTTATATGGGATTGACCTGTGCTGCTTGTCATACTAATCAAATAAGCTATAGGGGAAAAAATATGCTTATTGATGGTGCACCAACCTTAGCTAACTTTGTTCTTTTTTGGGATAATATAGTTGATGCATTAAATAAGACACATAGTGAACCGGACAAATTTGAAAGATTTGCTAGAAGAGTTTTAGGGGGTAGTTATAACGCAAAAACCAAAGCTAAATTACAAAGTGATTTATTGGCAACGGCAATTGCTGCAGGACAAAGAAGAGATGTCAATGCGTTACCTGATGATTATCCAGAAGACTTCACAAGTTGGGCAAGATTGGATGCCTTTGGAAATATAGAAAATGCTGGTGCTGCATTTGGATTAGGAGATTTGTCAAATGGAAACCCACCTACAGCACCTGTGTCATATCCATTTTTATGGGGAACACATCAATCAGATGTTGTCCAATGGAATGCTTCAGCACCTAATACACCGCTAGTAGGTCCAGTTATCAGAAATATGGGAGAAGTCGTTGGTGTTTTTGGAGGATTAGAAATTAAAGAAGCTGGATTTATAAGTAAGTTATTTGGGAAAGATCATACTTACAGTTCAACAGTGGACTTTCATGGCTTAGGTGCTTTGGAAGGTTATGTCAAAATATTGAGATCTCCGGAATGGCCAGAAAATATTTTACCTAAAATTGATGCTGCAAAAGCAGAAAGGGGATCTGAGATATTTAGTAGTAATTGCCAGGGTTGCCACCAGGTGATTCATAGAGCTGATGAGGGGAATCATTATAAAGCGACTAAAACTCCTTTAGTAAATGTTGGTACTGACCCATATACAGCATGGGAAATAGAAAACCATGAATCTAAAACATTAATATTAGAAGGATTTAAAGCCGACATTGTTGTAGGTGAAAAATTTGGACCTACGACACGTTCATTAAATATTTCATTAAATGGTGTTGTTGGATTGGCGTTAAAGAATCCAATAAAAGCTTTAGAAGCTGGATTTGAAACAGCTGGAATTAAAGAAACGGCATCATGGAAAGATTATGTTAAAGAGCATCAGGAAACTTTGGACTCGATAGCTGAAAGTAGAAATGACGATGATATTGTTTCTCGAGTTTATGAAGTCAATGAAAATAATCCAGAGGGCCTTGATCTTGACAGTTTGGTTTACAAAGCGAGACCATTGAATGGAATTTGGGCTACAGCACCTTACTTGCATAATGGCTCAGTACCTAACTTATGGCAGCTTCTTCAGAAACCTAAAGATAGAGTAAAAAAATTCTGGGTTGGTTCATATGAGTTTGATCCAGAGAATGTAGGTTTCGACACATCAAGTGGAAAATCACGATTCAAAGTAATGAATAATGGTGCAATCATGAAAGGTAATTCTAATTTAGGTCATGGTTACGGGACCGACTTAAGTGATGATGATAAATGGGCGTTGATTGAGTACATGAAGACCTTGTGAAGGTCATCGGGTATTCCAGATTTAAATATTACAGCTCAAAATATGGCAGACGAAGTACTTAATGGAGATCCATTATTGGCAACAGAGTATCCCCCAAAAGGAGAAAAAGAAGCTATAGATAAAATAATTGGACTCCTAAAAGAACGGTTGGAAAAAGATTATCCACCACCTAAGCGAACAAGAAGAGATGCGCATCCAAAGCAACATGGATTAGTAAAAGCAGAATTTACAGTTTCTGATAATATTGCACCAGAATTAAAAGTTGGTTTATTTGCAAAGCCTGAAACGTATAAATCATGGATCAGACTTTCTAATCTTAATGGCGGCGGAAGTCCAGATATAAGCAAAGATTCTAGAGGTCTTGCCATTAAGCTTATGGGCGTCCCAGGCACTAAATTATTGGAAGATGAATTGAATGCAACGACTCAAGATTTCGTTTTCATGAGTACTGACCATTTTGTAACTAAAGATGTGGCAGGTTTTGCCAGATTGCTTAAAGCTGTGAATGGCGGCAAGTTAAAAGCTATTCTATATTTTGCAACACATTTAAAGCTCTTCAAATTATTTACAGGCATTAATATTCAAGTATCTAATTTGTTTCAAATTCCTTGGGGAAGCACAACGCCTTATCTTTATGGAGACAGGGCGGTTAAGTATGCTTTAATACCGAAACAAAAACCAACAGCTACAATACCGACAGGAGATGATATTTCTGATAATTATTTGAGGGAAAGAATGGTTGAGAATTTATCAAAGGGAGATGTCTATTTTGATTTTTGTATTCAATTGCAAGTCGATGCTAAGACAATGCCAATCGAAGATCCAAGAGTAATCTGGGATAAGAATAAATCGCCTTTTATTAAAGTAGCTACAGTTAAAATAATGAAACAGGTTTTTGATACACCTGCTCAGCAACTTTATGGTGATCAACTTTCATTTACACCTTGGCATTCATTACCAGAGCACAGACCGTTAGGTGGTATTAATCGAGGCAGAAAGGCTATTTATAGTACAATGTCGAAATTTAGGCATAAGCGAAATAACGAAGTTTCAAAAGAACCTACTACTTGGAAAAACTTTGATTAAAGAATAGAATCTAAGTTTTGTTTAAAATTAGAATCAGCTAAAACATCTTCAATCTTGGAGTAGCCATCTCCTTGATTGAAGCGTTCAATTTTACCGTTTACTAATAAGTTTATTTCGTCGCATATCTTAAAAAGACTATCCAAAATATGAGATGAGATAATAATGGTTTTATTTTTTGCTTTTAATTTTTCTAAAATCAAATTAACCTTGATATTAGACTCTAAATCTAATCCGTTGAAAGGCTCATCAAGTAAAAATATCGCATTGCCTTGTAATAGTATTCCTGTTAATGCGAGTTTTTTTAACATGCCAGTTGAGTAGTTTTCAGCGTACTCATCTAAAGGTAAATTGAAAATGTTAGCTCCTTTTTTGGGCAATGATTTGTTTCTTGCATTACATAGAAGTTGAAGATATTCTTGACCAGTAATTCTCGACATAATATAAGGATTGGTTGGCAGGTAACCAATCTTATGAATTGATTCTTTAGGTTTTAAATGTATTACGCCATCATAAGTTTCTAATCCTGAAACACATTTAAAAAGCGTTGTTTTTCCAGCTCCATTTTTACCAACTAAACCTATTAATTTGGAAGGTTTAAATGTCAGATCAATGTCATTCAAAACTATGTTTGCACCATATGTTTTACGAAGATTTTTAATTTCTATCATTTAATAAAAGTTTAAGATTCATCAATGATTTTTTAGTATAAAATGGAATTGTGATAATCATGAGAAATGGTAAAAACATACTTCCGAAATAAATTAAGTATGTAACAATATTATTTGTTCTTGGATAAAAAGCATACTTAAATAAAATGGACATTATGACAATTGCAAACCCCCATGCCAGCACTAAACTGGTAATGAAAATAAAATGAGGATAGCAAAATAGTAATGTAATTAATGCGGGAAGAATGATAATGAATGCATATTTTATGCCTGTCATTATTTTGGTTTTTAAGAATTGATGATTTGATTTGTCGTGAGCCCAAACAAAGAAGTAAGTTTCACTGAATCTATAAAAGTGAATAATAATAAAAAACATGCTGCCCATGCATACCAATGCCAAATTGTAATTGTCAACGATTAATCCAATTGCAAACAGGACGTATTCAAAAATAAACAACAGAATATATTGTCTGAAGCCACTGGTAAATTCAAAAGGTGACTTACCAAATGGTGTTGGTATTTTGATTGAACCTTGAGTATTAATATCAAAGAATGAAAAAAAGAAACCTGCTAAGATGGGTATGATAGCGCTTGTTGAAATTTCATTTATCAGCATCATTAATGAGATTGGAATTGAAATGATAATATTTTCAAAAACCCTTATTTTGTAAAGGTTTATTTTTCCAAAATGTTGCTTTAGAAAAGCATTTCGATTATTGTCAGCTAGAACTACAAATAGGTAAATAGCTAAGCCGGAGATTATTAATGAAGCATATTCTGATTGAAGATAAACTGCTTTTACCAGGATGAACAGAAGAGGTGGCGATAGGATAAAAAAGGCAAGAGGATTAATGCCAAGATATTTCAAGATTCTCTTAAATCTTTCTAATTGCAATGTCCAATAAAAAACCATGAGATCTACTTTGCTAAAGTAAAATGGGGATTATAAATAAGGCCGATCAGATTTCCCCACGGATCTTCGACTCCTGCTACCATAATGTCTCCGCCAACATTATTTGGTGCTTCAAATGCCTTTGCATCACAGGATAAAAAATGATTATAAATTTGGTCAATGTCTTCAACCCCCCAATAGGTTAATACGTTTTTTGTTTTTTTATCATTAGTGGCTTCTTCAAGAAGTAATCCTAATTCGTAACCTGCAATGTTAAACCCTATATAGAATGGTTCATCAAAGTATGGTGTTTGATTAAATGCCTTGGTATACCATTGTTTTGCTTCTTCGAGATTAGGAACTTTGTAAATACAAGTTCTTAATCCTAATGTTTTTTGACCTTCCATGTTTAATGTTTATTGCAAGTAAAGTAAAGTTGCGCTGAAAGGGGAGGAATATCGACAATTCTTGTTAAAATGTAGATTATATTATTTATCAAGTTTGTTCGTCCTACTTTTTATTTAAAAGTTATTTTAGAATAATGATAAAATGGAAGCCATACCGAACCCTGTCAATGCTAAAATGACGGTCATGACTGACCAGGATTTGAAGGTGTCTTTTTCATCCATACCTAAATATTGATTGACGAGCCAAAAACCACTGTCATTAACATGTGATAAAATTGAAGAGCCAGAAGCAATAGCAATAACAACGCATGCTAAAAACCAAGATGACATAGAATCTATGTTTAGTAATGGAGCCACCAATCCCGCTGCTGTTATCATGGCTACAGTTGCAGATCCTTGAATTAATCTGATGGCGCATGCTGCAAGAAAGGCAAAAAGTAAAACTGGAAATCCAATGTTTGACATGGACTCAGCAAACATACTTCCAGCACCTGTATCAACCAGAACTTGTTTGAATACACCGCCAGCTCCTGTTAAAAGAATTATTGTTCCTGCTGGAGCAAGTGATTTCGCTGTAATTTTATTTAATTCATTTTTTGAGTAGTCTCTTTTTATGCCTAAGAAATACCAAGCCAATAAGTTGGCTATAATGAGTGCGATAAATGGATGTCCTATTAACTGCAAAAAAGACTTCAATGCTGGATTACTATTAACATTAATTATTTCACTTGTTACCAATGTGCTGAGTACAATAAGAAAAATGGGTACAAGAATAATGGTAAGAACAGAATAAAAAGGAATCGGTTTGTCATTCTCAAAATTGATCTGGTTCTTATTTTCTGGTGGTGCTTCGATGTATATTTTACTAGCAATGTATTTTCCGAAAACCAATCCAGATAATATGAGTGTAGGAATGCCACATATCAATCCTACAATTATCACCATGCCAAGTTCGACATTAATTATTTCAGCAACGGCCACTGGTCCTGGGGTTGGTGGAATAAAAGCATGCGTTATTGCCAATCCTGTTAAAAGCGGAATTGCATAAAGAAGAAGTGATTTTTTAGTCTTTCTTTGAATCGAATAAATCACTGGAATTATTATTATAAACGCGACATCAAAAAAAACAGGAATGGCTATGATAAAGCCAGCTATCGCAATGGCTATAGGTGCTCGCTTTTCTCCTGATTTAGTAAGAAGGAAATTAACAATGCTTTGTGCACCACCTGAATATTCTAATATGGCACCAAAAATGGCGCCTAGTCCAACAACTGTGGCTACGAATCCCAAAGTGCCTCCCATCCCTTTTTGTATGGTATCAATTAGAGCTAAAGGCTCAATGCCTCCAATTAATCCAGCAGTAATACTGGCAATCAGTAAGGCAATAAAAGCAGGAATTTTAAATTTTAAAATTAATATTAACAGAAGAATTACAGCTATGAGAAATGCTAAAATTAAAGTCAACATAGTTGTATTATTTTATGTTATTCGTTCCAATTCGTATGATAGGAAGTATCTGATTCGTCATCAACTCGTTTGTAAGTATGTGCACCAAAATAATCTCTTTGCGCTTGAATGATGTTTGCAGAAACAAATTTATTGGTATATGCTGATAAGTAATTACAAGCAGCTGAAAAACAAGGTACACTATGGTTGTTGGTTATGGCTATGGCAGTGACTTCTTTTATGTCGTCATCTAAATTGTTGACCAGAGTTACAATATCAGGAAAATGTAGAATTCTATCAGTCGCATTTAAAATGCTGATAAGATTTTGCATTAATTGAGATCTGATAATACAACCATTTGTCCAAATACGTGCGATTTCTGATAAATTGAGTGACCATTTATAAGTTTCAGAAGCAGCACTCATTAAATGCATGCCCTGATGATGATTAACTATTCTGGCAACGGTGTAAGCATTTCTAATTTGATCTACATTCAAATCAAATATTTCTTTTCTATTTACTTTATTATAAATGGCATCGGATTTTACTCTTTCTTCTTTGAATGCCGAAATATATCTGGCAAAAAGAGCTTCATTTATCATAGAAATAGAAACGCCTAATTCAGCAGCAGCTATGCTTGTCCAACTTCCCGTTCCTTTGTTGCCTGCTTTGTCGAGAATAAGATCTATAAGATAATTGTCTCCCTCTTTTTTAGTTAAAATATCAGCTGTTATGCCAAGTAAGTAACTAGACAAAGTTCCATTGTTCCATTCTTTGAATATAGCGGATATTTCCAAAGGGTCAAGTAGAAGGCCAAATCTCATTAAACTATAAACCTCAGCAATCAACTGCATTTCTGCATATTCAATACCGTTGTGAACCATTTTTACAAAGTGGCCAGCCCCACCTGAACCAATGAACGCACAACAAGGCGACCCTTGATTATCTTTTGCTGCAATGCTTTCTAATATCTTACTGATTTCATTATAAGAACTTGACTTTCCACCGGGCATAATTGATGGACCTTTTAATGCGCCTTCTTCTCCTCCTGAAACCCCACTACCGATATATCCAATACCTTTTGTGTCAAGATATTCCATTCTACGCTCCGTATCTTTATAATGGGAGTTTCCACCGTCTATAATAATATCATTTTGATTGAGAATTGGAATAAGCTTTTCGATCAAGTGATCCACTACATCACCTGCTTTTACCATCAAGAGAATTTTCCTAGGCTTTTCTAATGATTGTACGAATGCATTTAAATCTTCAAATCCTTTAGCTTCGCTTAATTCCTCGAATGAATTTATAAAATCGATGGCTATATTTTCTTCAATACCTTTGCTATATCTGTTATAAAGAGAAAGCTTATATCCTTTCGAAGCTAAATTTCTAGCTAAACTTTTACCCATAACACCCATGCCAATAATCCCAAAAGTCTGGTACATTCTATATCTTTTAAGTTAGCTAAATTAATTTAAATTTTTAATTAAAAAATCTATGAAGCATTTTGAGAATTTCTTCCTCATTTTGTGAGACATCTATTTCTATAGCATTCTCTGGATTTTCTAAAGTATCAAATTGTGATTTTAATAATCCAGGGGGCATGAAATGATTTTTTCTTTTTGAAAGTCTTTCATTTATAAATTCAGGGCTTCCGTTTAGAAATATAAATTTGATTTTACTTTCAATGTTTTTTGAAAGGATAGAACGATATTTTTCTTTGAGTGCGGAGCAAGCGTAAACACATGATGTGGTTTGTTTCTGCATATGTTGGTTAAGATCTTCTAGCCAAGGCCATCGATCTTCATCATCAAGAGGATGCCCTGATGACATTTTTTCTACGTTGGCTTTAGGGTGGAAATCATCACCATCATAAAATGGCACATTATAAAAATCAGATATTTTCTGACCAAGGTATGTTTTACCAACCCCAGAAACACCCATCAAAACTAGAATATTTATTTTTTCTTTTAGATCCATTTTAATGTATCAAATTTTTCTTTTGAAAGTGCCCATCTGTTAACTTCTTGCTTAAAATTTATTGAACCAGGAATGGTTGAATATTTTTTCATAAATGTAAATCCAAGTTTTCTTAGTAATTTATTTGGTGCTGGATTTTTAGAATAGGGTTCACAAAAAAGGATTTGCAAATTGAAATTTTTAAAGAACAGCGCGATTGATTTTTTAATTAATTTTTGACCTAATCCTTTTAGCCTATTCTCAACATCCCAAATGTGTAAGTGCATATATGCTTCTTGGCCAAATATAATCTTATTAATATTATTATGACCAATGGGAATGCCATTATACAACCAAATCGTTGCATATGCTTTTTTGAGTTTATAGTTTAATGATAATTGGTTCAGAATATTTATACGAAATACTTCACGTGAAGGCATTTTGCTTGGATTAGCTCCCATCTTAATCAATTGGTCATCTGATCTTGAGTACCAATAATCAAGTAATAACTCAACATCTTCAGTTGTTATTTCTCTTACGTTAAACATAAACCAAAATTAAAATTTTAGAATGTTATGCTCATTGACAATTTCGGTTAATGTAGGGTAATTTTGATTTAAATTATTGATAATGAAGTTAAATGGAATATCATCAAAATGACCATAGTCTTCTAAGTATTCCATAAATTGGTTCCCATCATTATTATATTGTTGAAATATCGCGTCTTCATTTTCATTGACCCCTAAAACTTCCACATTAAATTTATCACACAGCGATTGGTTAAAAGCGGGTGAAATTTTCATCCATTTTTCATTTATAAAAACACCTACATAACCATGAGGGGTTAATTCATTTGTACCAAATTTTTCTACAAGCTTCTCAACAGCAATATGGTTTTTAACTTTTGCTAAATGAATTCTTGCTGGAATGCCTAAAGCTCTAAGGCAAGCGATGAGTAAGGTTGATTTGTCGATGCAATGTCCCTGATCTAATTGGGCAATTTGGCTGGCTTTAAATGATTGTTGATTTAAATTAATATGATAGGGATTGTATTTCCATTCCTCTCTTACTTTTAAAAATACATTAGTCAATACAGACATTTGGTTTTCATTATCATGATCTATAGACTTAATTATTTCTTGGATGTTAGGATGACTAAAATCAAGATAATAAGTTTCCGATAAATACTTTTCTTTCATCGATTTTAAAGCCAATTTTTTTTCTTGAATATAAACAACATGACAATAGCAATTAAAACCATGGCGGTCAATAAAATAAAATAGCCATATTTATATCCAAGCTCAGGAATATATTCAAAATTCATTCCATACAAGCCTGCTAAAAAAGATATAGGAACAAAGATAGAAGTGATGATGGTTAAGAACTGCATAGTCCTATTCATTTTCATACTCAGTTCCGAAAGGTAGAGGTCGTATAGTCCAGATAGAATATCTCTCAAAGAATCAATATTATCAACGATATGTATGGTATGATCATAAACATCTCTGATATAATTAATAGTACTTTTATCAATAAGTTTAGATTCTGATCTTGAAAAAAGATTAATGGCTTCTCGTATTGGAGAAACAGATTTACGAATTTTTAATATTTGTTTTTTTAAGTTATAGATTTCATTTTTATTAACAAGGTCAGGATCAAGACTAATCGTTTCTTCTAAATCTTCAACTTTACTCTCTAATTGATCAATAACATGATAATATTGATCGACAGTATAATCTATTAATGCATACGCCAAATAGTCTGCTCTTTTTCCTCTTATTCTTCCTCTGTCAAAGGTGATTCTTTTACGAACTTCACTGAAAGTGTCATCAACAAGTTCTTGAAAACTTAAAACGAATCCATCACCAAAATAGATAGCTAATGATTCCTTTTTTACTTCGCTTTTTTCGGCGTCGAACCGCAATACTTTTAGAGAAAAAAATAGTCCGTTAGTATACTCAGTAAAGGTTGGCCTTTGAAAGACATCAACAGCATCTTCGATGGCAATAGGGTGCATTTGAAATCTTTCACTGATACTTTGAATGAGATTTTCCTCATGAAGCCCTCTGACATCATACCACTGTGTGATTGTAGGATTTGAAGCGTGTAAAATGACACCTTTTCCATCAGTGTTGTCATCTTCTCTAAAGGTTTCCAGATTATATTCTATATAATTTACCTGAACGGGGTCACCTGTAAGTTTACCAGTGTAAATTATTGAACCAGGAGGAAGACCAATATTTTTTTTCTTACGCACTTAAATTATTTTAATAAATAAATTATTGACTAAAAGGTAGATAAAAAATAATTAAATTGAAGAGAAGTTATCAATTTTCTAGTTTCACTGGAACTTGATTATAATTTTTTAGTTCCAAAATGTTACCAGGCATATTAATTCCTGCGTTTTCCAAGGCTGTAAGTGATTTTTTAATGGCTTGTGTTTTGATTTCAACGCCTGAAAATTTACTATCAAAAGTATTGATCCAGTATTGGGACGTTATATTTATTGAACTAGATCCCAACTCACCAATCATTGTGGCTGGTTTTTTTTCATCTTGTATAATGCCTGGTTCATTTTCTAATATGTTCATTATAATGTCACGCGCTTCTTTGATATCAGAATCGTAATCAATGCCAATCGAAAACTGATGTCTTAAAAATCCATCTATGGTATAATTATAGACAGGGTTTTTTAAAATTTGGCCATTAGGTACGTATACATCTTTACCATCAAAAGTTTTAATATGGGTGTCTCTCAAACTTAATTCAACTATTTTACCTTCAACATCGCCTGATTTTACAGTATCTCCTAATCTGAAAGGTCTGTTGAAAGCCATCATGACACCGGCAAGAAAATTCTCTCCAATATCTTTGAATGCAAATCCTATAACGATTGCTGAAACTCCAGCTGTTCCCATGATACTTTTGGTTATACCTCCCAAACCAACAATGTATAAAAATAAGAGCAAGGCAATCAATCCGCTGAGTATCGGAAGAAAGCTGTTCATAAAATTATTGAGTAATTGGTCATCTGCTTTATGCGTCAGAAAAGCTGTAAGTTTTTTTTGCATGGCTTTTACAACTCTCAGAAATATGAGGCTAATAATAGTAGCTATAATTATACGTGGGATATAACTTATAATTGAATCATAATAAATCCAAAATTGTTCTTTTAGGTCATTTATAATATCCATGATTAATATTTTTGTCAAAGATGATAACTAATCTGAATAATCTCAGATATAGTGATTAAAATTTTATAGTTCAATACATTTATCAATTTGTTTGAAATCAACTTTATAAAAATATTCATACCAATTTACTTTTTATTACTATTTTGCAAGTCATAGATTTTATTATTCATCTTTTAGTATAACTTATATTGCAACTCGATCAACAAATACATGACAAGATTCTCAGAAGAGACCAAGGTGGGTTGCAACTATTGTATGACAACTATTTGAACTCTCTTTATGGGTTTGCCTTTAAAGTATTGAGAAATCATGATCACAGCGAAGATGCCATTCAAAAATCATTCTTAAAGATATGGGATAACATCGGGCAATTCAACGCACAGAAATCAACTTTATTTACTTGGATGTCAAGAATTGTGCGCAACACAGCCATTGATATCAGTAGGTTGAAATCTTTTCATGTAGAGAACACATCTGATACTTTAGATCCACTCGTACATAAGGTAGGAACATCGCAAATTAATGAAGATTCAATAGATGTAAAGAATCTTTTAGAACATTTGGATGATAAATATGCGATAGTAATCGATTATTTATATATGAGAGGTTATTCGCAACAGCAATTGTCTGATGAGTTGGATATTCCATTAGGAACTATCAAAACCAGAGTAAAAAAAGGCATTGCGATATTAAGAAACACATTGTCGAAAGAACAGAAAATATTTTTGGGATTTTTGTCATTGTTATTATTAACATTATTATTTAATTTTTGGAAACTGTAAAAGACATACGAGAATCAGGTTTAATTGAATATTATGTACTTGATATTCTTTCTAAAGAAGAGAGAAGTCAGGTAGAAAAATATTTGATTCAATTTCCTGAGTTGCAAAAAGACTACTTGGAGATCCAAGCAGCAATGCAATCGTATGCCCAGTCACAAAATATCATACCTAGAAAAGGGTTAAGTAATGATATTACGAATTACATTAACGAAAATTCGGCCAATAAAATAAATAAAGGAGGTGGTGGCAAATCTGGATCCTCTTCAAACTTGTTTAAATTTTTAACTGGAATTTTAGGCTTGGTTAGTGTTGGTGCACTTTGGTTTGCTTTTCAAAAAGACAATCAAATTAAAGAGATACAAAATGAGTATGCCGTTTACCAAAGCGACTGTGACTCAACTGTTAATGCACAAAATGAAAAGCTGTCAGTATTAGAATTTTTAAATAATCCCGATAATAATTCGTTGGAAATTACACCAACTGATAATTATTCCAATACGAAATTGATTTTACATTCCAACCCAAATACACGAAGGAATTTCCTTCAAGTTAATGAATTGCCTACTATCAATAGAGATCAAGCATTTCAACTTTGGTCTTTAAAAGACGGTCAAAATCCTATTCCAATGAATGTCTTTACTTTGGAAGGTGAAATTTTTATTCCTTTAGATTTTGAAGAAGGAACAAAAACGTATGCTATTACAATTGAGCAAGCTGGCGGTAGTCAAGTACCTACGCTCACACGACTGATAGGAACAGTCAACGTATAATAATTCTTACTTAATAAATCCAAAATCAAATAGTCTCTCGTAATTAATATTGTAGCTAAAGCATGAGCTTTTAGCAATTTTTAAAAATTAAATTAATTACGAACTATGAGGAAAGCAATTTTTTTACTCTCATTTTTATTTACTGTGACCGCATTTTTAAATGCTTCTTCACATCGAGAGGCGCCGCTAATCGCCAATGACCCTTTGGCTGATAATACAGACTTGTATGCTTTTAGAAGTCCGGATAACCCAAACACAATTACGATTATTGCAAATTATATCCCAGGGGAATTACCATTTGGAGGTCCCAATTATTACACATTTGGAGAAAATATTAGGTATGAAATCCATGTGGATAACGATGCCAGTGTTCCAGGTGATGAAGTAACTTATAGGTTTACATTTAACCAAGTTAATGAAGACCCTACAACGTTTTTTAATATTCGCTTAGGAAAGCAAAACTTAAAAACGACTTATACTTTAGAAAGAAGTACTGATGGAGGAGCAACATTTATAACAATCATTACTGATGGGGTCGTACCACCTAATAATATTGGACCTAGGTCTATTGAAAGTGGTGTTGGAATGAATTCAGACTATCCAACGTTATTTACAAATGCCATTACTAATGCCAGCACAGGTGAAAAAGTATTTGCTGGACCGATTGATGATCCTTTCTTTGTTGACTTAGGTTCTGTTTTCGATTTAGGAGACGCACCAAGACAAAATGGACCATCAAGAGATGGTTTGGCTAAGTATAATGTACATACAATAGCGATTCAAGTGCCTATTTTGACTTTATTAAAGACTGGTGCTTCAACAACACCAACGAATATTCTAGATCCTGATTATGTTATTGGTGTTTGGGCATCTGCATCAAGACCAGCTATGAAAACATTAGGAGCTGATGGAGAAATAAGTTATAGTGGAGATTGGATTCAAGTTTCACGAATTGGAATGCCTTTAACCAATGAGGCCGTAATACCAATTGGAGATAAGGACGCTTGGAACAGAATGTCACCATATGCTGAAATTTCAGAGACAACATGGGACGAGTATTTTTATAATCCTGAATTGGCTTTATATATGGATGACAGCCAATTTGGAACAGCTGTTCCTTCATTATCAGCTTTGAGAATTCAAACAGCTTCATTAGGAGCCTTTGATTTTAGAAATGGTGCTGACGGTGTAAGTGGACTTAAAGGCACTGATTTATCAGGAACTGCCTTCGAAGCGTTTGGTGATTTATTATTAATTCCAGGAAAACCACGTTCTGTAGATCTGTGGCCTATTTTCCATACAGGTGTGCCTAATGCAATTCCGTACCAATTAGCTACAGGAAAAGCAGGTAATCCATTAGCAATGGGTAAGCCATTTATAAATAACTTTTTACCTAACGGTGGTGACATGTTAAGATTAAATATGGCAGTGCCACCAACTTCAAGAGACAGCGAATTTTTTAGTCCATTAGGATTGGTACAAGCTGCTGCGATAGGATTAACTGCCGCGCCTTTTAATACTAATGCAAACTTAGAATTTATTCCGAATATGGATGGATTTCCAAATGGCAGAAGATTAGAAGACGATGTGACAAGAATTGAGCTTCAAGCTGTTTCAGGTGTTGTCTTAGCAGCCATTGGTTTGTGGTATGATGACTATGATCCTAATAGTTCGCCAAGTCCAGTTACCGATGATTTATTAGGTGTATTAACGTATTCAACAGGTGTAGATTCTAATGATAAACCTTTTAGAAATTCTTTTCCATATGTCGCTACTCCTTGGCGTGGAACAGAAGTAGAGTAATTATTTATTTACACAATTAAAAAGAAAAACATGAAAAATTTTAACATAAAAAATATTTTGCTGACAATGGTTTTGATGACCATAACAGCAATCACAACATTTGCCTCTAGTCATAGAGAAGCGCCATTGATTTCTAATGACCCCTTGGCTGACAATGTGGATGTCTATGCATTTAGAAGTCCAGATAATCCAAATACGGTTACATTAATAGCCACTTATATTCCTTTTCAATTACCTCATGGAGGACCTAACTATTATACGTTTGGAGAAAACATAAGGTATGAGATTCATGTAGACAATGATGCTAGTGTTGTTGGCGATGAAGTAACTTATCGTTTTACCTTTAATCTTGAAAACGAAGATCCAACAACGTTTTTTAATATACGATTAGGTAAGCAAAATCAAAAAGCCACTTATACTTTAGAAAGAAGTCTGGATGGTGGTGTAACATTTGAAACTATTATAAGTAATGGTATTGTACCTCCCAATAATATTGGTGAAAGAAGTATAGGCGGAGGCGCTGGATTAGGTGGAGATTACGCTGAAATATGGGGAAATGCCATTACGACAGCATCAACAGGAGAAACTGTTTTTGCCGGTCCAACTGATGATCCTTTCTTTGTTGACCTTGGTGGTATTTTTGATCTGGGAGATGCTTCTAGACAGAATGGAAACCCTAGAGATGGGGTAGCTTGTTACAATGTAAGTACATTGGCTATTCAAGTACCGATTTCAACACTTTTAAAGAGTGGAGCATCATCAACACCTTCTGATATTTTAGACCCAGATTATGTAATAGGTGTTTGGGCATCAGCTTCAAGACCTTCAATGACAACATTAAGCTCGGATGCAAATCCTTCGTATTCAGGTGACTGGGTACAAGTTTCGAGACTAGGTATGCCTTTGACTAATGAAGCCGTTATTCCAATCGGGTATAAAGATTTTTGGAATTCTATTACGCCTTATGATGAATTAGCTGAGACAGAAATGGATGAATTCTTTTATAATCCTGAATTAGCATTATATATGGATGATGATCTATTTGGTGGCGCAGTACCTGCATTTTCAGCATTGAGAATTCAAGAAGCTTCATTAGGTGCATTTGATTTTACAAATGGTGCTGATGGCGTTAGTGCGCTTAAAGGTGGGGATTTAACTGGAACTGCTTTTGAAACTTTCGGTGACCTACTTTTGATACCTGGGAAACCAAGGTCTGTAGATTTATGGCCTATATTTCATACAGGTGTTCCAAATGCTATTCCTTATCAATTAGCTACTGGTAAAGGTGGAAATCCTGTTGCAGCAGGAAAGCCATTTATAAATAACTTTTTACCTAATGGTGGTGATATGTTGAGATTAAATATGGCGGTACCTCCGACACCAAGAGATGATGCAAATTATAGTTCATTAGGATTGGTGCAAGCAGCAGCTATTGGCTTAACGGTAGCTCCTTTTAATACAACTGCAGACTTAGAATTTATTCCAAATATGGATGGTTTTCCAAATGGAAGAAGACTTGAAGATGACGTAACACGAATTGAATTACAGGCAGTTTCTGGTGTTGTTTTGGCTGCCATTGGATTATGGTATGATGATTATGATCCTAATACTTCAGCTAGTCCTGTGACGGATGATTTATTAGGCGTATTAACTTATACAACTGGAGTTGAAGCAAATGATAAGCCATTTAGAAATTCTTTTCCTTATGTAGCTATGCCATTTAGTGGAACAGGTGATTGTAGTGGAGAGATATATGAAGGAACACCAGAAAGTCCAGATTCCGAAAGTTCATTGTTTATTTCTTCAAATACTACAGGACAGTTAGGTGTATTGAATACTGATAACACAAGAGATATCAAGTTAAATTTAATTGATGTAGCAGCGATGGATGCTGATGGTGTACATTACGATAGTCAAAATGATGTTATTTACCAATTAAACAGATCAAACAATGTTATCAATGCTTATGATAAAGTTTTAGCTTCTGTAAATTCTGGAACATCAGCATCATTAACAGCTACTTCAAGTTCTGATTTTATAAATGGACGTGAAATTGCAGTACGCGCTGACAAATTAGTTGTCGCACAAGATGCAAATGATGCTAATGGAATGACCAACAAATTTGTTGTGTATGATATATCACCGAATCGAATAACTTATTCAACAGAATATTCATCTCCAATAAATTTATGGGGAATACAGTTTGTAGGATCTTCATTGTTTGCTATAGAAGATAATTCTGAAAACTTAGTTGTTTTCGAAAACTTTTTAAGCAATACAGGATCAGATGCAATACCTTCTAAAACAATATCAATTGAAAACATGGTCAGAACACATGGTTTAACCATTGATAATAATGGCCTGATGATTTTAACTGATGTTGGTGAAGCAAGTAGTGCAGATGATGGCGCTGTTATCATCGTGAATGATTTTGAAAGTGCTATATCAGATGATGTGATTTCTGAATCAGAACAAATTAGAATTGAAGGTAATAGTACACTTCTTGGAAATCCTGTTGATGTGGCATTTGATAATTTAACAGAAACAATTTACGTAGCAGAAAGAGCTAACGGTGGTGGTAGAATTTTGGGATTCCCATTAAATTCAATGAATGGTGATGCCAATCCAAGTTATAGTAGATTATTCGCAGGAGCTTCTGCTGTATTTTATTCTGACTATAATGAAGAAGAAGTTGTATTAAATAATCTTGCACAATTTTATACTTCATCAAATACAAGTAATGAGATAGGAGTCTATCAAGTACGAGAGGACAGATCAATTGGAAGAGTCAATCTTGAAGGTCAAGCTATGGATTCTGATGGTATACATTATGATTTTACAAATGACTTATTGTATGAATTAGACAGAACCAATAATGTTGTAAATATTTATGGAAGTGTAAAGGACAGTATTGATAATGGTTCATCTTTAAGATATATCGGTTCGTCAACTTCTGACTTTATCAATGGTAGAGAAATAGCCGTTATAGATGATAGATTGGTAGTTGCTCAAGATGCAAATGATGCCAATGGAATGATGAACATGTTGTTTGTATACAGATTGAATGGAGAGCAAATCATGTTAGAAAAATCATTTACTACTCAATTTAATTTATGGGGTATTCATGCAGAAGAAGATGCGTTGTATGCCATAATGGATAATACCAATAGATTGGCTATCATGAATAATTTCTATGGTCAACCTGAAGGTTTGATAACACCAGACGTTGAAGTTACAGTAGAAGGATTGGTAAGAACGCATGGCTTGACATATGACAAATCATCTGATATGATGATCTTAACTGATATTGGTGAAGCATCATCAGATAGTGATGGCGGAATTGTGAAAATTTCTGCTTTCAGTTCTAAGATTGATGATGGAATGATATCATTTGCTGAGCAAGTAAGAATTGGAGGAGATGCTACAGAATTAGGAAATCCAGTTGATGTAGCTATAGATGAAAATACGAAAATGATTTATGTTGCAGAAAGAGCCAAGGAAGGTGGTAAAGTACTTGGATTTAGTTTTGATGCATCCGACAATGCCCGTCCTGTATTTGACAGATTACAAGCAGGCGTTTCAGCGATATTTTTTGATAATATGAAAACGGGAACGGTTAATGTTGAGGATGTTAATCTTGAAGTTTCAAGTTTAACTGTTTATCCAAATCCAGCAAGTGATCGACTTTATGTTGAATTAGATGAATTATTTGAAGCAAATGAAGCTTTAAATATGACACTTACTGATGTATCAGGAAGATTGATAATGCAAAATAGATTAAGAAAATCACTTAGTTCAATAGATGTTTCGACTTTAGAGACAGGTGTTTACCTACTAACTATTGGAAATTCGAAATCATCGCAAACAATTAGGTTTTCGAAGATTGATTAAAAAGTAAATTAATTTTAGATAGTAATTTAATTTTTAGGGACTGGAGGTTGCTTACAGAAGCAGCCTCCTTTTTATTTTAAAAAAAATAAGACTTTATAAATCCAAAACGACTTTAACTCTCGTAGTTTAAAATAGAGTAGGAGAACTGCTCATATTCCTAAAATTTTAAAAATTATATTATGTTTTCATCTAAAAAATTAATTTACATATTTAGTATATGTTTTTCAGCTATTGTTATAGTCGCATTTTTGGCTTTTAAAGGACAAAAAGATGCAAATCATTCAACTTCAAGCATTTCTGTTGGCGATTTACTTCAAAGAGGGGAAAAGATTCAGATGGGAAAAGAATGGGATGAAGTTCAAAATCAATATGCAAGTTATAAAAATGCTATAAAAAATGATGTTGACGACAATAAGTCTAAAATCTTATTGGCACAACTTTATATAAAGGAAGCACGTGTAACTGGCGAACATGGCCATTATTATCCATCTGCATTGGAAGTTTTAGATGATGCTATTAATAATGAATCCATAGATGATGATTTAACTTTTCTAGCCATGACAACAAAAGCGGGTGTTCAACTTTCCTTGCATGATTTTCAAGATGCTTTGACTACAGGAAATCAAGCAGCTTTACTTAATCCTACGAATGCTCAAATTCATGGTGTATTGATAGATGCCAATGTAGAAATGGGTAATTATGAAAAAGCAATTGCGCTTACAGATAGAATGTTGACAATCAAACCAGATATCAGATCGTATAGTAGAGCTTCTTATTTAAGAGAAATTCATGGCGATGTCAAAGGTGCAAAACAAGCTATGAACATGGCTGTACAGGCTGGTTTTCCGGGATTAGAAGAAACAGCATGGGCTATGTTAACACTTGGAGAAATCTATCAAAGATATGGCGCCTTGGATACGGCAAAAATGATCTATGAATCCATTCTAGAGACACGACCAAATTATCCATTTGCTGTCGGTGCCATTGGTGATGTGTTAATGGAGCAAGGTAAAAATCAACTTTCAGAAAAAGAATTAAAAAAAGCTATGGATATTATTCCAGAAGTAGGCTTCTATATTTCTTTGGCACATTTATATAAAAAAGAAAATAGAGTAAATGAGATGAATTCATTGGTACAAGAAATTAAAGTGATGCTGAAAGAAGATACAGACAGTGGGCATAATATGAATTTGGAATTTGCTGATCTGTATTTAGAACTCCTAGATGATCCGAGATCAGCGCTTTCATATGCTCAATTGGAATATGATAAGAGACCAAAAAACATTGATGTGAATTTGATGCTTGCGAAAATTTATGATGAGATAGGTGATAAAGATATTGCTCAAACATACTTGAAGCAGGCAAATGTGACCAATGCTAAATATCCAGAGTTATTGGCCTTAAATAAGATATAAAAATAAAAGGGTTTTTTTGTTATTTTGAACGTTTAAAGAAGGTAAAATCATTTGCCTTCTTTTTTTATTTGAGTGCTTTTAACTTAGCTTCTTTAGATAATCGCCCGTCGAACTTTATTATTGATTCAAAAGAATTTAGACCAAATAGATTGTCTTGGTTAAAATTTATATCGTGTATTCCATTAATACGACACGGTTATTCCTACAATTCGGAGATATTTCCTCAGCATCAGGAATATGTACATGTCCGATGACTTTAAATTCATGTTTTTTATAATAATTTTCCAAAGGAGGATTGTCTGCCCAAGTATCCAATCTGATTATTTGACGATTGTTAGATTTGGCATAATTAATAACCCAATCAAGAATAAATTTAAATATTTTTTTTCCTTTAAATTGAGAATGAACTAAGACGCCATGTAAGTAAAATGCATCTCCTTTATCTCTGATACCCCAAACAAGGGGATCTTGATGTTGGATATTAAAAATGGCTATGATTTTATTATTTGAAGTCACTTTAAAATGACAACCATTTTTGATATGTCTTTCCTGATTATGTCTGTCATCTGTTTTGTATAATGGGAAGCCTTTTTCTTTTTGATATTTGATTGCATCCTGATACAACCAACAAGCCACATCTAAATCATCTAATGTTGATTGTGATATATTAAAACTATTAAACACCATAAGATTAAATTTAATTAATGTTGGTGGTGATGGTTTTTATCCTTTTTAAATTTAGTTGTAGTGTGGTTTAATTCCTGTGGGGTTAGTTGATCTTCTGTGATTAAATAGTATTTGTTGGATTGAAGGTTTGAAAACGTACTTTGTTGTCCTGAGGGCCAAATAATATTTAGCTTATCTATAGTTTCATTAATTAAAAAACCAATCTCTTGTGTAAATGGATTCTCTCCAAAGCTAGATCCGTTGCTTACAAACCGATGGATACTCCGATGTGAATTATTAGTTGAAACTACCAATTCTAATCTGGCGCCAATCGCCGGTCTGTTTGATTGTACACCTTGTAGTTTTATCTTTATCCAATTATTAGAATTATTCGTATTTTCAAAAAGCGCGTTGAAAAAATTATCACCTTCAAAGGCACCGCCCATTACGGCGTAAATGTCTTGGTCTCCATCAAAATCAAGATCTGCAAAAGAAATGCCATGGCCTTTTTGTAAATGTCCCAATCGTGATTGTGATGTTACTTCTTTAAATTCAACGCCATTTTCATTTTTAAAGGCCCTGTTCGGAATGACAGCTTTAAAATCAGGTTCCCCAGTACCCAGATAAATGTCTTGAAATCCATCATTATCAAAATCTCCAAATCCTGCACCCATTGCAAAACATATTTTGTCTAGGCCTATATTTTTTGAGACATTAGAGAATGATCCTTTTTTGTTATTTTTATATAAAGCAGGAGGTGCGGCGCCAGAAGGATCACCAGCCATTTCATTTAAATATTCTTTTGCCATGTTGTTAGAGAAATCCCAAGAATAACTGGCTGAAAAAATATCTAACCATCCGTCGTTGTCATAGTCGAAAAACCAGCATGGAAAGCTTTGTTCGTTTCCAGATGTTTTACTAGATTGAGATACATCAGTAAATGAGAATCCATATACGCTTTCTGTAGCATCATTTCGCAATAAAATATTGGGACCTTTTAAATTGGAAATATAAATATCTTGATCCAAGTCATTATCAATATCTCCAATAGTTACACCTTTAAAAAGTCCTGAGATATTGCTATTTACATCAGGGGCTATGTTTTTAAATTTACCATTTTTCAGATTTATAAAAAGTTCACATGGATTAGGTGGTGCATCTTTAAAGGATTCATTAGCTACAAAGCAATCTAGAAATCCATCATTATTAAAATCAGCCCATGCTGCAGCCAGTGTTGGATTTTTGGATAATATTTCTGACTCTACCGTAACATCCCTGAAAGTACCATCACCATTATTTCTTAATAGAGAATTAGGATATTGCCCTTCTTGGAGCCAAGCGCCTCTTAAGATCATGAAATCCAAATGACCATCATTGTTATAATCTGTATGTGTAATATTTAAGCCTCCTGTGATGCCTTCTAATCCTGCTTTTTTGTGGGATTCCGTAAAACTTCCGTCTCCATTGTTTACGTAGAAGAAAATCTGATCTGCCAAACTCCACGAGCTAGAAATAATATCGTAGTAACCATCGCCAGTAAAATCATCTATAATACTGCCACCACTTAATTTATTATCATCCACACCAATTGTTGAACCTATGTTAATAAATGGTTCAACTAAATTAGGTTCTTCTTTTGGATATAGAGGTACCAAGTATTCTGGTGGAACATTATCAGGATATTGTCCAAGCGTCATATAAGCTAAATTTAGAAGCCAGATATAGTTTTTATCACTTTTCATTTTCAGCAATTCCAAAATATCATCTATAGCTGCTTGACTTCCAGTTTTAACTCTATGAAAGCTGTTGTCATTAAATGGTAAAATGCAAGAATCTTCATTGTGATTATTAATACAGTTTTCTAATTCTCCCATTCTAAAATAATTGACTGCTCTTAATTTTAAAAGCCGATATCGTCCTCCCTGATTTGTATTTAATGTTTCTAATTCTTTTTCAATTTCATTGAAAACTTCTAAAGCTTGTTCGTTTTTATTAGAATTCATGAGTTCATATCCTGCTCTCATTTTTATTTTTAAATTATTCATTAAATTTCCCGATTGTGGTTGAGCAAGAAGATAGTCCGCTCTATCAGAATTCTCATATAATGAATTCATAAAATTGATATCGTTATGAAGAGCAAGTAAAGTCTCCGCCATAACTTTGTTTGGATTATAATCTTCTGTTTTTTCCACATTTCCAGAATCACTTGTGCAGGTAAAAAAAGAAGAGATAATTGCAGTAAGAATAATGACCTTTAATATCTTAATCAATGCTTATATTTTTCATAAAGGTAAAAGATATTTTATAAATTATTACTGATAGTTTATGATTAGCTTAAAGTTCATTTATAACAAAATTAATCCTTCTCATTTGCTAATAATTTCATTGATGTGATATGATGATCATCGTGTTCTGCAACAAAAAATAGTAAATCAACTGGTTGCATAATGACCTTTAATCTAGGGTGAAGAGATTTGTGGTTCAAAGCTTTTTCACTCAAGTTTTTGAAAGTTGAAATTAGTTGGTCCCTTTCGTGTTTGAATTTTTCTAACAAATTGTCGATATTCGATTCGTTGTGATTGGCTTCTTTTGTTTTTTGGTTTGACATATCTGCATGAACCAATTCTGGAAGGCCTTTTTCAAATTGATCAAACCGATTTATCCAAAGAGATTCTAAATCTATAAGGTGGCCAATGTGTTCTTTTATACTATAGGCTCCATCAATATTCTTTGATAGCTCATAGTCAGAAAGTCCTTTGATAATATTGGAGAGCCTGAGAGGGCAGTCTTCGATTCTACTCATGATATTCTGAGCCCATCCTGGATGAATATCTAAATTGAAAATATGATCAACCCATAGTTGTCTTTCGGTCATAATTTTGTCTTTAGTCAAAGACAAATTAAGGGTTGTTAGTCAAAGTCACAAATAGATTAGAAAAGCAAACTGATTTAGAGGATTAATAAAACATAAATTTAGCCTTAACAAGACAATTAAGAATTAGAACTGTCTTGTTAAGAGCCAAACTTTATTTGCTCAAGTAAAAATGTTATTTATTGATAGACTTCGTGTCTGATATGTCTACTGTATGTAAGCTTGTTGAGCTCCGCCACCACCGGCACTGACCCAAGTCGCATTTATCGTCCCGCTTCCACAATTTGTTCCTGTATTAAATCCAGCATTACATGATCCTATTGGAATCGGATTGTAGGCATAACCAGATCCTGATGGGAAAAATGGAGAAGTACTATACACAAATCCTTTCCAGTATTCTGGAGCACAATTTGGGTCCGCGTTAATAACTACTTGCGTATTCGCGGGCACTGAAATAGTAGTTGTTACATTACACAGTGAACATGGTGCTTGTGCTTCACCTGCATATACCCAAAGATCACAACCTGATAAATTTCTAATGGTCAATTGAGCATCAGCGGATTATTGCAGTCCAAGGGTTATAAAACTAAAAACCATTAATAGACTGACGTTTTTAAAAAAAGTATTCTTTTTCGTAATAAATAATTTATAAAATTATTTAATAATTATTTGGTCAATAGAGATCTGGTCTTACCATGGTAAGGTCAAACTTTGAAACCAAAATTTTGAAAAAGTTTTAGAGGATTGTTAATTGAGGTTCGTTAATTTATTACTGCTTAGCGAAATAAAACTTCAGGTTGATCATAAAATGACTTTTTTAATTAGTGTTCTTTTCAATAATAATTTATATCAATTTGGTAACTAATGAATACTTTACTAAGTTATATGCATATTATATACCAAAATATGTGGAATACCCCTAATGTGTTCTAGTATTCTGACAAGTCATGGTTTCATAAATTATTTACTTTCTTACTTTTTTCGAATTACTTTTATTTAAGTATATATATTAGAAACCTTAATTTTCAGTTTTAAAGTGATTATTTTTCAAGTGTGGAAAGAAAAAAAATACATATTCTTGTTTTAGCTGCAGGTTCCTCGTCTCGATTAGGTCAACCAAAACAATTGTTGCCATTCAAGGGAACTAACCTACTTACATACGTCGTACAGGAGTGCATAGAAAGTTCGATCGGAAATGTGTCTGTAGTTTTGGGAGCACATTATGAAAAATTAAAAGAACAAATCAAAAGCTTAGATTGTAATGTTTTGTACAATAGAAATTACACTGACGGTTTGGGTACATCTATTGCAACAGGCGTAAAGGAAATTGTCAAAAAAGACTCAGATGGTGTTATTAATGTTTTAGTTGACCAGCCATATTTTGATCGGAATATATTGCGAAAAATATTAGCTTTGAGAGAGACGAAATCTCCTTCGATTATCGTAAGTAAATATTCAACCAGTTCAGGACCACCAGTATTTTTTGATAAATCTCATTTCGAAGATTTGATGGCTTTAAAGACAGATATCGGGGCTAAAGAAATTATAAGGAATAACAAATCTATAGTTCAATATATAGACTTCGAAAAGGGTGGAGTAGATATTGATAGAGAAGAGGATCTTTCAATTTTGGATGACATTCCTAAAGATAGGTGATGCACAAATTAGTCTTATTAGAGATTACTTAAGGCATCAAATTCTTTTCTTTTATTCTCAAACCATTTTTGAATATCAGCCGGTGAGGTCATTAAAGTTTTCATTTTTGCTATAGCGTTTAAATGATCCTTGTCTTGTAATTTATACATTTCCATGCCATGTTGTTTGCTTTGTTCTGCCATTTCTTCAAATGTTTCAGCTGTAAATACTTTATCACAAGCACCACCTAATTGTTTGCATGTCATTTCTTTCATAGTTCTTATTTTACATTCAATTATTCCTGTTTCATTTATTGAATCGATTCTAAGATAATATAATTTGTGTTTTAGAAGTCGTAAGAAATTTATTTTACCTTTTGCCTTTTAATTTTTAAACTCTAAAATTGCGTATGATATTTTATCGGATATTGCTTGGGTATATCTTTATCAGCTTCTCCTAAATTCTGTCTCAAGTCAATTTCGATTCCACGTGCAATTGTAGAAATGGGAACGTCATTGGCTGTTCCTTCGAATGGATTGTCACCCGTTCGTCCAATCCGTTCCATAGTATGAAATATCCAGGCAATAATTACATACATGGGGATGCTTAGCCAAATAAATATCTTGCTTATTATAGGATAAGTACTTTCAAATCCACTACCAATTTCTGCAAATTGAGGTACCAATGCCAAAGGAAGGAGCAATATAAAAATCCACATAAAAAAATGATTTAAAGTTGCAAATTGACGTGGGTAAGGAAAGTTCTTGATCCGCTCACTTTTACCCTGCAGATTAAATAATTCTTGAAGTACGCCTTCTAATTCAAGAAATGAAAACTCCCATATGATTCCTTCTTCTTTTAATGCTTTCAAATGTTTAGACTGCAAATACAAAAGGGCGGTTTGTTTATTATTTTTTGACATCACATAATCAAAATCGTTATTTGATATATATGGTTTTAAATCCGCTTCCAATGTTGAATCTAATTCTGGAGGTCTGATGCCCCATTCTACATTAGTTTTGTGATTTGATGTTGTCTCCCAAGGTTTAGGCATTCTCATAGCATGACGTAAAGCATTCATCCAAGCTACGTGTCTGTAGGTGACAGCTTTAACTTGAGACCAAATATATTCATCTGTTTTTTTGTCTTTTGCATATTCATTGGTAAACATATCTTGAACAAACATTCCTAATGTTCTTGAGGTATTTACGATGCCACCCCAAATCTTACGAGCTTCCCAAATTCTTCCGTAAGCAGAGTTGTTTTGGAATCCGATCACAAAAGCTACTGCCGTACCAATTAATCCAAGTGGCGTCCACGGAATTTTCAACCAATTGATATCAAGAAAATGATAGGCTGTTACAAAAACTGTGATTATTATAATAAATAATAAAGTTTCAAATCTTGTCCACCAAACCATTTCTTTGGCAGTATAATTTCTCTTAATATGCATAATAAAATTTCTTTAGAATATTAATCCTTATTCATGGCGAATCGTTCTAAGTTGATTAACAAAGGTTCCAATAATATGAAAATTAAAAAAATATCTAGAATGACTAATTATGCTCACTAACTGCAACTGCAATTTTTGAATCAGCAGTACCATAATATAAAAACCACTTGTCTTTAAAATTGACTAGGCCTTCAACAAAACAAACCTCATTGACTTCACCAACTTTTTCATATTCTTTATCAGGATAAATAAAGTAACCATTTGTTCTGTCTAGTAACTTGTAAGGTTTGTCTTTGTCAAATAAAGCTTGACCTGCAGCATAAGTATATTTTGGCAAATTAGGATCGTTAAAATTCGCGGCATTACTGGCATTGTAGATGAGCAAGATGCCTTCATCTTTATAAATAGCATATGGTCCTGGTTCAACAAGTCTGGAATCAAAATGTCCCATCCTTGGATGTAAGACAGAAATAATCTTTTGACTTTCATTATTGGTGCAAGCTTCCCAATGAATCAGATCATCTGATTTGGCAAGGAAAATATTTGTATCCCCAAAGTACATCCAATATTTACCATCTATTTTCTTTGCAATATTTTTTCCTTCAATAACTTCTACAACAATGGCACCTGCTTTTGACCACAGATTTTTGAATTTATCATCTTTAAGTACTAATCCATGTTTTGTCCATTTTGTTAAGTTTTTTGATGAAGCTAAACAGAGTCTGGCGGTTTTGCCATCATATGATGTATATGTCATGATGTATCTTCCGTTTTCATCTTCAATTATTCTGGGATCTTCAACACCATCAAAACAATTTTCACAATTCCCAAAATATTTTCGAAATGACTGTTTCTTATGATGCCATTCGTATTGTGTCATTTCGTCGTTGTCAGGATAGAAAACGGGGTGAGCTTCCTTTTTAAAGTTGAGACCGTCAGAACTGATAGCCATTCCGATTCTTGATGTACCAGTTTTATCTTGTGCTCGGTAGAGCAAGTAAACCTTGTCATCTTTAACAATAGCTGAAGGGTTAAATACATTTCGTTCTTCCCATTTTATTTCTATTTGATTTAATGGACATTGAAAAGATAACTCAGTAGAAGGTTGTAAAATCGGATTTATACTATCAGCTTTTACAAAATTTGTTATTGTCCAGTTTTTTGATTTATCCAAATTCGATGATTTATTTACTTCAGAATTGGTACATGAGAAAATCATAAGAATAATAATTGAAAAAATAATCTTATGCATTTATTAAATTTTAGCTTACACTTATAATTAGGAATAAATATTCAACAAGCTAACAATAATTTCTTAAATGACAGCAGTTAAAGATTATTAAGATTTTAATTGGCTGCCAATGTCTATCAAAGCAAACTATTTGAATAGAATAAAAAGAAGAGAATTTCTTTTTGTAACTTGATATTCAGTTCTATTAATTTTAGTTGTGAATTGATATATTTCTCTTGCCTTTTGTTGAGCATAAAAACAGAGCTCTCACCGAATTTAAATTTTTCGTTTTCTCCTTCTAATAATAAAGCATACCCTTGTAAAACATCTTTCCCAATTTCAATTTGATCTTGAATAGTCATTTGATTTTCAAGACTTCCTTCAAGTTTATTGGTCAAATCATTTCTCTTATTTTGGAGATCATAATCGATTTCTTCAAGTTTAATTTGATCACTTTCAACATCTGCCTTTTCACTTCTAAATAATAATGGCATTGAAAAATCAATTCCAAATTTTTGATTATATCCGGCAAATTCTGGAATCAAATTATCACCTGTTGAAAGAAGTGGATTATACTTAGCTTTTAATTTTGGCTTTAGTTTTTCTCGTTTCAATCGTTGACTAATTTCTACGATTGTTTTTTTATTGTTGTACGATTTTATGATAGGATGGTTTTCTACAAGCTGAGTTAAATCCAAAGCATTAGAAAGATCATAAAAGTTGTTTGCATAGTTTTCTGGCTTTGATAGCGAACTTAGTTTAATGGGAAGGAAATCAAACCATAAATAATTTTCGACATTTTGTTTTGCACGCGTAAGGGACGTTTTATTTTTGTTGTATATATTTTGAGCATCCTGATAAATAATGAAAGCTTCTAAGGTATCAAGCGTTGTTTTTTCTCCTCCTTGATAAGAAGCCAATGTATTTTCATAATAAGTGTTTGCTATGCTTATATTTTCAAGTAATACATTTTCAAAAAAATACCACATTTGCCATTCGTGATATGCTTTTGATGCAAAGTAAACTAATTCATTTAAGATTATGTTTTGCTCATTGATGGTGAGTGATTGAAATTCAGCCGCTCTGTCCAATGCTGCTCTTCTGTCGTTATAAAGTAAGCCTTGTAGGAGATTTACTTCAATGCCTAAATTCCAAAGACCATAATCATCAGTATTATTTTCGGGATTTAAAAATGTACCATCTGTATTTTCATACCCACCGACAAAATCAACTCCAGTTTTGGTAGGGATAATAAATTTGCCATTATATCTTCTATAGTATAATTTATCATCAAAATCTTTTTCATCCCAATTTGCGCTTATTGTAGGGTCAAGATTGCCTTTGGCAGAAAGTAGCGCATTGTCCCCTTGTCTAATTTTTAATTCCGCTTTTTTTGCTATGGGATGAAACTTTAGAACCGCAGCGATATACTCTTGATAAGTTATAGTAGTAGAATCAACCTGTGCCATATTTTTCAATGGAACCAAAATCAGAACTAATAGAATATTTAGAAAATTAATATTCATTTAAATATTTGATATTGGTTTTATGTTGTCCAAGGTTATTCCATGAGGCTTAGGTTTGCCATGAGTATCAACATGAACAAATACTATATTTTCGATTTTAATAATGCTTTGTTTAGAAAATATATTTCTTACTTCACAAGAAAATGTAATGGATGTTCTCCCGATTTTTTTAAAACCTAGTCCTATTTCAATGACATCTCCTTGATTTGCAGAACTTATAAAATTTATTTCTGAAATGTATTTTGTGACTACTTGATTAGTGTCCAGTTTTGTCATAGCATAGATTCCTGCTTCTTCATCTATCCACCTCAATAATGCACCACCAAAAAGTGTGTTTCTTGCATTTAAATCTTCTGGTTTGATTAACTTTCTGGAATAAAACTTCATATTATTTAATGGTTTTTATAGGAGCCTTCCTTTTTACTTCGGGCTTATTTTTTTCTAAATTTTGATAATACTCAGGAGGAAAGCCATTAAGCTGCCTCCAGATTTCATACCAAATAGGCACATTTTTTAAAAGAATAAATGCGTTCGTTCCAGTTCCTACGCGAAGTGCTTCTGGCCATTTTTTTTCAGAGTTGTCAGGACTTATCAAAAGTCGATATTTACCATTGTCACTTATAAATCTATCGATAGCGACGACATTGCCAGAAAAAATTCCTGTAGACGATTCTGGCCAACCGCTGATTACAATCGCAGGCCACCCATCAAATCTTAATCTTGCGCGGTTACCAACAGAAAGGAGTGGCAAATCTTGTGGTTTTACATATACTTCTACTGCTAAGTCGTACTTGTCAGGAACTATAATTGCGATATCTGCGCCTTCTTTTATTGTCTCACCGAATCCTTTTTTGATGGTTTTCGTAATATAACCAGATTGTGGAGCTGAAATATAATATAATTTTTGACGAGCACTATAATTACTCAGTTTGTTTTCAAGTTTAGATGTTGCAACTACGCTTTCCAATTGATTTGAAATAGCAGATTGTTTCTCAGATCTTGACTTTGCCATTTTATCTGAATATTCTCTTTCAGTCGAAAGCAATTCAATATTTAGATTAACTAATTCATTTCTTTGATTAAGTAGTTTGTTTTCTTGTACAGTTACCTTTGCACTGGCTTCCTGAAGTTTTAACTCTTTTTCCTGTAATTGTGATAATGTTTTTAGTCCTTTTTCATACAATTCCTTATTTCTTGAAAGTTGATTTTTAGCTACTTCAAAATTCGTTTTAAAAGCAACCAAATCAATACTGTCCATTTTAATCTTATTCTTCCATTGAATAATTTTATTATTGATCTGTTGTTTTTTTAACTTTAATCCTTGTTTAAGTGCGATGAATTGACTTTCTAACGCTTTGGCCTTATCCTTATACGATTCTATACTTTGAGATTTAGCGTTTACTTGATCATTTGTTCTTTTGATTAAGTTGGGATCAAAGTATTCACTTTTAATTTCACTTAAAAAAACTATGGTGTCTCCTTTCTCAACAAAGTCTCCTTCTTTAACATACCATTTCTCAATTCTGCCTGGAATAACTGATTGAATGGCTTGTGGTCTTTGCTCAGGAAGCCTGGTTGTTATATGTCCTTTAGAATATATGTTTTGAGTCCATGGTAAAAATAAGAAAATGAATATGCCAATTAATAATGATGAAATGATGTACAAAGTCAACTTTTGTTTTCTACTTTTTCTTAATAATGAATAAGATCTAAAGTCTTCAATTTTTATTTCCTTTGATATACTATTTTCAGTTATATTCAACATTGTTAACTTTTTTTATTTAAGTTAATAATTTGCGAACATTTTTCTTTCCAATAATAAAAATCAGAAATTACAATGACGGTCCAATTTCTTTCAGGACTCATTAAGTAATTGATGATTCTTATTTTTTCTTCTTCTTCAACAAACTGCAGTGGATCTTCAAGTAATAGTAATCGCGGTTTTGAAATAATTATCCTTGCTATAAGTAACTTCTGAATAATACTTCTTGGCAATCTTCTGCCGCCGCTATCAACAAAACTTTCTATACCTTTTGTTTGGTGGCTAAAAAATTCTGATAGTCTTAAAACATGAATAACGTTAGACAATTCCTTTTCTGAAACAGTTCTACCTAGTGTAATATTTTCCTTCAATGTTCCTTCAAAAATCTGATTGGTTGGAAATGCGACACCAATATTATCATGGAGTTTGTTTATATTATAATTATTAAATGGAATGTCATTAATGTATAATTCTCCTTCTTTAATTTTATGGACTCCTGATAATATTTGAAGAAGTAATGTTTTTCCACTACCTGATTTTCCTATCAAAAGGACTTTCTCATTTGATTTAATATCAAATGATAATTCATCAATTATATTGTTTCTTTCATCTGGAAAGCCAAACTGAATATCTTGAGCTTTGATTGAAAGGGGTTCATCTTCATTCAAGACTACCAAACCTTTATTTT
>JABDKX010000129.1 GCA_013001975.1 Saprospiraceae bacterium | reverse complement strand
TTGCAAAAAGTGAAATTGGTCTTGCGGGATTTTCAAGTCCGTTCATGCCATTTTCACTCATTAAGTTACACCAATAATTGTTGCCCCAATCATATCCTACCGAGTTTATATCTGCCTGAGATCCTCCAGGATATAAAGTTGTGGCATAGACATATAGTCCCATGAAGATCAATATCCCTAAAGTGGGCAGAAGTATTAATAAGTCTTTAGTTATTTTTGATTTCATTACTCATATCTAATGATTTCAATTCTTTATGGTAGGCTTCCATTCTTGCGTGTGCGGATCCGTCCACTAATAAGATAACTATAAGCATGGCAATCGTTGTGATGCTAATTGCACGCCAAGTAGGTGAATTAATGAATAGAATCACGAATGCAGCGATGATAATCAGAATTGGGATTACTTTGAATACAACTGTGTATTCCTTTAATGTACTTTCAGAACGTTCAATTTCGGACTGATAAAAGGTAGGTGCATCAGCATTAAAGGCATTTTCAAATTGGGTGATCCTTGATTTATTCGTGAAAAACAGACCAAGTCCTATTGACATAAGTAAAAGACCTGCCACCAAGTTAGGAATGATGTATGCCTTTGCTAAATCTGTTTTACCCAACTGCCAGAACCCAATGCTTGCGATTATAAACAATATGGCAAAAAGGATGAAGAAACGTGTTGAGAAGACTTCGGCTTTCGCCCATTCAGTGGCTAATTTTAATATGTCCATGCTCTAGTTTTTTATGTTTCAATTCTACCATAATTTTTCAGCACCTTCAATGACCACAATGTTTGTATACCGGCCCATTCTAATTTTGTTCCTTCACTGATACCATACCAAGTATCCCATCGCCCATCTTCTTTTTGCCGGTTGATCAATTTTTTTATGTCAGATTCAATGGTCTCTTTATTGAATAATGAATATAGTATGCTTTCGGAAGATGTTGCATAGTTCAAACTATGGGGTTTTCCGTAAAGTCCCCAACCATCATCCGATCTATCTTCGCAAATCACTCCATTATTTGATATCCAGTTTTTTAGCTCATTGATCGTTTTGTTCGCTTTATCTCGGTTTTTCGTATGTTCTAAAAAAGTCAACCATCTTGGGACACATAAATAACAGAAAACGTGTTTGTCTTTTATTCTCTCAAATTCACTCCAAATAAATTGTTCTGCTTTTTTCATCCATGGAATATCGATCTCATATTTTTCCAAGATCCCAAGTAGTGGTGCAGTAGTGCTCAAAGCAGCCCATTCTTTAACTGTTTTAAAATGTTCTTCACAAGGATAGATGCTTTTGGGTCTTAACATCCAAGGGATTCCGCCTTTTTTGGTTGTTATGCTCTCGAAATAGGGCATGAAGTCATTTAGAATGATTTCTTTGGTGAGATAACCAACTTCATCGAGAGTCTCAAGGGCCATAATGCTAAAGAGAGGTTGGCTTTCTGGTGATGCTGTATCTGGTTCCATTCCATGCCCAAAGCCACCATCTGAGTTTCGATATGCATAAACGGCGTGAAAAACTCCATCAGGATCGTCATTTTCAAAATGAAATTGAAACAAACGTCTTTCTATCATTCTTGCATTGGTCAATATGAAATCCCTTGCTTTAATAAAGTCTTTTTTTGGTAAAATCATTTTGCGTTCAATGTTGGGTTAAATCACACTCAAGGTGTTACATATTTTTCTCTATTCTTCTATCTGGTATAATCCAAATGACAGCTACAATAATATAAATGGTAACACTTATGATGGGTTCGATAAAGGCCATAATAATACCAATTGCATATAAAGCAATTGAAAAATATTCCTTCTTGTTTTTTCGTAGCACTTTCCCAATGAGTGATTCCCTACCTTCGTTTTTTATCACATAGTATGACAATATCTTATAGGAAATTGCCGCCATAAACAAAACGGTTCCATAAAGGGCTACAGGGTTTTGTTGAAAATGATTTTCTCCCATCCACCCTGTGACAAACGGAAAAAGAGAAAGCCAAAAAAGTAGATTAAGATTTGCCCAAAGGATGGATCCATTTACTTTGCTAGTGGCTTGTAAAAGATGATGGTGATTATTCCAATAAATGCCCAAATAAATAAAACTTCCTAAGTACGTAAGAAAAACAGGAAGCAATGGTGTCAACGTTTGGATATCTGTACCCTTGGGGACTTTCATTTCCAATACCATAATAGTAATTACGATAGCCAATACACCATCGCTAAATGCTTCTAATCTACCGGTTTTCATGCATAAAGATTTTCAAGAATTGGCAATGTATATCAATTCAGTAAGAATGGCCATGTTTTTTGCAAAATGCATTCCTTCCAATAATTTTTTTTCCTTGCCACTTTCTTTCCAAAATTGGTGAATAGTCAGGGAAGCAATAATTAAAAAGATGGAAAGTCCAATTATTCCGATAATCATAAGGTATCCTGACGCTAAGGTGAGGCCACCAAAAATAAGCACAACTGCACTAGCTCTGACCATAAGTTTTGGAGACATTAGACCTCTCCTTGTCGAGTACTCTTCATAAGTGTGAGGATTGATCAAATGATTTATACCATTCAGTATAAAAAAGAGACCTAATAATATCAAAAGAATGGTTTTAATCATTTTGTGTTTTTATTTGTTTTAAAATTATATAAGATTTTTACTGCCAATAAAATAATAAAATGTGGCGGGTAGCTATAGCATTTGCTTGCAATCCGTAGGTGGGCAGGCACGTTTTTACCGCCAGTTTTATTTCTTTTCTTCCCGCAAGATTTTCTCCATTTTACGACCTCTTGCTAATTCATCGATCAGTTTTTCCATCCTTCTACAATCGCGATACAAAGGAAACTCCTCAGGTATTTCTTCAATGCGATAACCGCATACCACGCCTTTGATCATTTGCGCGTTAGGATGGATTTTGGCTCCCTCAAAAAAATCTGCATAAGTTCCATTACCGGCAATAAAGTATTCCAGTTTATTCTGATCATAACCTGTTATCCACAAAATAACTGTGTCGAGTTCTTCTTTGGTTCTACCGTGCTTTTCTATTCTCTTGAGGTAATGCGGATAAATGGATCCGAAATTCAGTTTCGCGATTTGCTCATTTTTCTCGGCAGTGACTTTCATTTTTATTAGGTTTTGAATTAATTGGTGCTAACGTGTTCGTGAATGGCTTACGTTGATTTTCCGCAACTTATTGCAAGACAAAAATTTATTTGATTCTAAGATAATTAAATTTTGGGTAAGGGTCGAAGCGCAGGTGTGTTGTTCGCTCTAGTTTATTTATCACCTGATTCAATTATTAATATATTAGCCAGGAATTAACTCAATAAATTGGAATGCTTGGTGTATTAGTGGTTTTCGCCCTCTCTTGGTTGCTTCTTTGGTTATTCAGAAAAGAGCATATCACTGCATTGGGTATAATTCCTAATGGTAGACGTTTAAGAG
>JABDKX010000227.1 GCA_013001975.1 Saprospiraceae bacterium | reverse complement strand
TCAATTCCAAGCATATGAGAAAAGTTTCCAGCCCAATCCAAATTTAAATCTGGTTTGATATGATCACCATTGTGATATACTCTTCTGTAAATGAAGGC
The DNA here is from genome assembly GCA_013001975.1 of Saprospiraceae bacterium. GTDB lineage: Bacteria > Bacteroidota > Bacteroidia > Chitinophagales > Saprospiraceae > RFSX01. The sequence goes on along the minus strand of JABDKX010000227.1, from coordinate 2,264 downwards.
TGCTAAAGAAGGTAGTCTTGCGATTAAGTTCATTGCATCTTCATAGGTCGCATCCCAATAATCACTTTTATTCATGCCTTCGGCGTATCTTTTGGCAAAGACACTGTCTTCTTGCATGCTGTTGATGCCAATAATAAATTGTGTCATTGGATGAGTATCGTCTGATAGTGCATTCAACACTTTGTAAGTACTCTTCGGAACCGTTGCTCGTTTTTCCCATTCGTCTGATAACCAATCAGCTTGTTCTTGTGTTGGCACTTCATCAACCAACATCAACCAAAAAAGACCTTCCGGTAATGGCTCTTTTCCTGTACCTTTTCTTTTGGGAAGTATTTCTTTTAATTCCGGGATAGAATAACCTCGAAACCTGATGCCATCGACAGCATCTAATTCGGAAGTTTCCCACAGCATACTTTTAATGCCACGCATGCCACCAATGATTTGACCTATATTTACTTGGTCTACAACTTGAGCACCGTGCGCTTTTCTTAATGCTTTTAATTCAGTTCTTAAAGCTGAAGATTTTTCAAAGAATTTTTGCTTTAAAATGTCCATTTATTTGATTTGGGTAAAATTATAATTTGCGAATTTATTTGACAGGTCTGTTTACTGAAGATTGGGGAGCATCTTCTCTAAGACCTTTAGCTATTTGTTGTTGTACTTCAAATATTTTTATTTGCTTTTCATTAAGAATAGCTTTGAAGCTTTTCTCATATTCTAGTTCAATTTTTTTAACAGCTTCACTGTTAATTTTTTTGTCGCTACCTTTTAATTTTTTATATGCCGCCTTTTTTGTTTTTATTATTTGATTGTACTGAGCCGCTTGATTTGAATTCAAGTCATAAAGCTTAGTGATTGTGGCAGCTGCCTTGTCAATTTGACTATTTGATTGTTGTCCTAACAGATTTAAAGAGAAAAAACAAAGGACTATGAAAATCAGATTTTTCATAAATTTTATATTTCGAATGTAGTTACTAATTAAAAAAAATATCTCGGCTTAGTAGATGAAAATTACATCAGTGATATCTCATCTGGATAATGGCTCCAATTTACAACATTTCTAAGGATTTTTCCTATGTTTTCGGTGCCCCAATTTCCCCAACATCGCAAATGTCATACATATTATAAAACTGCAATTTATTAATGATTAATAATCAGAACGTATGAGGCATTTACCTTGTTTAAATTTATTCATCCCACAACTCAATAAATGTATTTAATTTGCATTATGATTTTAATAGAAGACGTTCTCATTTCAAAAGACATTATTGAAAAAGACTTTGCTTGTAATTTGAATGCATGTAAAGGTGCGTGTTGTATTGAAGGTGATTATGGGGCTCCTTTATCAAAAGACGAAATCTTAATCATTGAAGATTTATTAAAAGATGTCTTTCCTTACCTATCCAAAAGTGCTCAGGAAAAGATTACTTCGGAGGGTTTTCATTCATTTAATAGCTTATCAAATGTAGACGAAACATCTTTGATGGATGATGGTGCGTGTGTTTTTATGGGAAGAAATGAGTTGGGTATCACTTTTTGCGGGATTGAAAAAGCTTATTATGATGGCAAGATTGAATTTAAGAAGCCGATCAGCTGTCATTTATATCCAATAAGGGTAAGTAAAAACGAACAAACTGGGTTTGAGGCACTGAATTATGACAAATGGGACATTTGTAGCAGTGCGTGCACAAATGGTAAAAAACAAAAAATCAGGATTTTTGAATTTGCCAAGGAAGCCCTCATCAGGCAATATGGGGCTGATTTTTACGAAGACTTAACCAATGCAGCAGAACATCTGCAAGGCAAAAGAGATTAGTCTTTCTTATCTATTTCTTTCATACTGTCGCGTACTTCAGATTCAATATTTGCTTTTGCATTATTGAACTCTCTAATACCTTTTCCTAATCCTTTCATCAATTCTGGCAATTTCTTACCTCCAAATAATAAAAGTACAACAAAAGCGATCAGTAATAATTCTGGTCCTCCTGGTAATCCAAATAAAAAATTAAACATACAATTAGGTTTTGCGCAAATTTAAGACATAAAATTTAATGGTGACGATAATAATTTAGTTGTAAATGTAATATCGCACTTTAATATCCAGCTTCAAAGTTAATAGTACAGACAATTTACCGATCATCTACCCTACCTTTATTTACAATTTGGTCATTTATATATATATTTATTCTACTTCCATATGGTTTATGCTATTTTATACCATAAATCTCTATTTGGTAATTATTTATCAATAAAAAACGAAAAAA
>JABDKX010000058.1 GCA_013001975.1 Saprospiraceae bacterium | reverse complement strand
TGTATCAGATTTTTGGGAAAGTATATATCAATATTTCGATATTATTGATCATTCGAATTATGATGAAGTTTGCTCTTCAGATCCAATGCCTTTTACAAAATGGTTTCAAGGAACAACATTAAATTATGCAGAACATATTTTTCGGCATAAATCAGATGACCAAAATGCAATAATTTTTCAAAATGAAAATAGCTTTAATAGAATTGAATGGGATGAATTAGAAAAACGAGTAAAACAAATTCAAGGCTATCTCATTGAAAAAGGAATAAAAAAAGGTGATCGTATTGCGGCCTATCTTCCAAATATTCCAGAAGCCATTTATTTTTTCTTAGCTGCTAATGCTTTGGGCGCCGTTTGGTCATGTTGCTCGCCAGATTTTGGTGTGGAAACTGTTATTGAAAGATTTTTACAAATAGATGCCAAATTACTAATAGCGGTTGATGGGTATCAATACAACGGAAAACCATATAGTAAAATTGACGATGTAAAGCAGTTAAAGGAAAACTTGATCACAGTAAAAGATTTAATTCTTGTTCCTTATTTGAATAAAAATTCAGAGATTAAAGGAGCAGATAATTTTAAAGATCTAAAACGAAATGAACCTGAGCAAGACGAAGTAATTTTTACACCTGTTGCGTTTGATCATCCGATTTGGATTTTGTATTCTTCTGGGACAACAGGAAAACCAAAGGCCATCACGCATTCTCACGGCGGAGTTTTGCTTGAACATTTAAAATATATATCGTTTCACAATGATGTAAAAAAAGGAGAGAATTTCTTTTGGTTCAGCACTACCGGTTGGATGATGTGGAATTATTTGCAAGCGAGTATGTTGGCAGGAGTGACACCAGTACTATTTGACGGAAGTCCAGGATTAAACAACCTTGAAGTGCTTTGGGAGCTTGCAGAAAAATGCCCAATTCACCATTTTGGAACGAGTGCACCTTATCTGAGTGCTTGTATGAAAAGAGAAGTTTCAATAGGATCTAAATATAATCTATCACCATTACGTTCAATCGGATCAACAGGAGCGCCATTGCCTCCGGAAGTGTTTGAATGGATTTATACTGAGATAAAATCTGATGTATGGTTGTGTTCTATGAGTGGCGGTACTGATGTATGCACTGCTTTTGTAGGCGGCAATCCATTATTAAGTGTTTACAAAGGATTAATTCAATCCAGGGCATTAGGGTGTGCATTATTTGCCTATGATAACAACGGAGAACATGTGTCAGATAGTTTAGGAGAAATGGTTATCGAAAAACCAATGCCTTCAATGCCGATATATTTTTGGAATGATAAAAATAACAGTCGCTATTTAAGCAGTTATTTTTCAGAATATGAAGGAAAATGGAGACATGGTGATTGGATTAAAATATATGAAAATGGTTCTTTATTAATTCAAGGAAGATCAGATGCTACATTAAATCGTAAAGGCGTTCGAATCGGCACCGCAGAAATTTATAATGTCTTGGACAAAATATCTGAATTGAAAGATAGCCTTGTGTTAAATATAGAAAAGTCTGACGGAGAAGATATTATGCCATTATTTATAGTTCTCAATGAGAATGAAAATCTAGATGAAGATTTAAAAAAGAAAATCAATTCTGAGCTTAGGAGTCAATGTACGCCAAGACATGTTCCAGATGAAATATTGGTGGTTGATGATATTCCCTATACATTAAGCGGGAAAAAAATGGAAGTTCCCATCAAAAAACTATTTATGGGAATGGATGTATCAAAGTCGATGAATAAAGATGCAGTCAAGAATCCAAAATCTATTGATAGTTTTATAAAAATTAAAGACATTTTTAATTAGAAACTATCTGACCAAAGTAATATTCCCAGCTTCATTTATTATTTGGCCATTGATTTTATACTGTAATAAATATGTATAAACGCCAGACTCCACTTCCTTTCCATTTTTTGTACCATCCCAACCACTCTCGGAGTTATTTATTTCAGGATTTTCAGAAAGGAAAACAACATTTCCCCATCTGTCGTAAATAATAAACTGATCTATTTGAACAGAAGCGTCATTGGATGATTGAATAAATATTGTGCTGTTTTGGTCGTTCTGAAATGGAGAAAAAGTATTCGCAATGTATAACCTGATGTTTTCAAAAACCGAAATATTATATACGATCTTTTCAATACAATCATTCATGAAAACAGTGAGTACAAGCTTAGAATTAATTTCTGGGGCGAAATTGATATCAACAGTATTAAATTCTGATAATTGACCATTTATTTCCCAAAAGAAACTATCTATGTTCATAAATGAAATCTCGGGATTAAGAGAAACACTTTCTCCTTTTTCAATGGGATCAAATTCAATGGTTTCAACATTTTGATCGGTATTATCCAAAATGGTAATTGAAACAGATTCTTCGCAACCAAAATTATCTTTAACTACAATGGAGTAACTTCCTGGAGATAAATTTTCATAGCTTGTAAGCGTCGAAAAATTTATGCCATCAATTGAAATTAATCTTTGGCCAAAGCCACCAGTTATATTTGACAAAGAAATACTGCCTAGTTGATTGCAATTAACATTTTCAATATCCGTATTAAAGCTGATGGGATCAAGAGAAATGATTTCTACAGTATCAATAAAGCGACAATCATTGTCGTAGATCACTGTAAATGTGTAAGTGCCTTCGCTAATGTTGTCATTTAAATCACCTGTTGCTCCGTTAGACCACTCTACCATGTAGGTGCTTGACAATAAACCAGTCACGTTAGTAATATTTACACTTCCAGAAAAAACATCTGAACAATTCACAGGTAACATGTCATAATACACCTCAATGTCATTACATGGGCAAGCTACTGAAGCTAATGAAAATGTCGTATTAGCTATGCAATTGGGATATAATGAGTTAATGACCAATACATCATAATCACCTTGACCTATATTATTAAATACATTGGATTCTTGCCACGATTGACCATTGTCTATAGAATAATTTAAATTTTCTCCTTCTGCAATAATTGTAGCAGAACCATCTGTTAAATCACAATTCGATATTGGATTAATTATAATGTCTGAAATTTCAGGTGCGTCTAAACTGTTCAAAAACACCTCTTGAGTAACCGTACAATTTGAAGTTCCTACTTCTCGAACTATAATTTGAAAACTGCCACCAGGTAGTAGATTAAAAATATTATCCGATTGCCAACTTACACCATTATCAATAGAATATTCAAGATCAATGCCTAAAGCTAAGACTTCTATACTTCCATCTTCAACTTCACAATCACTTGGATCCTCAAGAATAAGATCATTTATTATTGGAATTTTAGGAGATGATATTATGACACTTTGTTCATCAGTACAATTTGGTGCATTAATCAATCGGATAACGATATTATATTGGTTTTCAGAAAGATCTGTAAAGGTGTTTTCCAATTGCCAATTGTCACCATTATCGATTGAATATTCAAGCGAATTCGTTTGAGGCAAAACTGTAATTACACCATCTGAAGCATTACAATCACTAATGTTATTGGTTTGAACATCTGATATAGTAATAGGTACGATGTCTTCAATTTCAAAGTCTTGATTTGTAGAACAATTACTGTCCTGATTTGACCGTACAAAAACAGTGTATGAGCCAGCTTGTAATTGATCAAAGGTGTTCTGAATTTGCCAAGTAGAACCATTATCAATGGAGTATTCTAGATTTTCGCCAGTGGCAAAACATGCTAAGGTTCCATCAAAAATACCGCAATCGGAAATGTTTTCAGTTTGTAACATATTGATGATAGGCGACGAAGGCGTTTCCAATTGAAATTCGTATACTTCAATACAAGTTGTAAATAATCTATCTCTGACGAACACATTATAATTCCCAGAATTTAAGTTGAGAAATTCTCCTTCAGTTTGCCATGTAGTTCCTTCATCAATTGAATATTCAAAATCGGAATTAAATTCTAGATTTATAAGACCATCTGCTGAAGAACATGAAGATGGATCAAAAGCCTCTCCATTTAAAGTGTAGACATTTATTAATGGAATTGAAA
>JABDKX010000226.1 GCA_013001975.1 Saprospiraceae bacterium | reverse complement strand
ACCCAATACCAATCCATATAATGGGCTTCACCATCCGCGATACCCATTGTATCGCCTGCAATGGTAGCAATATAATTAGGTTGTGAGGGATGTGTCACTCCTTGAGCATTGGTCATAAATACGCCTTTGTTTCGAAGTGCGTTTAAATAAGGATTCGCCAATGCAGAACTACGCATAGTGTTTTCAAGAAATACTGTTACTATTCGTTCAAATACTTTTCCCATTTTTATTTGGTTTAAATTTTAATTGATGGAAAATGGTAAATGTTCTTTGATTTGGGGTTATAGAGTTAAATAGAAAACTGTAACTAATATAATCATTTTTAAAATTTGCTAATCAGTTTAAGCAATACCATATTATACTCAAATCTAGAATTTGATTATATTTAGTAGAAAAGGGTCAAACGAACATATTTTTCCGTAAAATTATTTATGGATATAAATGTTATGAAGTCAAAATAATGAGACCAGGTGACAATACTAAGGTGTACGTGACAGCATATACATCAAACGAAATACCTTTTATGTCTCAAGCTTTGGGTCCGATAAGCAATCTTGTTTCTGGTATGCCATTATTAACGTTAATGGATATAAACAGAATTAAAATTTCTTTTGGAGCAAAAAGTATTGTGATAGATGCATCCTATGCGAAATATCTAAACTTGGATTTAAGCATTTATTCAAATTAGGTATGGAAGAATTTGATAAAATTAGAAATTATAGATTTGAAATTATTTTATAAGATTAAGTTTTTGGTATATAGCGTCAAGTTATACTTGCTGATATTAATTTTCATCATATTTGGTAAACTCTCTTTATCAAGCCAATTTGCATTCATAGATGAATTGCTTATTCAAGAAGAGTTAGATGGTATTGAGACAAAGGAAAAAGAATATTTAATCACTCAAGATTACAAGCTTATCGATTCTTGTATTATACATGAAGATTTATCTGGCTGGGATACTAAATATGATAAGTTAAATGAAGCGAAAATAAGACGAACTTATTATTTGAATGCAGAAGATTGTAAATATCGGAAAACTGAATTCACTAATGATATTGAAAGAGCGAAATATTCAAAAAACTTTTTAGAAAACAAGAAATACTACGAATATTTTATTCCTAAAAGAAACTCCATTTTTTATGATCCGCACATCTTATTTTCGGTTAATATATTCAATGAATATTATTTTCAACCAAAAACGAGTTTAAATTACATATACCCTGGAGAGTTGTCAAGCGGTATTTATCTTTTAGAAAGAGTACCTAACGCTTTTAGGATATACGGTAAATTTAATTTGGTAGGTAAATTTTATGGAAAGGGGATTTTACTGTCAGAATATACATTTAAGAAATCGATATCAAGAGAACTACTTTATGATCTTATAGATCAAGGACTTGATGAATTTATCATTCAAATTAGCAATAGATTTAATGATAAAATGGAAATGAAGTTTATCCTGAAGAATTGACTGCATATTTTTCTTATTTTTAATAATGTTATTCTTTATTTATATGAGCAAAGTCTACTTTAAACGAAATTATGGTTGTTCTAACTAAAAATAAATCTGTCTTTTATTGTTTGCTATTATGCACGAACTTTCTTTTATTCTCTTGCACTCATGAGCCGATAGAAGAACAGATACCTATGGAAGAAGACGAAACAATAGAAGAAGATTGCTCCTATGTATTCGAGGAAGGCCTTGATCATATCTATGGACGGTGGGAACCTAAAGTTATATTAGAGTATGAAACGGGCGATAGTACCTATTACGAAGAAGGAGAGAGTCATACTGGTTTTATGTTTGGCGAATATTATTCTGATGCTTTTGAATTGAGAGATGATGGACACTATGTTTTGTACTATGTAATTATTAACAATCCTTGTAAAGAAGACGATTGGGGTTTGTTTGAATATGACAATTCTGAATTACACTTTTACTTATTAGGAGACACTATTCGAATCCCGGTTTTATCCGTTGATGAAAATGAATTGATCATAGAAGATGTTATCAATTTCAAGAAATCAAGAGCAACAATGAGAAGGATAAAATAGAACCTTATCCTATTCATATAATTCAGAACTTAAATACCGATCTCCTCTATCACAAACAATAAAAACGACAACACCTTTTTCTAGTTTAGAACATACTTCTAAAGCACAATGTAATGCACCTCCTGATGACATGCCTCCCATAATACTTTCTTGTTCAGCAAGTAGTCTGGTTTTTTCCTTTGCGTCATCAGTACTTACATAAATAATTTCATCAACTCGCTTAGGTTGGTAGATGCTAGGCAAGAATGCAGGTGACCATTTTCGGATTCCTGGTATACGACTGCCTTCAGTAGGTTGAGCACCTACTATCTTTATGTTAGGATTTTTTTCTTTTAAATATGTTGAGGTTCCAGTAATGGTTCCAGTTGTTCCCATGGCTGAAACGAAATGGGTTACTTCGCCTTGAGTATCACGCCAAACCTCAGGGCCCGTTGTTTCAATGTGTGCTTGACGATTGCTTTCGTTATTAAATTGATCAAGAATGACATAACCTTTTTCTAAAGCTTCTTGTTTTGCCCACTCTCTTGAATATTCAATTGTCTTCTCTTCTGGCGTTAGGACAACTTTTGCGCCATAGGCTTTCATCGTTTTAATACGTTCTGGTGTAGCATTTGAAGGCATTACCAAAATACATTTGATACCAAATCTGGCTGCTATCATAGCTAAAGCAATACCTGTGTTGCCGCTTGTAGCTTCGATAATGGTATCCCCCTGATTAAGCAATCCATTTTTTATGGCTGTTTGTATCATAAATAAAGCAGCGCGATCTTTTACACTTCCACCTGGGTTTTGTCCCTCTAATTTGGCATAAAGTTTAACTTTTGGATTGGGGTTGATTTTTTCCAATAAAACCAAAGGCGTATTTCCAATTAAGTTTTCAAGTTTCATACTTTTCATATATAAGGTTCAGGTTAATACTGGCGCGTAAATTTATTATCAAAATATATTTTCGAATTGGCTGGTATACTTTCGGTGAGCCATACATTTCCACCAACAATTGAATTATCTCCAATTGTAGTTTCACCACCAAGAATAATGGCATGAGCATAAATGACGACTTTATGACCGATTGAAGGATGCCTTTTACCTTTTGATTTGTTTCTATCTTGAATGCTTAATGCTCCTAAAGTGACGCCTTGATATATTTTAACATGATTGCCAATGATGGTTGTTTCACCTATCACAATACCAGTACCATGATCAATACAGAAATGATGACCAATTTCAGCACCAGGATGAATATCAATTCCAGTTTGGCTATGTGCGTATTCTGTTATGAGTCGTGGTATTAAGCAAACACCATTGTTTAATAAATAGTGAGCCATTCGATAACAAGCAATGGCCTGGAATCCTGGATAAGTTAAAATGATTTCATTTATACTTTTAGCAGAGGGATCTCCATTGTAGATGGCTTGAAGATCTTTTTGTAAATCAGAGTAGAGGGTATCTATGTTATCTATAAATCGTTGCGCAACTTCCTTATTCTTGATATGTGATTGTTCAATATTATTATCTAAGATACTTAATAAATTAGCTTGTAACTCATCTAAGTCTTGTATTGGCTTTGACCTCAAGCCTAACCTAACTGGAAATATGGTGTCCAATATTTTTTCTATAAAGAGATGTGTTTTTACTTTTAAGTTCATCGAAACTAATTTAGCTTGTTCATGTAAAGAAACGAATTGCACTACTCATATTACATTCGAAGCAGCCAACTTTAACAATTGAATTTATGTCAAGTTCAAGGACAAACTTGATTATTTTACTCAATATGTTTTTTCTTTAATCTTAAGAAAGTTAACTTTCAACGCATAATATATTATTTTATCATTAAAAACAACAAGATGAGGCGAATCACATTTTTTCTATTCTTCATTAGTTTCTTATTGTGCCAAAATCTAAATGCACAAATTGTTCAAGGACTCGAAGTAATTGGAACAGGATTCAATAACGATATGGTTACCTTACATAATAACAACTATTCCAGAGTGGCTAGTTATACTTATTCGAATTCAGTTTTTGAAATTCCTGTATTTGTTGGGTTCAGATCAAGAGGACAATTTGGTGGAGCATTGGATATATTGCCTGGAGATCGGATTACAGGATTGTACGGAAGTCAATTCATAGATAATGATTACAGAGTTTCAGCAGCTGTTGAAATGTTTGCTGGTTCAACAATAAATAATAGCAGTTATTCCTCTTATATCATTTTTGGAACAATTAATGAAAATGAAACCACACGGTTGGAAAGGATGCGCATCGCTGAGAATGGTAACGTCGGCATCGGAACTGATGACCCATTTTCAAAACTGGAAATTAAAGATGGAGATATTTACATTAATGATATTAACAATGGGGTTATAATGAAATCACCAAACGGGAATTGCTGGAGAATGACAGTTGATGATACAGGAAACTTTGTGTCGACAGCGATAACTTGTCCTAATTAGGAAGGGGCGTTTTTAATGAAATTAATAAGTTGGAAATTTTAACATGGCATTCAGTTAGAAGCAGCAACATGTCCTTGGTGTGAATTTTGGCGTGAACATATTGATAAGATAAAGTTAAATGATATTATAAAAAAAAAGGGAGACACCGAAACGATGCTCCCTGATATAGTTAATTCTTATTATTCTTTTTAATATCCGGCATTTTGATTTAAAACACCAGCAGAAAATCTACTTCAGCTTGCGGAATTAATAAAGAAGTCCTTATTTAATTGATTAAATCTTTGCTGTGAAGGGTTATTCTTCACTAAGTTTTAAGATTTTAATCTCAACGCGCTGATTTTTTCTTCTTCCAGCAGCCGATTTATTAGTGGCAATAGGATTTCTTTTACCGTAACCTTTATAAGTGATTCTATCTTCAGCTAAACCTCTTACGTACAAATAATCAGCAATAGACTTGGCTCTGTTTGTAGATAATCTGTCGCAATATTCGTGAGTTGGAATGTTATTGGTGTGGCCACCTATTTCAACAACTACACCATTATTAAGATTTAAAAACTCAAAAACTTCTTCTAAGACAGCATATGATTCTTCTTGTATTGCGCTACTGTCTGCAGCAAAAAATAATTTATTCAGTGCTAAAGTTTGACCTACACTTAATTTAGCAATATCCAAGTCAGGCATAATCTTAGGCTTGGAAATTTTTACTTTTTCTTCAATGGAGCATCCATTCACATCAGAAATTGTAACATTAGCAAACCCAAAATTGAGTTTTGAAGCTATGGCTCCTGATTCCCCATTATCCCATTTGTATGTGTAAGGCGGTGTTCCACCTGTTGCTTCAACATGTGCTTGTCCATCTTTTTTACCTATTTTAGAAATACCTTTAGTTTCTATCAAATTGAATCCCAGTTTTTGTGGATCATCAATTCTAATGGCTGATGTTTGTCTTGTTCCAAAGTTATCCTCAACAGTAACTTTATAATTACCTGATTTTAAATTTTTAGGGTTGTTTTGCCCATTTAATCTGACGCGTTCCCATGCATATTTATAAGGGGGACTACCGCCTGAGACTTCAACAAGCAAACTTCCATCCATGGCTCCTGGGCAACTTATTGGGTTTTCGAGTATAGTTGTTATCATCATTTCATTGATATCAACAGAATCCTTATAAATACGATACAATCCAGCATTTTCAGTTCCTAACCAAAGTGCTCCACTTTGATCACTTGCTAATGCAATACATTTACTGGCGATTAATCCTATGTTCTCTCCATATTTATCAAGCTTATCCGTGTAAGGATTATAACGAGTAAGAATGTCTGAAGCAACAAATAAATTGTCCTTCATGTCCAAAGCAAGATCATTTACGCTTCCTAGAAATAAGCCTTTCTTCAATCCTTGTGGCTGAAATCTGGCTTTACCAAAATCTTCATAAACCAAGTGAAGTTCTTTATCGCTTAATAACCAAAGGCCATCAATACTGACTGTAACCGCTTTGAAATTTTCTTTGCTGAAATCCGTTTTAGTCCATTTTCCATCTTTTTTGACCTCATTCACGCCTTTCGCAGTACCTATCCAAAGGTTTTCCAATTTTGGAAAATATTGTACGAAATTAATTTCATTTGATTTTAGTTTGGAGTTGCTCGTTTTAAAATGGTTTGTCAATTTTTTACTACTAGTACTTATAGCATAAATACCATTATTGGTTGCTATCCAAAGTTTGCCTTTAAACAACTCAATATCATTTATAAATACATTGTTCTCTATAATAGTATAAATGTGTTCGTCGTCCCTATATATTTTATTATTCTTGAAAGCGGAATAAACTTGATTTTTTCGAGAAACTTTTACGGCAACTGCATTCCTTTTATTTAATACTTTTGATAAGGTTGAAGATTGATTGTTGAAGCTGGCAACTCCATCTTTACCAGCAAAAAAGACCATGTCTTTTTTAACAGTAATATCTTCAATTCTGTCGTTAGAAGAGAATCCAGAAACCCTTTCTATAACGAGGTCGTATTTCTTATTAGATTCTTGAGAATAACTTACAATTGTAAGTAGAAGAAAAAGAATGCTTAGAGTTTCTTTCATTATATTAATTAGCTAATCCAAAAAAATAACGCAGATTTGTTCAGATAAGGACGAGAAAAACACGAATTTAAATATTCATTAACAAAGTAAATAATATTTAAGTCTAATTTAACCTAAAGACATCTTCAAAAATAGCGCTTTGTTGACCAAAGTTAATTATTCATCAAAAGTTGAAAACATTGAGAGTTTAAATTGTGATAGGTCAGCAATATTTGAGTCTGTGTTCTTTAAAACAGTATGGTTTCCGACCCCAATTACCCTAAAACCTCCCTTAGCGGCTGCTTCGACGCCTAATGGACTGTCTTCAAACACTATGCAATTTTCTGGCTTACAACCTAACTTATCTGCAACTTTGAGAAAGACTTCAGGATGAGGTTTTGACTTTATAACTTCATTACCGTCGACCATTACGTCGAAGTATTTACCAAGCTTTAACCGATTTATAATATTAACAGCATTTTTGCTTGCTGATGCCAATCCTATTTTTAAGTTTTTATGTTTTAATTCCAGCAACAGTTCCTTCGATCCAGGTAATAGTATATCTTCAGAGATATCATTTAAACTTTGAGTGAACCAATCATTTTTTTGTTTTAAAAAAGTGATTTTCTCATGTTGCGTTGCGCTTATATTAATTTTATCTAAGACCAATTGTAGTGATTTATCTCTGCTTGCACCTCTAAATTTATCTTCCATTTCTGCAGGAAGATTATGACCTAAGGAATGCGATAGTTTTTGCCAACTTTTAAAGTGGAGGTTTACAGTATCTACAAGTACGCCATCAAAGTCAAAAATATATGCTTCAACCATTATTTAGTTAAGGGAGATTCGATAGTCATATTTTTTCATTACGTGATCGAGCAGATCTTCTGCGATCTTGTGATGACCATTTTTAAATAAATGTTGTTGAATTTTATCTAGATATTCTTTAGCTTTTATCCCAATATGATTGGATAGATAATTTTCCATCGTATTTTGGTACAAGTGTGCAATTTCGTTATCAAAGCCGTTTTGTAGAAGTCCGTTATCATAAACTTTAATCCATTCAACATCATTTTTGTCTTCCAACATTGTAATTAACTCATTATGATATCCAGCTCTGAAATACATATTCGTTCTGAGACCAAACTGTAGTGTATCGACCCATTTTCTTATTTTCTTGAATTCTTTTTTCAAATATAAATCTGGTAATTCTTCAAGTATGGATCTGAGTTCAAGAATTGGGATAGCGTTGTCTTCTAATCTTGTCAATCCTCTTGTTATTGCCCCGAAGTCTTTCTTTTCAATGAGTTTTAAAATATTCAGAATATCAGTATTAAGACTTAAGTTTATTTTTTTGTTATTTAAAAAGTAATCTACATAAATAAATTTACCTTCTCTTATCAATGCTTTTAGTGCATTAAACAATTTATTATTTCCAAAAGTTTTAATGGCTTTTTTTGCGAGATTGTCAAATGGGTGAGCCAGTTGAACTATTGTTTTTACCAAGTTTTCTTCGTCTGGAATCTGTTTGATTTTATTATAAAGACTTTCGCTTATCAGTTCCTTGTCTTCTTGTATTAAAACATTTTTTGAATTCAACAATTCAACAAGATTGTTTTGCTGAGGATAGAAGTAAGATTTCTGAGTAAGGTCAATAAGCTCTTTTTCTATTTTTTTCCTAAATGCTGGTGCCAATTCCATGTCCAAGATGACATCCAAGCCTCCTATAAAATGTACACGACATCTTTCGATGCTTTGATCCTTGATAAAGTATCTGTGTTGCAGATATTCAATTTTCTCAAGTGCTTCTTTTATGAGACTGTAAGATTCTGTATAGTTATTTGTGCTTAAACAATCATTCATTTGTAAAGCCAAATCTTTGAGGACAATTGAGATAGTCTTTTTTAAAGTAGGACCTATTTTTTGGTTGTGAGCATTTATTGGTTTTATAATTTCATCTAGAATTCTTTTGTACTTATCGTTTTCATCTACACCTGTTCGAATTCTTGAAATAAAGTGTGATTTAAATGCAATTTCAAAAGAATGATCGTTTTTTGCATATTGCATAAGGAAGTTCTTAACGGACTCAAGATCGAGTTCATCAATTATTTCTTTGATTTTTAACTTTTGCTTTCGTTGCACGGTTTGAATAGGGTAGTTTAATTTATTTTCGAATAAATCATCTGAAAATCAAGCGAATAAATAGAATAATAAATTAGAATATTTTTAAATATGACTCGTTACTTCCACTAGAATCTTATAAATATACAACCAATTTTTTATTTTGATTAAAGAATTTTTTGTTTATTGACCATTGTATGAAAGAATTTCTCCTTGTTAGGCACGCAAAATCATCGTGGAAACACCCACATTTAAAAGATAAGGAAAGGCCGCTTAATCCTAGAGGAGAGCGTGATGCACCCCGTATGGCCGCTTATTGTAAAGACAATGGTTTGGCGTTAACCAATATAATTAGCAGTCCAGCGGTAAGGGCTTTTACAACGGCAAGCATTTTTAGTGAGATATATGGAAACTTAGATGTGGATATAGAAACAGACCTATATTTTGGGGAAGAATCGGACTGGTTGGATATTATAAATCAATTGGATGAGGACATTAAGTTTCCAGCTTTTTTTAGTCATAACCCTACAATAACATATTTCGCAAACAGTTTTGAAGGTGATTATATTGATAATGTTCCAACTTGTGGTGTCGTTCATATAAAATCTTCTGCAAACGAGTGGTCAGAGGTTGATTGCAGAAATAGTAAAATCGAATCATTTATTTACCCAAAAGGCATTTAATGAAATTACTTTTAATTATAGTTGTATTAATTTGCTTTGGTAGTTGTCAACAAAAGGGGAGCAAGCTAAATTATAGCGAAGAGAAATTAGCAGCTGTAACTGAAGATTTATATGTTGCTTCAGAGACTCTAAAAAAAGTTGATAATTACAGAGCAGATAGTTTAAGAAATCTCTATAATAACCAGATAGAAACTATTCATGATATTAAAATGAGCTTATATGAAGCTGATATTGCCACATTGAAATCTGATCTAAACAGGTATGTTGAATTTCATAAAGCAGTAAGAGATACTATTCAAAAAAAGAGTGATCGACTTCGAAAAAAGAAACCACCAAATAAAAAAACTAAAAAAATTAACAATTAGATAACCTAGTATTAAAGTGAAATCAATCAATGTTTGTACAACTTTATAAAAAAATTGTGAAATGAACAATGCAGCACGCATTTTAATTGTTGAAGATGAACAAGATATCGTTGAATTTTTGGAATATAATTTAGCGAAAGAAGGCTACATTCTAGAAACCGCGTATGATGGTGAAGAAGGATATGAAAAAGCAATTAATTTCAAACCTGATCTCATCCTCTTAGATGTAATGATGCCAAAAATGGATGGCATTGAAATGTGTGAAAAAATTAGGACTGAAGCTAAAATGAAGGATGTGCTTATTGCTTTTTTAACGGCAAGATCAGAATCCTTCACACATATTTCCGCGCTTGACTCCGGTGGTGATGATTTTATTAATAAGCCCATTAAACCAAATGTTTTAAAAAGCAGAGTTAAAGCATTGCTCAGGCGACATCCTGGAAATAAAAAAGAAACAAATGAAGTCATTACGTTTGGGAAAATGACCATTAATAAAGAATCATTTACTGTTGAAATAAATGATAAAACAATTCCATTAGCAAAGAAAGAATTTGAGCTTTTAGATTTGCTCATTTCAAAGCCAGGTAAAGTTTTTAAACGCGCTGAAATTCTACAAAAGGTTTGGGGACGCGAAGTAATAGTAGGGGATAGAACTATTGATGTTCACGTTCGAAAGTTACGTGAAAAAATAGGAAATGACTCTATTGTTACGCTGAAAGGAATTGGATATCGATTTAATTTTTAGTATCTTACTATTAAAGTAAAGAGGATTATTTGAAAGCGTTATTAAAAAACCTTAGTGTTAAGCAAATTTCATTTTATGTAACGCTTTTGGTATGGTTGATTTATCTGTTTTTTATTCTTGTCGTTTTTCTTATTGATGGCTTACCACATGTTTCATTATTAAGTGTTGTCGTCTACATCGTGGGTTCTATCCTCATCAGTTATTTGGTGATTAAATACTTATTCGAAAAATTTGTTTTTCGTAAAATAAAATTGATCTACAAATTTATTAGTAAGTCGAAAAACTCAATGTCAAGTGTTGATGAAAACATCGGCATCACCTTGGAAGAAGTTAATGAAAGTGTAATTAATTGGGCAGAACAAAGAGAGGAAGAAATATCTGAATTAAAGTCGCTTGAAAATTATAGACAAAATTTTGTTGGTGATATTTCTCACGAATTAAAAACACCCATTTTCGCGATTCAAGGTTTCTTACACACGTTACTAGATGGAGGAATGTATGATGAAAATATAAATTTTAAATACCTTGAACGTGCTGCTAAAAATACAGAACGACTTCAGCTTATTGTAGAAGATTTAGAGCTTATAAATAATTTGCAATCAGAATCCTCACAGTTAGAGTATAGTAACTTCAGCTTAAAAAAACTAGCATCTGAAGTTATAGAAGATTTTGAAATTCTAGCCAGTGAGAAAAACATTAAAATCTTTTTTAAAGCTGGTGCTGATCAGGATTTTAATGTAGAAGCTGATAGAGATAAGACACGTCAGGTTTTCGTTAATCTGATTTCAAATTCTATTAAATATGGTAAGGAAAATGGTCAGACTAAGATCAGTTTTTATGATATGGAAGAGTTAATTTTGATAGAAGTTTCAGATGACGGAATTGGTGTTGAAGACAAACACTTAAAGCATCTGTTTGATAGATTTTACAGAGCAGATAAAAGTCGGGCAAGACAAATTGGAGGATCAGGGTTAGGGTTATCAATTGTCAAGCATATTGTTGAAGCACACAAACAAAAGATTACTGTTCGATCAACATTAGGTAAAGGATCAACTTTTGGTTTTACTTTAAAGAAATCTCAATAATAGTAATACTGAAATTAGGTTTGAATATCCATTTCTAGGATATTGCTCTCTCTTTTTTCATCAGGATAAGGAACAAGCGACAATCTTGTTAAGAGAAGATCTCGTTGCTTAAAGAATTCTGGCAATTCAGACTCTGGAAGTGGATCTTTAGGAGGAAAATTTTCACGTAAATGATTGACTTGACGACCATGTTTCCAAAATCTATAACAGACATGTGGACCTGTTGCTAAACCTGTTTGACCCACTTCTCCAATCTGCTGTCCTTGTTTGACTCGAACACCCTTTTTAATGCCTTTCGAAAATCTGTGCATATGAAGGTATTGCGTTTTGTAAACATCGTCGTGTCTTATTTTAACATATTTTCCGTTGTTCTTGGCATATCCTGCAACTTCAACTACACCATCAGCAACGGCATAGATTGGTGTTCCAATTGGCGCTGCATAGTCTGTTCCCAAATGTGGAATTCTTCGTTTTTTAATCGGGTGAAATCTCCGAGGATTAAATCTGGAAGATATTCTTGAATACTTTAAGGGTGCTCGCAAAAAAGTCTTTTTTGTAGGTTGACCCTTCAAGTCATAAAATCCACTGTAGTTATCATTTTCAAAATACACTGAATATTGTTCACCATAATCATTTTTATAAGCAGCTGCCAAAATCTCACCGAATTCAACTGGTACGCCATCAATATATTTCCTTTCGAAAATCAGTTTAAATTGATCTCCTTTTTGAGCATGATAGAAATCTACGCTTGAAGCAAGGGCGTCCTCCATTTTGTCTATAATCTCAAATCCCAGCCCACTCTTTTTCATCGCCATCCATAATGAAGATTCTATTTCGCCAGAAGCTTGTTCTTCACAAACTTCATATCGTTTTTTTATTACGTCGACTTCAATCTTATCTTTTAAATGGTATTTGATATAGGTCAGTTTGTTGGGCTCATAAACCAAACAGCAAGGAGCAGCACAAGAATCTTCTTTGACAAGTGTAAATGGCTTTTTTGCTCTGAATCGACGGATACTGAATTTATCTTTGGATACTTTGTCCAACTTAAGAATTGAATCCCAAGGAATTCCTTGATAAAGTAATAAACTACCTAATGTTTGATTGGAGGACAGATTGTAAGTTTCAAAATGGTATTTATCTTTCTCGTAACCAAACTTTTTTTCTGGTAAGACGACTGATACCAATTCATCGGGGTTAATTTGGGTAGAGTTGTTACATCTATTAAACAGGAAAATACCTGCGAGAATTAGACATATACAAATAGATATGTTAACGGCTAAAGATTCCTTCTGTTTCAACGTGTAGTTCAGTTTTCTTCTTTTTTATCTGTCAAAATCTTGCCAAAAGTAGGTGATACATTTGTAAATTAAAACATATGAGACCTATTCAACAAAAGTGAAATTAGTAAGGTATTGCGCTATAACCAAATTTATTCAAACATATTATGTAAAAGAATAATTTTTATTAACTTGATTTTCATTTAATTGTTACAATAATTAATGATTTAACTAATATGTATTTACTTTACAAAAAAGTATAATATCTATTTGATATTATTAAAAAAATTATGTCAAAATTATAGGTTTCATTTAGACATAAATTCGTACAAAATCCAGATACTATAAAAAACGCAAGAATTTGATCAATAGTATTAAAGTAGGAGGGCAATTATTGAGCATGGAAAGTCCTGTTGTCATGGGCATTCTTAATTTGACGCCAGATTCATTCTTTGACGGCGGGAAATATGATAAAATCGAAGATGCATTACTAAGAGTTGAGCAAATGAAGAATGAAGGCGCTCAAATAATAGATATTGGTGGTTTCTCTTCCAGACCATCAGCTCAAATGATCAGTGTTTCTGAAGAATTGGATAGAATTATTCCATTGCTAAAAGAAGCTACTCAAACATATCCCAATCTTATTTTTAGTGTAGATACCTTTAGAAGTGAAGTAGTTGATACGATCGCAAAATTCACGGCCATTATAGTAAACGATATTACAGCGGGTAAAAAGGATGAAAAATTAATTGATTGTGTTTCAGCGCATGGATTTCCTTACGTGCTCATGCATATGCAAGGCAGTCCTGAAACTATGCAGGTCAAACCAGAATATGACGACGTCCGTTTTGACATTTTGAAATTTTTCTCAAATAAACTTACTGAACTGAGAAAAAAAGGTATTGATGATATTATTCTAGATCCTGGTTTTGGCTTTGGCAAAACGATCGAACACAATTACGCCATTTTGAAAAACTTGGAATTATATTCCGTATTTGAATTACCGATTTTAGCTGGTCTAAGCAGAAAATCTATGATATATAAAGTCTTGAAAACTAAGTCAGAAGATGCATTAAATGGAACGACAGCTTTGCACTGGCAAGCCTTGATGCAAGGGGCTTCCATTCTTAGGGTTCACGATGTGAAAGAAGCTGTTCAAACGATTACTTTATTTGAGCACATAAAAACAAGTTAATATGTGGTAAATTTGTTTGTTAATTAAAGATTAAACTGGGCTGTTTGACCATCAAATATTCCATTTTACATGTTTAATATTGTAAAGCCGAAAGCGAAGTGGAGAAAAAGCCAGAAACGAATACTGAAGTTAAAAAAAGATCAAAGCTGTTTAAGTGGCTCGCACGAACATTCCTATTGTTGGTTTTACTTATTATTTTATCTCCTCTAATTCTTCATATCGGCTTTGTACAAAATTGGATTGGTAATAAAATATGCAATAACCTATCAGAAAAAACCAACAGTGCTATTACATTAGGCGAAGTTGATTTTTCAATGTTTAAAGGAATAATTCTTAGAGACCTCTATATTTCAACGCCTTACCAATCTCAAGATACAATGGCGTTTATAGGAGAGGCTTCGACGACATTGAAAGAAAATATCATTAGTCTGTTAAAGAATAAAGCCAATTTGAAGGATATAAATCTCTTTGATACACAATTACAGATTGTTACTCCTTCTGATTCTTCTCAAAGTAATATGGCTTCTTTTCTTCAAGCGTTGTCACCTAACCAAGAAAAAACTGATAGCAAGGCAAACCCTTTTAGTTTGGATATTAGAAATTTAAACTTGAGAAATGTCGCATTTGATATTACCAATGAAGATCAGAGTACACGATCCTCAATTACGCTAAAAGAGGGTCATGTTGCTTTAAAAGTTTTTGATTTAACCAATGATTCAATAGTTATTGAAAGTCTTTCCTTGTTGAGGCCAACGATTGATATTTTAAAAGGCAAAAAGAATGAACCTATTGACAATATAAGCTCAAACGAAAATATCGATACAACTTTAAATGAAAGCAATTCATTTTATTTAAATGTTGGATATTTAGATATTCAAGAGGGTGCGTTTAAATTATTTGATCCCAATAAAACAAATGGCGAAGTTGATGCCTTAGATCCAAACAATTTGGACATAATAGAGGTCCAGGTATTAGCAAAGGATTTTGTTATGAATGACAATGATGGCATCGTTGCCCAAATCCAATCATTGAAACTTGAAGAAAACAATGGTTTTGCTATTGAAAATTTAAGTATAGACAGTTTGAGATTTAATCAAGAGCAATTGCTGCTGAGTGGATTTGCATTAAATACGGATGAAAGTCAATTGAGTGACTATCTGGAATTTAAGTTTAATGATATAAGTGATTTTTCAAGATTCTCCAAGGCTATCAATATTGATGCATTAATGAGTAATTCTGAAGTTACTTTCAGCGATCTTATTTACTTCTTTCCTGATTTAAAGAACAGTCCTTTTTTTAAATTAAATCAAGGCAGAAGATTTAAGCTTTCTGGAAAATTAAATGGAACAGTTGATGATTTATATGCCAACAACTTTTTGCTTTCTATTGATAACCTAATTGAATTGTCCGGTACTTTAAGCACTATCAATTTGACAAATGCTTCTTCCGCCTTAGTCAATCTTTATGTTGATGATTTGAGTACTTCAATGAATAATTTAAAGCGAATTATTCCTGGATTCAGACCTCCTGAGCAATTCTATAAGTTAGACCCAATCAGTTTTACTGGTGACATCGAAGGGTTTTTTAATGATTTTGTAATCTATGGTAACTTAGAAAGCAGTTTGGGAAATGTTATTTTGGATACGAGATTGGATACAAGAGGTGGTGTTAATGAAGCATCGTATAGTGGAGAAATTTTCTTAAATAGTTTTGACTTAAAAACATGGTCTGATAATGAAAATTTGGGATTAGCAACTTTAAAAGCGAGTATACAAGATGGAAAAGGATTAACGCTTGAGTCTGTTAAAACTGATCTCAACGCTGAGTTAGAAAGATTTGATTTTAAAGGATATGAATACTCAAATATTATTCTGGAAGGAATTTTAGAGAAGAATTTGTTTGATGGTCAATTTTCAATTAAGGATCCAAATGTTGACCTTGATTTTGATGGTCAATTAAATATTGGCGACAACTACATCAAATCTGATTTTAAGGCGCAAATTGAAAAGATAGATCCAAGTGCTTTAAATTTATCAACAGATTATTCAATGGTCACAGGAAACTTTGATCTGAGTGTTGAAGGATCTTCAGTAACTGACTTTATCGGTTCAGTTGATGTTAAAAATTTAGATCTGATTTATAAGGAAAAAGAATTCGTTTTCGAGAAATTATATTTAAGCTCAGCTCCAGGTGGTATAAATTCTCGAAATCTTATTTTCAGTTCAGACATCATGAATGCCAGTATTGATGGTGACTTTAATTTTGCACAACTTGAAGGCAATTTGAAAAACTACATTTATAATAATCATCCAGGTTGGGCTAAAAGATTAAATATTAGAAGCAATGGTCAAGCTTCAGTTGGTGTCCAAAATTTTACATTCAAATTTGAAATATTTGATACTAAAGATTACTTGGAATTGGCTAACGTTTATGACCTCAGATTTAAAAATGCAAAAATCTATGGGAAATCTGCCTTAGGTCGAAATTCAATTGATGCAACAATAAGCGTAGACAGCTCTTTTTATAAAGATTACGTTATAAGTGGTCTTGGAGTTGATTTTTTAAATGCTAAAGAATTATCAAGTCTTCTTCTAAACGTAGACGAAATTTCTTCTGGATCAAAATTTTATGATCCGTTAAAAATAAAATCAGATTTAATAAATGATAATCTTAACATCCAATTGTCAACAAGTAATGTACTTGACTCTGTAGGATATGTTGACGTCTCTGTTAACGCTAAACTAGATGGTGAGAATATTATTTTCAACTTGAGCAATCAAAATCTGCAGATGTTTAGTGCGCAATGGGATATTGATAAAAATAATCAAGTCATATTTGGTAAGGAGTTTATTGAAATAAATGATTTTATATTAACGGATGGTTATAGAAACTTTTCATTAGATGATTATAAAAATAAAGGTGTAGAATTAAATCTAAATAATTTTGATTTTCTTTTGGCTAACGGCATCATAAATTATGACAAAATAGATTTTGCTGGAGAAGGAACAGTCTTCGCTAGAGTAGCCGACATTTTTGATAAACCACAGGTTGTAGCAGACATACAGATTCCAGAATTTACCCTCAATGGTGTTGATTATGGTTCTTTGAGTGTTCGATTAGGTGATGACTCTGGAATCATAAATGCTTCTGTCAATCTTAACAGAGTTGAAGATGCTCAAATGCTGTTAATAAATGCCGAGTTAAATAAAGAATCTAAAAAAATAGAAGGCAGCTTGCAAGCTCGAAATTTAGTTATGAATACTTTTGAGTTTATTATTAACGATGGGATTTCAGAAACTTCAGGTGCGGCAGATTTAAATGCAAGAATTTTTGGAACACTTGATAATATAAAAATTGATGGTTCAGGCAATGTTAAAAATGGTTACACAAAGATAAATTACATTGGAGCCTTGATAGGTCTGGGAACGGAGACTTTTAAAATAAGTGAGAAATTTATTGATCTGACTAATGTCAGATTATTTGATAAATTTGGAAACGCAGCTATTATGACTGGTGGTTTAAATCATGATCTCTTTAAAAAGTTCAGCTCTGATTTAAACATGAAATCCGACAAATTCCTAGCTCTTGATACAGAAAAAATAGATAACCCCCGATATTATGGTATAGGCATCGGAGCGATGAATATTAATTACTATGGACCGTTCTCTAAAACAGATATTACTATCGATGCCATAACAGGACCAGGAACCATATTGAATATTCCTATTGAAGATTCTCAATCAGATGTAAGTGAAAATTTCATTAAGTTTTTTAATCGTGAAGACATCGTAAGGAAGAAGCAACAAATAGCGTTAACTGAATCTGTGAAGTTGGAAGGCGTTGATGTTGAAATGAATTTAACGATAACTCAAGATGCTCAGGTTAATATAATATTTGATGAAAGGAGGAATGATATCATTAAAGGAACAGGTGATGGTGATTTAAGGATTACGGTTTCGCGAAATGGTGATTTTGATATCTATGGTTCTTATGAAGTTGAACAAGGTGAATATTTATTTACTGCATTAGTAGGCATAGTATCAAAGCCGTTTAAAGTAAAAAGGGGAGGACAAATTATATGGACTGGAGATCCTATTAATGCAAATTTAAATATAGAAGCGGCATATGATGATTTGAGCGTTCCAGTTAATGTATTGTTAGCAGAATACATTGCACCGGGTTCGGCTATCGAAAATGAATCTAAAAAAAGGACAATCGTCGATTTGAAACTGAAAATTGGAGGAACGCTTTATAAGCCAACAATAAATTTTGATATGGCATTCCCAGAGTTGCAAGGAGAGTTAAGAACTTATGCAGATAGTAAAATGAGGATTCTCCGAGACAATGAAGCTGACCTGAATGAGCAAGTTGCAGGACTTATTATGTTTAGAAGTTTCTTACCAACCAATTCATTAGGTAATGTTTTTGCAAGCACCAACAGCGTAGTTGAAACGACGTACAATACATTGAGTGAATTTGTGTCGAACCAATTGTCATTCTTCTTGTCAGGATTATTTCAAGGAGCTTTGACGGAAAATGGTTTCGTTTCAGGAATTGATTTTGAATTGGGTTTTACAAAGTCTTCAGGCATATTTGATGAGACGCCACAATCAGATAATTATTTTCCCGATGAAATTGAAGTTCACTTCAAACCACGATTCCAAAATGATAAATGGGGTTTTGATTACGGTACCAGTTTTGTGAATGCAACAGGAGGACAAGTAACTAATTATGTTATTCATGATTTTATTCTTGAATATTACCTAACCAGTGATCGAAGATTGAAACTAAGAGCTTATGGTAAGTGGGACAAAGACAGAAATCTTGGTCAGAATGAACAAAAGTATGGTGTAGGTCTTAGTTACCGAAAAGAATTTGGGTCAATTACCAATTTGATGGATACCTTTAAAGAAGATGTAAAATCTACAACTAAAATAGGAGATGCTCAAAGCTCAAAATCTCCAGAAGGTTCAAACGAATAAAATCTCCTATTTATAAGTTTACTTTTTGTCTTAAGATATGGTCACAGATGACTAATGCAGCCATAGCTTCAACAATAGGCACCGCTCTAGGAACCACACACGGATCATGTCTTCCTTTTCCTTTGACAGTTGTTTCTAATCCGTCTTTATCAATAGAAGTTTGATCTTTCATAATCGTTGCTACTGGTTTAAAAGCAACATTAAAGTATATCGGCATACCATTACTGATTCCACCTTGAATACCTCCAGAAAAATTTGTGCTTGTTTTGATCGTTCCTTCTTCATTAATCCAAGCATCGTTATGGTCGGAACCCAATTGACTGACTGAGCCAAATCCAGAGCCATATTCAAATCCTTTTACTGCATTTATACTCAACATAGCCTTACCTAAATCAGCATGTAATTTATCAAAGACAGGGTCCCCAATGCCTGGGGGGCAGTTTTTTATCAAGCAAGATATGACACCACCAATTGTGTTGCCTTGTTTTTTTATATCTAAAATTAAAGACTCCATTTTTGCAGCCATTTGTGAATTTGGGCAACGGACCACATTGTTCTCGGTCTCAGAGAAATCTAATTTTTGAATATCTTCTTGAAGTTTCAATTTGCCAACTTGAGTAACACCAGCATGAATTGCAACCCCATGTTTTTTTAAAATAGATTTAGCAATGGCTCCAGCGGCAACTCTGGCTACAGTTTCCCTTGCAGAAGATCTGCCACCACCTCGGTAATCACGGTGTCCATATTTTTGATCATATGTCTTGTCAGCATGTGAGGGTCTGAATTTATCTTTGATGTGACTATAATCTTTACTCTTTTGATCTTGGTTAGCAATAAACAAAGAAATAGGCGTGCCTGTGGTCTTACCTTCAAAAATGCCCGATTGTATAATTACTTTATCTGCTTCTTTTCTCTGTGTGGTAATTTTTGATTGACCCGGTTTACGACGTTCAAGTTCTTTATTTATAACATCTTCTGATATGATTATGCCTGGAGGACACCCATCTATGATCACGCCAATGCCAACACCATGTGATTCACCAAACGTATGAATTTTAAATATTTCACCAAAACTATTTCCTGCCATTCTAAAATTTTTTTAGTGCATAAAGGTATTGTAAAATTTATACACTTTTTTAAAATGATACAAAGTTAGATTTGATTGTTATCTCAATAAAGTAATATCACCAACTTCTATAGTCTCACGACCATTTATTTTGAAAACAAACATATAGACATATACGCCTTGCTCAACTGGCTTATCATTAAAGTAGCCATCCCAGCCTAATGATTCATCATTCGGTACAAAATTGATATTTGTAAAAATTAATTCACCCCAACGATCATAGATATACATGTTGTCAATAATATCAATCTCTGGACTTGCATAAATAGTGAAGTTTTCAGAAATATTTGGAGTGAATACATTTGGAATATAAACTTTTGGAACTATAACATCTTCAAGTAAAAGTAATCTCGTTTCAACAATAACTTGGCAACCGTCAATTGAAGTGACTGTTAACATTATGATATCATTATCAACAAAATCAAGGATGGTTGGTTCTGGACAATCGTTGCAACTCAAAGTAGGGTTACCGGACCAAACTATACTTTCAATATTAGATGATGTTAAGTTAATATTTGGCGAAAGTTGAAAGTCATCATCAATTTTTAGTTCTATACTTTGAGGTAGAGACGCAATAGGAACGATTGAAGATTCAACTTCAAAATCTTGTGAATTGACACAGCCATTTTCAGTATCTGTCAATTCAATTTCGTAAGTCCCTTCAATATTAGTGCAAAATGTATTTCCACCATCTTGAACAAGTTCACCGGCTTCATTGTACCAGCGATATTCGTAAGGTGTCATTGATTGCAGTGAATTAACTTCTATACATGTTGCCTCATTGTTACATCCAATTTTTTCAATATCGTTTAAAGCAATTATTGGAAAAGCTGTAAGGTCATTAAAGACGATTGTCGATTCAGTGGAACAATTTGATAAAGTATCTAGAGCTATTAATGAAACATCTGCCACTTCAGTTATAGTTACAATTAGTTCATTGGTTAGTTGATTGTTGATCAACCAACTATAAATGACATTTTCTTCTTCTTCCGTACTCAGATTAATTGATTCAATAAAGCAATTAAAAATGTTTCCGGGGTCTGCAAAAATAACGGCTGAAGGCGTATTGTCAAATACGTTTACAGTGACTTCGTCTGTGTTAGAAATACAATAAGTATTCAGATCGATAAGTGTAAGTGAATAAGTACCTCCTTCTTCAATAGTGAACATTATTTCGTTTGAAATAACCTCCCCATTCATATTACGCCATTCTACGAGCGTATTATTGGTAAATGTACTTCCACTGGCATCAAGTGTAAAAGATTCAATTTCACAATTAATAACCCCATCAGCTCCTGCGTCAGCAATAGGTGTGTCGTCTTCAATTGTTATTTGAACATTCGCATTCGCCGTACAACCATCAATAAATGTTGCTAAAGCAATGTATGTTCCTGGTGAAGAAACATCAATACTGTTTCCTGTTTCTATTAATGATGGCCCCGTCCATTCTATTGAAACAATATCTGGGTCAGAAGCAATAGTTAGCGTACTGGTAGTAATATCACAATCCAAAATTAAGGTTGAAGCATCAAGATTAATGCTTCTATCACAATCAGAACATGGGTCGCTTTGAGAAACAAATTCTAACATGCACGATCCATTTAGATTATCAACTAATGTAAAAGTAATTTCATTGCCATTTGCTGATAATGGCCCCAAGTTATTTAAAATATCATAATCAAATGGACCATAGATATTGCCATCATTATCTCGTATTTCAAAGTTGTTGCCATTGCCTTCAATACCTGAAATTTCGAAACTTATATTATAAAAATCATCTTCACTGGAATCGCCTGATCCGTTATCATTACAATCTCCAATTTCAAGATTTAACAAAGCCACGTTACAAGGATCGGAGCAAGGAGCAGGAGCAGTGGCTACAATTGTTGTAAAGCAAGAATTATTGAATCCATCTGAAATTGTAAATGTTTGATCTCCATCTAAAATGTTAAACGGACCCAGTATAACATTCATTCCAAACATATTGGATGTCCCTATTTCTTCAATAAGATATTCACCGGATGTATTAATACCTTCAACTAACAAACCAACTGTGTAAGTATCGTCATCATTAGTCCCTTGCGTGCTATTGTCATTACAATTAATTTCTATTATTTGAGCGTCAATAATACAAGCATTAGAACAAGATTCTTGCGAAACTGATGTTTCCAA
Source organism: Saprospiraceae bacterium (assembly GCA_013001975.1). Lineage (GTDB taxonomy): Bacteria > Bacteroidota > Bacteroidia > Chitinophagales > Saprospiraceae > RFSX01. The sequence goes on along the minus strand of JABDKX010000226.1, from coordinate 32,001 downwards.
AAGACATGTTCCATTAGTCACATCGTTTATGGTCAAGGTTATAACAGATCCGTCAGCAACAAAAGGTCCTAACTCTATGTCTGTATCATATTCAAAAGGTCCATAGGTGTTACCTAAATTATCTAAAATTGTAAATTCAGAAACCTGACCAGCTATCGGGTTCACTGCAAATGCGACGGAGTAGAAATCATCATCACTTTCTGTATTTGTACCATTATCTTCACAATCTAAAATATCAACATATAAAAAGTCAATTGTACAAGGTTCGGAGCAAGGAGATGGAGCTACAATTTGAAGATTCGTTTGACAGCCTACCTGGTCAAAATCTGAAATTGTTAATTCAAAATCACCATCCGATATCAGCAAATCATTAATTGTCAATTCTTCATCATAGTTCCCAGCGACACCAATATCCGTTGTATATCCACTCACGGAATTGTTCACGCCTTCAACTAAGATTATGACGTTATAAATATCATCATCATTCGAAGCTGCTGTGCCATTATCAGAACAGATGATATCGATTACAGTAGCTGTAATTTCACAAGCAGCAGAACAAGAATTTTGGGACACAACTTGTTCTAGAAAGCAAGTTCCATTTAGCGTATCTGTAAATGTTAGTGTAACATCAGATCCGTCAGCAGGTAAGCCTGTAATGTTGATTGTCTGATCATAATTAAAAGGACCATACGCATTGCCTATGTTATCCATAATTTCTATGTTTCCAACATTGCCATCGGTAGCTACAATTATGAATGAAACAGAAAACGTGTCATCTGCAGGATCTAAATTTGTACCATTATCATCACAATCTGAAATTTCTAATGCTTGAATTTCTATTGTACACGGTTCAGAACAAGGAAGGGGAGGGGAAATAAGAAGATCAACAATACATGTCACATCAAGTTGATCTGTTATTTCTAATGAAATATCGCCATTGATGATTACGTTATTTTCAAAAGTGACTTCTTCGTCATATCCAAAAAACCCATTCACGCCAACAACTGAAAATGAATCTGATGCATTGGTAGGTGAGACTTGAAAAGTATAACTAAATAGATCATCATTCTCATCTGCGAGAGTGCCATTATCATTACATTCAACACTTAGTAGTTCTGTCTCGATTAAACATGCATTTGAACATGGCGCTAAGATATCTGTAATATCTGATGTAAAGCAATTTGTGATTTCGCTGTCTTCAATTCTTATGTTGACTGCCTGATTCATTGCAGGAATGCTGAATGAATGAGTATTATTATAGTCAAACGAATAGGTTAGAATATTATCTAAAAATACATTATAAGTATTTGCTGAGCCTCCATTAACGACATCTGCATCAATTGAAAACTCATAGAAATCATCGCTAGGGTCGAGTGGTGTGTTGTTATCTGAGCAAAAGTAATCCAACAGTATAAATGTTATTTCACAATCTGACGAACATGAAGTCAATGTTGCAATGTCTTGTTCGATGATACAGCCAAGGAGGAGATCAGTAGCTATGAAAGACAGCATCGTTTCATCTGCATCTAGTTGAATCGTATTAAGGACACCATATTCATAATTGTTGGTTACACCAGAAGGCACTTGTTCTAAAGAAAACATGCCTCCATTTTGCGCTGTTGAATTTACTGAAAATTCTATATTATAAAAATCGTCACTGGCGTCTGTACTCGTTCCGTTATCTTCACAGGTGATTGAGATATTGTCAAAATTTATTTCGATACCCGGTTCAATTGTTATATCCACATTATTACTGCAACCTATCGAATCAATGGCTTCAATAGTATAAATGCCAGGACTTAGGTTTTGAATTAAATTATTATTTAAAGTATCGCCATTATAGACAAGTTTATGAGGTGGTTTTGGTGTAAAAACTTCAATGTCTATAAATCCGTCTGTTGCACCTAAACAAGTTTCATGATTTATTAACGGCATAATGGTTGGCAATGCATTTATTATAACCTCAATTGCTCCGGTCGATGAACAATTGGCTGAGTTCGTTACTTCAAAGTATAAGGTTTGGTTATTTATTTCAGAATTGGTAAATGGAAAAATTATTGGATTTATTTGATTGTTTAAATCGCTTTCATTTATATAGTAAGTAGAGGTTAGTCCAGATATTCCGTTGAATACAACAGCATCAAGTTCACTCTGTAATATTTCAATAAATCCAGTTTGGTTAATATCACAATAGTCAATTATTGTATCCATAACAATAGGTGCTGGAATTATTTCTAATTGAATAGGCGTTCGAACGGCACTGAAACAACCCGCCTGAATAGTACTTTCTCCTTCGATATAAAATGTATAGATACCAGGTTGTGGATTTGTTGGCATATAAATCAAACTATTTGCGATAAGTAAAGTCCCACCTATTGGTGCATCATACCAATTGGCAATAACATCAACATCTGTAGTAACTTGTAGCGTTGGGAGGTCCTCGCCCTCACATATTTGTTCGTTTGTTACAATTTCAGGTGCGTTAACCGACGGGCATGAGCAATCAGGGTGTTGGAAAGTAAATGTCGCCTCACATCTCGTTGATGTGTTTTGAACCTCAAGTGTTATATCAACATCAATAGGAATATCAACGATTGTTATTTCTGTTGGCGTTTCACTAATAATGACTCCGTCTGAAATGTTCACATCATAATTGTCATTACTGATTACGATAGTATATGTCAGACCATCAGGACTGCAGGCAATTGAAATGAGTTCAATCTCAATTGGTTCCAATAATTCAATGACAAATTCAGCTTCATCATCTGGACAAGAATTTTCAGATGTGACATAGTAAAGGAAGGTATAAATTCCTGGCTCAGCATTTGAAACATTGATTTCATCAGCAAATGCAAAATCCAAATCTTCGGGTCCATCTGTTTGAGAGAATTCACCATCAAAGGAAGCTGGAAATTCTAAATATTGGTATAAGTCAAGTAATTCATCGCCAATGCAAAATTCCTCTTCAATATCATCTCCTGCAAGTGCCATTTCTTCAGCAATAATAACCACAACCGCTTCATCAAAACAATCAAATTCATTGGTGCCTAAAATAAAAAATTCTTGTTCTTCATCTTCTAAAGTAATGATTGGATCAATTTCATTCGAATCGTCAGGTGGAGAGTCATCATGAAAAGTTATGTCGGGGTCAGTGTCGTTTTCATCAATAATTAAAATAGTACTCAAATCAAACTCATTCCCAATGCAAGTTTCAACTTCAAATTCATCTTCTTCAAATTCAACAGGAAGTCTTTGTTCTATAATTTGAGTATGCTCGATTGTATTATCTGTACATAGGTTGGTGAAAGTCCAATAGTAAGTATATATGTTATCGTCAACAGTGACAACAGCATCTACTTCACCATTTATTTCACATGGCTCATCCTCATCATTATCATATTCAAGTGGGTCTGCATCTGGCAAGTCTTCATCACAATCAATAATCATATCCTCTGGTGGATCAATAAATTCTGGCTCTTCAGCCGGTAAATAAGTAACCTCTTGGGAATCTGTAATTGTTCTGCCACAAATATCTGTATATGTCCAAGTCATTGTGATCATTCCGCCACATGCATCTACCACTCCCGAAGGAATGGCTTCTACAAATCCCTGAATTTGACAAATGCCCGATTCCTCATTATCATATTCTAAAAATAAAAGATTGTCATCAGGATCTTCACAGGCTATTATTTCATCGGAAGGCACATTTATAAACTCAGCTTCAGGTGCTGGACTTACTGTAATAGTTTGATCATGTTCAATCGTACGACCACAATTATCTGTAAACTCCCACAAATAAATAATAACACCTCCACATTCATCAATATCCCCACTTGAACTTGGATCGATTTCTCCTTCTATCAGACAAACACCGCTTTCATTATTAGTATAATCTAATATCTCTGGTTCAAATTCTTCAAATTCGGAACATGTCAAACTCATGTCAGTAGGCAGCGATTCAAACATGGCTTCTGGAGCCGGCGTAATTGTAATTGTTTGTACATATTCAATGGTTCTGTTGCAATCATCTGTGAATTCCCATGTATTCGTTATTGTTCCTCCACATTCATCAATATCTTCATCAATAATTGGATCTGCTTCTCCTTCTATAAGGCAAATGCCAGCATCTCCATTGCTATACATTAATGCTTCAGCAGGATCAGGGATATCACTACAATCAACGGTAATGTCTGCAGGCATCGATGTGAAATCGGCGGCAGGTGGAGGGTCAACAGTAATTGTTTGAACATATATGATAGATCTACCACAATCATCTTCATATTCATACTCGGCCTCAACTGTTCCGCCACATGTATTTGTATTGTCTACAATGTTTGGTGAAACAGTACCAGAAATTTCACAAGGAGATGTTTGACTATTTGTATAATCTAAATCTTCGAATGTATACATGTTATATGCATCACAATCCAGGGTTAAATCTGCTGGCGGATCGATGAATGTAGGTTCGATAGCCGGTATTATTTCAATCTTTTGGATATGATTTATATTATTACCACATGCATCTGTATAATCCCATTCATATTCGATAGTTGTACCACAAGCATCAAAGGCTCCAGTGACAACCGGACTTATAAAAGCTTCATCCAAACAAGGTGCAACATCACCATTTGTATATTCTAAGTCAATAGCGTCAGGAACGGTTCCATCACAATCAATAATGACATCTTGTGGTGGGTTAATAAATTCTGGAACTTCAGCAGGCAGTACATTAATAGTTTGCACATGGTTTAAAATATTGCCACACATGTCGGTAAAATCCCATTCGTATGTTATCATAGAGCCACAAACGTCAAACATACCCGTAACAACAGGTACCACAGCACCATCAATCAAGCAACCACCTACACCACCGTTAGTATACATAAGATCGACAGGATCTGGTATCATATCCGAACAAATAATTTCAATATCAGCAGGTGGATTTATGTATTCTGGGGCCTCAATTGGATCAATAACAATGACTTGAACATGTATCGTCTGATTTCCACAATCATCAGTGTGCATCCATTCTCTTTCCAACATGCCACCATCACAAAGATCAGCTGTGCCTGTTTCAGATGGGGATACGGTAGCGTCTGGCGCACAATTGTCTGTTGCATCGAGATCTTCCAATGGCGGAACTTCGTCGAAACACATTAACATAACGTCTCCAGGTGGATTTACAAATTCAGGATCTTCATCATCTTCAAAACTAATTACCAAATCTGTTTCATCACAACATAGTGTGACACAATCTGTTCCGCTATAAGATTCTCCAACAGCAGGAATAGTTAAGCCTTCAAAATCTGCATAATTTAAGCTGTAAACTGTCACATCTCCGCATTCATCGTACGTTACGGGAAAAGTAGATCCGTTAGTAAGCACTTCAATGACTTCTCCATTTGGATCGACGACAATTATGGCTTCTGAAATTCCAGTGTCCTCATTATAACCTGTTACTTCAACATCACTTGTTTCACCTGGGCACAAAGGATTGGGCGTTGCAGTTATCGTTCCAGCATCAGGTTCTATGACAGTGACAGTAATACAATCTTCAACTGGATCCTCATCTTCATCAACACATTCATTACTGGCATCAACGCATAATTCGTATGTTCCTGCAGCCCCCCATGTTACATCATACTCTGGATCCGATGTGGTAGCTTCCTCAACACCATCTATATACCAATGGTAAGTAGTAGCACCTGATAAATCGTCTGTTGGGTAAGTAATCACATCGCCTGAGCAAGCATCCGTTGGACCATCAATTCCATCTGTCCAATCTTCGATTTCTTCTGTACACATTCCATCAACTGAAATAACAACATCGCAAGCAGAACCTAAGCAACCATCAATCATAAAATGGTAAATCTCACCAATTATCAAACCATCTAAGTCTAATACCTTATCATCTTCATTTCCGCAATCATCACCAATACATTCTACCTCAGTAAACGAAGTACAATCAGAATAAACCCCAACTTGAGCACCTGTTGAGCCTGTAAAACTACAATTACTAATTTCCACTGTAATTTCTAACTCCTCACACCATGCTATAAATGAAAACCATGTAGGATTGTTGGGTACCCAGGAACCTCCGCACAAAGGGTCGGGACCATCTTCGGGATGTTGGTAATCAGACATGCTGAATGAATAGCCATCTAATTCATTAATAGAACATAAAATATCTGCAGTTTCGCATTCACATTCAGGTTCAGATCCTGTATCACATTGTGAAAAAAGACAAGTTTGGATAAGACAAAAAGCCATTATTCCAATAACTATTTTGGTGTTCAATAGTAAGGTTTTAAGTTATCGTTTTGCCCTATTGTTGATTGAAAGTCGAAAGCAACGTCAAATTACTGAAAAATGCTGCTTTGATGTGTTAAAAAATAAAAATAATCGTGAAATGTTCGGTAAAACACTATAAAATCGTTTGATTAATTATCAAGAATGTCAAAAACATATTACACAAACAATTGTTAGTTTTGCACACATTGTAAATGTAAGATTTAGTCGTATTCAATCTAGATATTGATTTTCAAGTCCTTTAAATGTATTTATATCCATCAGACATATTTGAAAAATTAGAATTTGATAAGATTTTAGAGCGTCTATCAGTTTCCGCAATGGGACAACCTGCTCATGATCTGATGGTCAACATGAAACTGTTCAATAATAAAAAGAGAATTGAACAAATGTTGGACGAGGTACTAGAATACCTCAAGTGTATAGAAATGCAATTTGAGTTTCCGATTGTAAATTACAGTTCTATTATAGATGAATTAAGATTGCTAAGAACAGTTGATTATGTCTTAGAAATCGATTCCTATATTAAACTTTATGTACATATTAAATCTATCTATAATATTGTAATATTCTTTAAAGAGAAAGAAAGAAAAGAAGCATTACCCATATTATATAATATTGCCTCACAAATTGAAATTAATGAAGCGTTGCTCCAAAAGTTTGATCGCATTTTTACAGATGATGGCAAAATTAAACCAACAGCATCACCTGAGCTAAAAAAGATATTTAGTGCCATCAGTTCCAAAGAAAGAGAATTAGAACAAGTCTTCAAATCTTTGATTGCAAAGTATAAAAAGTCAGGTCTTTTAAATGACAGCATTGAAAGTTATAAAAACAGTAGGAGGGTACTTACGGTCAATGCTGAAAATAAAAGAAAAGTAAAAGGCATAATTCATGATGAGTCTGGCACAGGTAAAACGGTATTCATCGAGCCAGATGAAGTGATGGGCATCAATAACGACTTGTTTGAATTAGAAGCCAGTAAGCGACATGAAGTGTATAAAATACTAAAATCGTTAAGCAATGATTTGAGGCCTTACTTAGATGACTTTTTACTTTGGCAACGTATTCTTGTCCGTTATGACGTCATTAGATCGAAAGCCTTGTTTTCTAAAAGCTATAATGGGATCAAACCAAAGATTGTTGAAAATGGAGAGATCGAAGTTAAAGAAGGTTATCACCCATTACTTTTTATTTTAAATGAAGAGCAAGGTAAAAAGACGGTTCCGTTTTCTCTCAAATTGAATAACGAAAATCGGATTTTAGTAATTAGTGGTCCGAATGCTGGAGGTAAATCGGTCACATTAAAAGCATTAGGCCTTAATCAACTAATGTTACAAGCCGGTATTCTTATACCAGTTAATGAAGACAGCAGCTTTAAGATTTTTAGTAAGGTCATGATAGATATAGGCGACCAACAATCTCTAGAAGGAGACTTAAGTACTTATAGCTCAAGATTGATCCACATGAAAAACTTTATTGATAAAGCTGATCAAAAAAGTCTTGTACTAATGGATGAATTTGGCAGTGGCTCAGACCCTAAAATGGGTGGCGCAATTGCAGAGGCAGTCCTGCATAAATTGGTTGCTAAAAAATGCAATTCCTTAATAACAACCCATTATTCCAATATCAAAAACTATGCATATAAGTCAAAACACATAGTAAATGGGGCTATGCTGTTTGATAAAGAAGAATTGCAACCTACTTATATTTTAAAGACTGGTCAACCAGGTTCGTCGTTTGCATTTGAAATTGCAAATAAAATTGGACTTGGAAAAGATGTTCTAAAGTACGCAAAAAATAAAGCAGGAAAAGATACAGAATTGGTAGATCGACTTCTGGTAGATTTACAAGATGAGAAAAAGCAACTTGACGAACAGCTTCTGAATGCTTTTGATGAACAACACAGACTCAAAAAACTCATAGAGAACTATGAGAAAATGAAAGATGATCTTGACATCAGAAGAAAGAAATTGAAGCTCGAAGCTCGAGAAAAAAAATACCTGAATATTTCTGATTATGAAAAAGAACTCCAAAAGCTAATAAAGGAAATCAAGGAAGAGAAAAACCTAGAGAAGGCCAAAAATATTTCAAAAGGTATAAAGGCGAAAAAAGCAGATACCAAAGATGAAATCTCTAATTTGACAGAAGAAGTGTTCAATAATGAAATTTCAAAAGTAAAAGATCTCAAAATTGGACAATTCGTTAAATTAAGATCAGGAGGTGATCCCGGTAAAGTAATTGACTTTAATGATAAACGGGTAAAGTTGGAAATGGGACTCTTGCAATTTGAAGTGCCGCGGAGTGAGCTTATGTTATCTGACCGACCAATAGAATCAAGATCAAAAAGTATAACAACAGATACAAAATATAATCCCAGTAATTTGGAATCCAAATTGGATATCAGAGGATACACAAGACAAGATGCTTTGGATTCAATTGAAGAGTTTTTAGATAATTCATTGATGAGCAGTGCAACAATGCTCAAAGTGCTTCATGGAAAAGGATCGGGAGTACTGAAGAAAACGCTTTGGACCAAAGCCAAAGAATATAAGGACATCAAGAAAATATGGCACCCAGAAGAGGAATTTGGAGGAACAGGGGTTACTTATATTTCTTTTTGACCTTAAAAAAGATGACCTGTCAGGTTGTACAACCTGACAGGTCCTATATTTTTAAGCAAACGTCTCAGTTCCTGCAAAATGAAAATTAGCCTCACGCAGCGCATTTTCATCAGAATCAGCACCATGCACAGCATTTTCACCTATGCTTGTCGCATATAAAGCTCTGATAGTACCTTCTGCAGCTTCAGATGGATTGGTAGCTCCAATTAAAGTTCTGAAATCTTCCACAGCATTGTCTTTCTGTAAAACAGCTGCTACGATTGGACCTGAAGACATAAATTCTACCAACTCTCCATAAAAAGGCCTCTCTTTATGAACCTCATAGAATTCCCCAGCTTTTTCAGTACTTAGTTTAGTGTACTTCATAGCCACAATCTTAAATCCACCTTCGTTAATTTTGTTTAAAATCGCACCGATATGCCCGTTTCTTACTGCATCCGGCTTAATCATTGTAAATGTGATATTTCCTGCCATTGTATTGTTTTTATTTTTTTCGGCTGCAAATGTATAAAAATGGAAATCATCATGCTTGATTTAAGCAGGTTAATTCCTTGAAGTTTTGTTAATTTTTAGTCACTTTTGCCAACAATGAAATTGACAGAAAAAGAAATAGCAGAAATAAAAGATATTTTGGCTTCTCCAAAATCAATAACGATACTTACTCACAGGAATCCTGACGGTGATGCCCTAGGATCAAGTTTGGCATTAAAGTTCTTTTTGGAAAAGTTTAATCACGTTGCAAAAGTCATTTTACCGAGTGAATATCCAGTCAATTTTGGATATCTAAATGGAATTGAAGATTGTATTGTTCATGATCTAAATCGTGAGCGCGCAATGGACGCCATTAAAAGTGCCGAGGTTATTTTCTGTTTAGACTTTAATTCTCTTGACAGAATTGATAGAATGGGTCTAGTCGTTGAAGAATCAAACGCCAAAAAAATATTAATCGACCATCATTTAGATCCTGAACCTTTCGCTGATTATATTTTTTCAGACACATCAGCCAGTTCTACATGTGAACTGATTCATCGATTTATTTATGATCTAGGAGAATCTGACAAGATAGATATAGGAATAGGCGAAGCATTGTTTACAGGTCTAATCACAGATACAGGTTCGTTTAAATATAGTACCAACGCACACACTTACCAAGTCGCTTCTGATCTTAAAAATCGAGGCATTGACGATTACACTTTGCAGGATAATATATTTAATACATTTACTGAAAAGCAGTTGAGACTTTTGGGACATGCATTGGCTAATAGGATGGAAGTCATTCCAGAATATTCTGCAGGCATTATTGCATTGACCAAGAAAGATTATTTGGATTTCGAAATTCAAAGAGGAGATACTGAGGGCATTGTCAATTATATTCTAATGTTAAAAGGAATTAAGATTGCTGCTTTTATAAGAGAGCAACCGACTATCGTCAAATTATCTTTAAGATCTAAAGGAGATATTTCAGTACAAGAAATGGCAAGAAAGCACTTCAATGGCGGTGGACATAAAAATGCATCAGGTGGGGCAGCATATGCTAAATTAGAAGATATCGTATATCGCTTTAAAAAAATTCTACCTGATTTTGTAGAGAAAAAAGTAGTTTAAAAAAAGTTATAGTATGATTAAGTATTTTTCATTATTACTTCTGTTCTTACTTTCTTGTAAATCAGACAATAGCACAGGTAAAAGTTCAAAACTATATTTAGAAAATGGATATGAATATGAATGGCATATGCAAACCAATGGAGCCACTCCTAAAAAAGGGCAAGTAGTAACTTTGGATTTTGAAATCGTGGATGATTTTAAAAATGTCCTTTCTGATTCTAAAACTGCTGGTATTCGCCCGACCATTCAAATTCCTGACAACCCAGATTCAAAAATGAAACGAAATCCTTTATTGGGAATTGTAGAAGTCATGGCTGCAGGGGATAGTGCGACTGTGTATGTCCCAGTTGACTCTCTAAGCTCACCTCCTCAAGAGTTCCTTCAAAGTAAAATCGTAAGGTATGTCATTAAAATACTAAAGATTGAAGATCCTGGTGTTTATACCAATAGAATCGGAGCTGAACAGGCAGCTATTGAGCGTGAATCTTTGGCTGTAGCAAAAAGTGCTTTCGATGATTATATGTCTGGTAAATATGAGGGTAAGATAATAACGAAAAATGGTGGTGTCAAAGTAGCTGTTGTTAATGATACAAATGGCGCCAAACCAAAATTTAATGAGAAGGTGACAGTAAATTATTATGGTTTTTTAAGAAATGGAAAAAGCTTTGATAATTCTTATCGAGTTGGGAGACCGTACCAATTTAAAATTGGAAGAGGCGGTGTCATACAAGGTTGGGATATTGGGATTCCCGAAGTAAAATTAGGGGCTTCTGCTATTTTAGATATTCCACATGCTATGGCATATGGCAATGAAGGAAGCGGAGATTTGATTCCCCCAAAATCGGACCTTATATTTTGGGTCCAAGTTGAAAATATTGAAAAGTAAATAGTTGTATAAATAATTAAACAGAGGGCGAAATGACAATAGAGCAATACAAAGCTTTACAAGATCGTGTGGCGTCGTTAAGGAGCTATCTTTGACGTCGACAAACGACTAAATATAATTAAAGATAAAGAACAACAATCTGCAGATCCAGAATTTTGGAATAATCCTAAAACGGCTCAAGTAGTAATGAAAGAGATCAGAGAAAACAAACTCTGGGTCAATAAATTTTCAATAATCACCGATGCCATGGACGACTTAGAAGTTCTGTCTGAATTTTATTCGGAAGGAGAGTCAAGTGAAGAGGATGTTGAGAAACAATACCAAAAAGCGTTAACAATTGTTGAAGATGTCGAATTCAGGTCTACGTTAGATCAAGAAGAAGATATCCTTTCTTGTTTATTAGAAATTAATGCGGGTGCTGGAGGAACTGAAGCTTGTGACTGGGCAGAAATGCTTTATAGAATGTATGTCATGTATGGAGAGAAAGCAGGTTACAAAGTCAAAGAATTAAATAGAGTCCAAGGAGATGTTGCAGGTGTAAAATCTGTTGAATTGGAATTATCTGGTGACTATGCCTACGGTATGTTGAAAAGTGAAAATGGAGTCCATCGTTTGGTAAGAGTCAGTCCATTTAATGCACAAGGAAAAAGAATGACTTCATTTGCTTCCGTATTCGTTCATCCTGTAGTTGATGACAGTATAGAAATTGATGTTAATCCAGCGGACTTAGATTGGGACACATTTAGAGCGTCTGGAGCTGGAGGTCAACACGTAAACAAAACGGAATCTGCAGTTAGGGTGAGGCATTTGCCTTCAGGTGTTGTCGTGGAATGCCAAGCAGAACGATCTCAACATATTAACAGAGAAAAAGCGATTGAGATGCTGAAGTCTCGATTATACGAAAGGGCTTTAGAAGAAAAAAGAAAGGCAAAAAGTGAAACCGAATCTCAAAAAATGAAAAATGAGTGGGGTAGTCAAATTCGATCTTATGTTTTAGATGACCGACGTGTAAAAGATCACAGAACGAATTTCGAAAATAGAAACACTGATGCTGTTTTATCAGGAGATTTAGACGGTTTTTTGAAAGCCTATTTAATGTGGAATCCGTAAGAACTACATGAAATTTTTCTTATAATTTTCTATTGCTTCAAGTCCATCTGCATAACCAATATCAAATTTTTCCTTAAATGTTGGCTTTTTGAAATTGAGGGGATTTCCTAGATACTTTTTTGACGCAATCACCAAATTATCATCCGCTGTTATATTGTCTATTCTTAATCCTGGAATATAGTAAGGAATGTACATAATCTTAATCGTAATAATCAAATCAAAATGCTTGTTTTCTAAAAATGAAAAATAAGGTTGATTGTCTCCAACGCCACCATCGATGTACTTCTTTTCATTTATATAAATGGGTTGAAAAAATGGCAATCTTGAACTGGCAACTACATGATCAATTAATTGCCCTTTACTAATCGTATCTAATGAGAAATACTCTTGTTTTAAATCAGATACGTTATAAGCGGTAATAACAAATTCTTTATCAGATTCTCTTATTATATCTTCGTCTAAATATTCCTCAAAGAATCCTATAAATGGATTGATATTTACACCATCATTTAAGATGGATTCCTTCGCTATTTGAACGTAAAAATCTGAAGCTTGTTGATCAATACCTTCGAAAATTTCTCTTTTCGCTATTTCCATCCAAAGTTCATACACCTTGTCAATAGGATATTGTAATATCGCTGCGCCATTGATAGCACCAATAGAGCAACCAGAAATTGACACTATACTATCCCATAATTGGGATTCTTGTAAAGCCTTAATGACGCCAATTTGGTATATTCCTCTTGTTCCGCCCCCCGTTAGTACTAATTTTATGCGCATATTTTTTAAGCTCTCTCAGTTGTCAGAATTAATATTAATATTAATTTCAGTTGTTTATAATAAATTGTCATTCTCGTAATATTACTTAAATTTACTTATAATTTATTTTATGAAGGAAAAGGCAGATAAGTCAAAGAATGAGGATGTTGACAAGCATATCACTGCTTCTGATGTCAAGTTTTACTTTACTGACTTATTCAAAGAATTTATAGACTTAGATCATGGCGTAGATAAGGAAGGAACCATTTCGGTCATTAAGGCTAAACAATCCATGAGCGGAGCCAACGCATGGATGTTGATGTGTAGTATTATGATTGCATCCATTGGTCTAAACCTTGATTCCCAAGCTGTTATTATTGGCGCCATGCTCATTTCTCCTTTAATGTCACCACTACTTGGTATTGGAACTGGAGTTGCTATCAATGACAGAGATGCCTTGTATCATGCTTTAATGCATTTTGGAGCTGCTATTATCATAGCGTTATTGACGTCAATTATTTATTTTTGGTTGTCTCCTTTGGATGAATTAACCAAACAAATTCTTGACAGGACTTCTCCTACCTTCTTCGATATTATTATAGCTGTTTTTGGTGGGATTGCGGGAATCGTTTCTATTGCTCGTAAGGATGTTTCAACAACTTTGCCTGGCGTTGCTATTGCTACTGCATTGATGCCACCGTTATGTGTGACTGGATTTGGTATCGCAAATGGATTATGGGATGTTGCATCAAAATCATTCTACTTATTTTTCTTAAACTCATTTTTCGTTGCTTTTGCAACTTACCTTATTTTACGAAGGATGCACTTTCCTTATAAAGAACATTCCTCCAAAGAAGAACAACGAAAGAATATAATGATTGTTGGTTTTTTTAGTCTTATCATGATTATTCCAAGTTTCCTTATTTTTAGAAATGTTTATGTAGATTATAAGTTTAGTAAAAAGATCGAAACGTTTGTAAATGAGGTTATTGGAAATAAAAGAATTTATTTAGATGATTATACATTATCAGAACCAGTTGATGGGCAAAAACTTTTACTTTTAAAAGTTTATGGAGAAGTGATAAGCGACAAAGACAAACCAGCTTTTAAAAATGCATTAGACAGTTTAGGACTAAAAAATATCTCTATTCAAATAATTCCGACTACTGAAATTAAACTAGAGAAGTTTAATGAATTAGAAGCCCAAGTCCGAGAAGTTGGGGAGCGCTATTCTGCACAGATAGATAAACTAAAGGAAGAGCGTGAAGAACAACGCGAGGTCGTTAATAGATTAAAATCCAATAGTGATTATCTGATTCGAGATTCTGTTAAGTTTGAAAGCGTGAACTCAAGCCTTAAAATTTTAATGCCTGAGATTGAAGAAATTGGCATGGCATTGATGCAATACAAAACACATGATGATTCTATTGCTAAAATTCCAACAGTCATTGTTGAATGGAAGAGACCCTCAAAAAAGAGAAACAAACAATTACATGACTACATAAAGCTGGAGTATAATTTAGATACCTTAAAACTTATTGAAAAATAAAAAGGAAATGAAGCCATTTTTGCTAATGCTATTTGTCTCGTTGTCATTTTCATTAATGGCCCAAAATTATTCCTCTGACAATCCGGCTTATATTATAAATGCTAAAGCTGGGGAACGATGTTTGGCTGAAGAAAAGTTTGATTCGTGCATGATTTATTTGAAGAATGCTTTTGAAATTAAGCAAACAAGTTTCTTAAGTACTTTACGGGCAGCAGCTTGTGGCTATAGCGGAAGAGATAGAGAATTTTATCAAACCCATTTAAATAAGGCAATAGAAATAAATTGGAGTGGGACAAGACAGATATTCGAAAGCTATGAAGAATTTCAATACTTACATGATTCCAAATTTGAAGAAAATTTGATGATTAAATGGGAGGCAGCTGCAAATGCTTCTGGTATTGATTTAAATTTAATGGAAGAGTTCGATGAAATTAGTAGGACTGATCAAACACAGCGACAAGAGATGGGCCCAATTTCTGAAAAGTATGGTTGGGAATCCCCTCAAATGGATTCACTTTGGAAACTTCAAAATTATTCAGATTCTGTAAATACGGAAAGAATAGTTGCTATAATGGATTCTATAGGATATCCAGGTAAAAGCTTAGTAGGTGGTGCACATGCGAGTACAGCTTTTTTTGTTATTCAACACGCAGATTTAGAGATTCAAGAAAAGTATGTAGATATGATCAAAGAAGCTGCTGATCAAGGTGAATTAAAATGGTCTTCTGTAGCAATGTTGGTTGATAGAATAAACATGAGAAACAGTCTTCCTCAAATATATGGCAGTCAAGTCAGTCGAGATCCCGATACGGATGAACATTATTTCGGAGAAATCCTCAACCCAGAAAAAATTGACAGCACACGCCGAAGTGTTGGCTTAGGACCGTTGCAAGATTATGGTGCTAGATGGGACATCCAATGGGATCCTGCTAAGCATAGAAAGAAAGTTGCTGAGATGAAAAAGAAGAAAGCAGCGCAAGATAAATAAACAGAAAACGCTATTGAATAAAATTCGGGTTGCGGCTATCATTAAGTTTAACCATCATTAAGGTTTTCATCAGTCCAGCTTTCTCTTTGACTTCATTTGCTTTTGGTCCTTCAAATAATCCATCAATTGTAGCTTCCCATAATTCTATCCAGGTTTGGAAATGCAATGGAAGCAATTGAACTCTTTGGTCAAGGTTGATATGTGTTTTAATCGGATTGCCTTTATAATTTCCTTTGCTGAATAATATCGAATTCCAAAAGTTATAAATTTTTGGCTTATGTTCTTCCATCGATTTCGACATATGGTTTTGGAAAATAAATCCGATTGTAGAATCTTGGGTTGCACTTTCGTAAAATGTGTCGATCATTAATTTGATGTCTTCTAAAGAAGAGATATCTTTTAAATTTTTCAAGTTGCTATTTAATCAAGTTTTTAATTTTATATACAAAATAGAGATCAATCTAATTTCTAATACTTTATAAAATCCTCCACATTTTCTCGTATTAAATTATTTAATACCTTCAACTCTTCATCACGTATTAAAAAATATTTCGCTAATTGAGCATCTATCATCCCTGTGAGTTCATCTCTTACAGCATACATTTGTTTCGTAGGTCTGCTATCACCAACTTGAACCAGTGAATTGAGATGCGCTAACTTGTTCGTCAATTTAATTGGGAAGTTAAGCGGATCCTGACCACTTTTATTTTTAGTTTGATATAATTCTTTTTCAATGACGGAAAGGGTAGAGTCGATTTCAGAAATCTTATTATCGATGACTTCGATTTTATGATTCTTTTGAAATGCTTTTAACTGCGCTTTAATTTTCCTCATTTCAATGATTGCTTCATGTGCTTCTGTTACCTTGCTATTAACTGAATTTATAAATGTGGTTTGTTCTACGAAATCAGCATCAGATATATTTATTCTTGGATCTTTTAAAACAGAAAATGATTTGTCCTGTGTTTTGCCATTGATATTTAATGAAACATGGTATTCACCTGGGTTCACTTTCGAGCCACTGAGTGAGCCCCACCAAAAAATCATGCCTTCGAATTTTTTAGCATTGGGATATCTCATATTCCAATTATGAAGATTAGATCCTTTCATTAAGTCTTTTAATTTATTAGTTTTTTCTTTTGAATGCGTCGAATATGAATTGATTGTATCTCCATCAGTCGTTATATAAGAAATCGTTATTGTGTCTTTTTTAGAATCATAGTCATTTAAATAATAATAAGTATTGACACCTGAGTAATGATTTTTTCCAGCTCCCTTTGGTTTTTTATTTTGACGCCCATCCATACGGTAAACATCTTCAGGCTTAAATAAAATGTCTTCATTACCATTGGATTTAAGACTTTGCTTTATAAGATCTAAATCATCTAATACCCACAATCCTCTGCCTTGAGTTGCTGCTATTAAATCATTGTTTTTTAAGGCAAGATCTGTTATGGGAACTATTGGCAGATTCAGCTGTAATGGATGCCATTGCTCGCCATCATTGTTAGAGTAATACATGCCAGTTTCTGTTCCAGCATATAACAGTCCAGGCGTAGTCAAATCAACTCTTATGGCTCGTGTAAAATGCTCACGATCAATACCATTTGTTATTTTTTTCCAACTCTTTCCATAATCTGTAGTTTTATAGATGTAAGGATTAAAATCGCCAGTTTTGTATTTGGTGCCCGCAATATAGCACGTCGCTGCATCATGTGGATCTGGCTCAATACAATTAATCATCATCCATTCTGGCATATTCCTAGGTGTTATATCAGTCCAATTTTCTCCACCATCTTTAGTAAGATGGACCAAGCCGTCGTCAGTGCCCACCCAAATTAACCCTTCTGTAATAGATGATTCTTGAGCAGCAAATATGGTGCAATAATATTCTACACTCGTATTATCTTTTGTGATGGGACCACCTGAAGAACCCAACTTGGTGCTGTCATTTCGAGTCAAGTCAGGACTGATTGTTGCCCATGAATGTCCTTCATCAGTAGAAACATGTAAATGATTTGAAGCTGTGTATAGCTTTTTAGAATCATGACGTGAAAAGAAGATTGGAAAGTTCCATTGGAATCTGAATTTAAAATCTTCAGCACCATGACCCATAGGATTGTCAGGCCAAACATTAACGGCACGTCTGTGTCCAGTGCTGTGATCAAGTCTTGTTAAATATCCGTCATAACTTCCACCATATACTATTTCATTGTTATTCGGATCGATAGCAATATGTGCAGATTCTCCGCCGGCTGTACTTTCCCAATGTTTGTCATTTATTACAGAACTGCTTGTGCGACTTGAAATTCTAATCGTACTGTTATCTTGTTGTGCGGCATAAATTCTGTAAGGAAAATGATTGTCAGTTGTTACGCGATAAAATTGCGCCGTTGGTTGATTGTGATAGGTTGACCATGTGTCTCCGCCATCATAAGTGACTTGAGCACCACCATCATCTCCAATAATCATTCTGTCTGGATTTTCTGGAGCGATCCATAAATCATGATGATCTCCATGTGGGGCTCTTTTTGATTTAAATGTTTTTCCGCCATCTTTTGATTTATGGTATGAAACATTGACGACATAAACAATATCTTCATCTTGTGGGTCAGCATATATTCTAGTGTAGTACCACGCGCGCTGTCTCAAATCTCTTTTGTCGTTAACTTTGGCCCATGTTTTACCTGCATCTTCAGAACGATAAACACCTCCTTTTTCATTTTCTATAATCGCCCATAACCTGTCAGAATTTGCAGGCGATACTGTTATACCAGAAATTCCCCATGTTCCTTCCGGCAATCCTTTGTTGGCAGAAATATCTTTCCATGTTTCACCAGAGTCGGTGCTTTTCCAGAGGGCAGAGCCTTCTCCGCCACTTGACAAAGAGTAAGGCGTTCTTCTAATATTCCATGTGCTGGCATATAAGTTTCTTGAATTGTTAGGGTCAATAATTAAATCAACGGCTCCAGCTTTATTATTGGCAAATAATACTTTTTTCCAAGTGTTGCCACCATCTGTGCTTTTATAAACGCCTCTATCTGATGTGTCCTTATAAAGATTGCCCATTGCAGCTGCGTAAACAATATTATGATTGGTGGGATGTATTCTAATTCTAGAAATATGACGAGACGTTTTCAATCCTTTAGAATGCCATGTTTTGCCACCATCTTCAGATTTCCAAAGCCCATATCCTGAAGACACATTGCCCCGCACTGTTTTTTCTCCACCTCCTACATAGATGACATTGTTATCCGATTGAGATACAGCAATGGCACCAATGGAGCCACCGAAAAATCCATCTGAAATATTTTCCCATGATCTGCCTCCATCTGTAGATTTCCAAATTCCGCCTCCTGTAGATCCAAAGTAGAAGAGATTAGGTTTACCCATAACACCTGTTACTGCACAAGATCTTCCGCCTCTATACGGGCCAATTTCTCGCCATTCAAGTGCACGTATATTTTCAAAATTATCTTGACCAATTAGACCACTCGTCAATAGAAAAAGAAATCCAAATAGAAAGATTCGCATGATATGAATTTAGGTTATCTTAAAAAGTGACCTAATTTAATTAAATGTATTCGATTCTTTTGGATAGATTACATTTTTCTCAATTAAAGGCAATTGACTAAACTATTAATGATGCCACATGTTCTTTAAATATAAAAAAATACCATACTTAAGTTTAAAAGTTTGAATATGTATACTATGAAAAACCTATATCTTTTATCTTCGTGTTTTATGCTATCTCTTTTTTTAATTAGTTGTGCTGAAGGGCAACAAATCAAAATTGATGACTTTAGTCAAGAAGAATTTGATAAATATTGGTACAATGGTGAAGCAGAACTAGCTAGGTACGAATTGAAACAAGCTCGTTACGGTGAGTTACATAAAGGAGAAGCGGTCTTAATTTTTGTTACAGAAGAATTTAGAGAAGACAAACAAGTTAAATTTGAAGGTGGTGATAGAAATAATGTTGTTCCAATTTTAAAACTGAACTTTACCAGAAAATTCTTTACTGGTCTCTATCCATATTCGTTGATGTCATCCGTGTTTACTCCCGTGGATAAAAATAAGCCTACAATCAAAGTGACTACTTCTGCTCAAGAGTGGTGTGGTCATACGTTTATGCAAATAAATTTAGATAAGAAAAAGTATAAGTCTAAATTGTTTTCATACTTTCAAAATGAAGGAGACACAGAAGTTAATTTGCCAATGGCCGTGCTTGAAGATGAAGTATGGACTCGAATCAGATTAAATCCTGCAGAACTTCCTACTGGAAAAGTGCGTATGATTCCAAATACCCAACATTTGCGAATGCGACATTTGCCTATTCGAGCTGAATCTGCTACTGCCACACTTGGTCAATATAATGATGAAAACCTATCCAATAAACCAATGCTGAAATATTCAATTGATTACAGTTCGATTCAAAGAGAATTAGCAATAATATTTGAAAATGAATTTCCATTCAAAATTATATCTTGGAGTGAGAAGGTAAAGAGTGGATTTGGTAGCGAAAAAAGTTTGGTCACAACCGGTGTCCTTACAAATACACTAAAGAGTCCTTATTGGAATCATAATAGTGTAAGTGATGCACATTTAAGAAAAGAATTAGGTTTGGAATCATCTAATCATTGACATTCTTAAACTTTGAAATATAGCCTCTAATTAAATACATTTATATTGATTTCATTCAAAATCACATTAATTTAAAATTATGAAGAACACGTTAATATTATTGGTTTTTTTGCTGGCATCTAATGTTAATTATGCGCAAATCAATGCTGTTACCGAAGTAGGAGAAGAAGTTATATTGTACGAAGATGGCACATGGATTTTCAAAAATGGCGACCCAATTGAAACGCAAGAAATTCCTTTAAATCCAACTGAGTTTTCAAAAAGTGATAATGCTGGTTTTTTATTGAAAAGTGAAAAAATTGATAAAGGTTTTTATATAAATCCTAAAAAATGGATGTTCAAAAAAGGTGAGGATGGAACTGAAGCAGAGTATGATCTTCAAATGAAAGATGGTGATTTGTATGGAATGATCATTTCGGAGAAAATTCAAATTCCATTGTTGTCATTACGTCAAATTGCCTTAGAAAACGGGAGAAGTGTTGCACCTGATTTAAAGATTGTGAAAGAGGAATATCGCATGGTTAATGGAATGAAACTGCTTTACTTGCAAATGAACGGGACAACACAAGGAATCAAGTTTTCATATGTTGGTTATTATCACTCGGATGAAGGCGGCACACTTCAATTTGTAACCTATACTTCTCAGAATCTTATAGATGAGTACCAATCTGTTTGTGAGGAGTTGCTCAATGGCTTTGTCGAATTAAATTAATTTCAATAATTAATTGCTCTAAGCTGTCGATTGAATTTGTTTTTTTAATCTGTTAGCAAATTTGTGATAATCTACCTCGATGGTATGTCGCTTCCTTTTCATAAATGTTGCTTCAATTTCATCACATTCCTTTTCTGCTTTTTCAGCTATGTTTTCTGGTAACTGCCATTTACCACTTAAATGATGCGCTAACAGTTGTGACTGCAGATCGCTGGCTGGCCATATTGCACCTTGCGGTTGGAACAATCCAATAAAGAAGAGATGCTTGTGGTCTGGGTGAAACATCCTCAAATACAAAGGGACGCGATCTGCATTCGAGTAATCTAAAAAATCACTGTCAAAAAATGGCGTCCAAATTTTATATCCTGTAGCGGCAATTATTGAATCATATTCTTCTTGTTGCCCATCAGCAAAATAAATACGTCGGCCTTCAATTTTACTAACAGCAGGTTTGGGATGCACTTTTCCGTGTCTGATTTTATAAAGCAATTCAGAATTTAATGTAGGATGTGCATTTAAAATACCATGTTTCGGATTCGGTAAGTTATAATCTGAGTATTTGCCGATTTGAAACTTCAATGAAGTTTTTAAGAGAAAATTACGAACAAACATGGGTAGAAATAATGTCTTTTCATTAAAAGTATCACTCGGCTTTCCAAGGAAAAATTTAGGAATAATATATTGGGGTGTTCGAAGGCTGATGTCAACTTTTTTCGCGACACGACTTGTCTCGACTGCACAATCACAACCAGAATTGCCTGCACCTATCACCAATACTTTTTTGTCTTTGAACGGTGTATTGTTCTTAAAATTATGGGAATGTAAATACTCACCTTGAAAGGACGCAGCAAAATCAGGATGTCGGGGTTCAGAGTGATGTCCATTTGCAATAACAAGATAATCAAAGAGATGTGTTACATTATCATTTGTTTGGATTGCCCATCTCTCGTCTTGGTTTTTGGAAACACGAATAACTTTTGTATTAAACTGTATATGCTGTTTTAAATGGAATGTTTCAGCATAGGATTCAAAGTAAGCAAGAACTTGAGTGTGGGAAGGGTAGTCTGGATAATGTTCTGGCATAGGAAAGTCAGTATATTCTGACATCTTTTTAGAACTGATGATATGCGTAGTTGAGCAAACGCTGGAGTGACTTGTTTCGGCAGTGTATTTCCAATTTCCTCCTATATAATCATTTTGCTCAAAGCAGGTGACGTTTTTTATTCCAGCTGATATTAAGTTTTTAATAGCTGTTAATCCAGAACAGCCTGCACCGATAATACAAATTTTGGGTTCTTTGTTTTTGTCTAAAACCATGACCCAATTTACAAATAATAGACAATACGAAAAACACGTATTTAAAAACCATTTTAAATACGTGTTTTATTATTAATTACTTTTTGCAGCTGATAACAATTTCTTTCGAACTTCTGATCTTCTAAGATCGCACACTTGAAGGGTTTGTTCAAATATATCATCAGTAGAAACGCCTGGATGCACATCCTCGAAGTACGGAAAAGTTTGGGATTTGATAAGCTGATCCATGTCTTTATAAATATCTACCGTACCATCTACGTATGGATTATCAGAACCGTAGGGCAACCTTCTTGTCAGCATAGCCCAGCCTTCCATTTGGCCATCGTTCATTCTTGCTTGATGTACAGGCTTCCATACTTCGTTTTCCATTTTCTGATGTGCAGTTCTGGAACTTCCTTCAGGTATACTGAAAAAGTTGAAAACAGTAATCTCATTGTCATCACCTTCATTTGAAACATATTCTAGGGTTGCCCAAATTTCTGAATTAACCCAAGTCCTAATTTCAGATGTTTTATCAATGAGTGCAATCTCTTCTTCACTTAAGATTGATTTCCAATCATCTGGCATCGAATAATTATTTATGTATGCCGCAAGTTGATCTTCATTTTCTAAATGCGTTCTAACAATATAATTATAGCTTTCGTTTGCGCCGTTAGGATATAATACTTGGTACACGTGCCAAGAGCCATATTTTCCAGCATCAATATTTCTTTGATGAATTTTTTGCCATGCTTTTTCTAGTTCTACGTATTCATCATGCATTCCTGGTTCGACTTTCATATATGCAATGGAGTTGTAAGAACGAGGCGCCGCATCTTGTCCTTGTAAATTAAATACAACTGTTAAAAAGAATGCTAATGAGAAAATCTTAATTAAGTTTTTCATTGTAAGTGTTTTTGTAGTTAATAATCAATTCCATTACTAATATCTGTTGGATTTTGATTTGTTATAAAATCTTACTTTATTTAGTAATAATATTCTAGTTCATTATTTTAGAATAGTATTTTACGCACACTTTTTGGTCGGTTAAAAAGATTTTCGTGATTTATATTTTTAATTGTATTTAATGAGCATTGTGTTATATTTCTAGGATTTTATTTTCAAAAGCTCTTCTAACCAACCCAGCTACATTTCTGGCATCCATTTTTATAAATATATTTTTTCTATGAGATCGCACGGTTTCTTTACTGATAAATAGTTTTTGTGCAATCTCCTTTGAGGAGAATCCCATTGATATGAGATATACAATCTCCTGTTCTCGATAGGTTAGATCGTAAACCATGTTCAAAATTTAGTTTCATCAAAAGCGTTTCTAAATTTTGTATGTGTACAAAATTTACAAAAGTATTACAGTAAAAATCTGATATAAATTGAAAAATAAGGAGAGTAAAATATCTAGTTAGCAGGACTATTTTCCCATTCTTTCAGATCGTACTCCTTCTAAAGTTATAAAATTTTAGCGAATTATAATAATTATATTCTCGATTGTTAGTTGGAAAAGACTTTTTATTTAAAACTTATTAAAGGGCATCATATATTAAATTCATCATTTTTTCTACATCAAAGGGAGGTCCTTTTGAAAGACCCATCCTGACAACAACTGCATTTTTGGAAGGAATGATATATACATACTGACCTTCAAAGCCACTGAATTTATAGATCGAAGAAGGCAAGTTTTTGAGCTCATTCTGATTTGTGTTTAACCATAAATGAGCACCGTAACATCCATTCGTAGAATTTTCTGTAGGTGTTATTGAATAATCAATCCATTCTTTTGTAAGAATAGTATCTTCACCCATTATACCATCGTTTAGATACAACAATCCTAGTTTTGCCCAATCTCTTGGTGTGCCAAAGCAATAAGATGACATAACGTAATGACCTGAAGCATCTGCTTCCATGACAAATGATTCTATGCCTAGTCTGCTGAACAGTTTGTAGGGAAAGTCATGATAGTCTTCATCATTGTCAAATTGATCCCTAATCAACTTACTTATAATATTTGTTGTACCACTTGAATATTCCCAATGATCTCCTGGTTCAAATTCTGATTTAAAACTAGACGCATAGTCTCCCATATTATGTGTCTGAAATAACATATTAGTGGCTGGAGAAATCTCAGCATAATTTTCCTCCCATTCTAATCCAGAGTTCATTCTTAATAAATGATCTAAACTGATATTTCGTCGTTTATCATCGAGCCATTCTTCAAATAATGCCGTTTTATTAATTTGCAATTTTCCTTGTTTGACAAGTATGCCCACTAAGGCATTTGTAATACTTTTAGTCATCGACCATCCTAAAATCTTAGAGTCTTTGTTGAATCCAGGAGCATAATGTTCTGCTATTAATGAATCATCTTGAATAATAACTAATGCTCTGGTTTGTTTCTCCCATTTTTCATCATCATCAAAAGCTTCTCTAATCGCTTCATTGATTTTACTTTGATCGAAGCCAACTTGCTTTTGATCAAAATTAAAACCTGAAACTTTTGGATGTGTTCTTAATTCTATTTCTTTTGAAGTTAAGTTATCATTTTTGATCAACCTACACCCAAGTTTTGGTGAATAGTAAGCCTTGGAATTGCCAAGTCCAAAAACACTGGCTTCTGCCATATTTTCATTTTCTAAAATGTCAATACTTGCGAGATTCAATGGACTTTTAGCCAGATCGTAATTAAGAATTGATTCTTTATTCCTATTAGCGATGTAATAACATGAACATGCTTTTTTTGCAGCGTATCCAGTAAGAATTGGCATTTTTGGATAGACAAGAAAGTAAGCTATCCCGATTAAAGCAAGAATGATTACGAAAAGAATTAAAAGCTTTTTTTTCATGTTACAAAATTACTTTCGTTAGGCAACAATTATAAAATATTTTCAATAAATGATTCTATACCATCAGTCCCGTATTTCTCTAAACAGCGTATAAATGCACTTCCAATTATGGCACCTTCTGCAAATTGGCAAGCATTGTTAAAAGTTGTTTTGTCATGAATGCCAAATCCTATCAATTTAGGATTGCTGAGATTCATGTTTTTAATACGCTCGAAGTATTTTTTTTGATCTTGTGAGATGTCGTTTGCATTCCCTGTCAAACTTGATTGTGCGACAACATAAATAAATCCTGTCGTTAGTTTATCAGCATATCTGATGCGCTCTTCAGATGTTTCTGGTGTGATAAGAAATGAGATGGCAATATTCGCTTTTTCAAATTTTCCTTTGTAAAATTTCTCATAATAATCTAACGGCATATCTGGAATTATTAAACCATCAACATCATGCGCTTTCATTTTAGACATTAGTTTGTCAAAGCCATATTGTAAGAATTGATTATAGTACCCCATCATGATAATAGGTAAGTCTACTTTGGTTCTTATTTTTTGCACTGCATCAAAAGCAATGTTTAAATTCATTCCATTTTCTAACGCTATTTTACTGCTTTTTTGAATGGTTAATCCATCTGCAAGTGGGTCTGAATATGGAATGCCAAGTTCAATCATGTTCACGCCAGAATCATTAAGCTTGGTAATGATGCTTTCGATGTCTTCTGGTGTAGGAAATCCGGCCGTAAAAAATATATTAAGAAGCCCACCATCAGAATGTTGAAATGCTTTTTGTATTCGATTGATTTCCATTTTGATTTTATTTGTGGTCCGTTAATTTTGAAATATATGTCTCCAAATCTTTGTCTCCTCTTCCTGATAAGTTGATCACAACTACATCATCTTTACTGAATATTTTTTCATTTAGAACAGCAAAGGCATGTGCAGATTCCAAAGCTGGAATAATACCCTCGAGTCTTGTTAATTCGAAAGCAGCTTTAATAGCTTCTTCATCCGTTGCAGAAAATACTTCTGCCCGTTTTGTTTTTATTAAATGTGCATGTAAGGGACCAATGCCAGGGTAATCCAATCCAGCGGATATTGAATAGGGTTCAATAATTTGTCCTTCTTGATCTTGCATGAGCATCGTCAAGCTTCCGTGAATAACACCTTGAGAACCTAAAATACTTGTCGCAGCAGAGTGATCAGTATCAATGCCTTTACCTGCAGCTTCTACTAAAATCAAATTGACATCTTCATCGTTAAGATAATGAAAGAAAGCGCCAGCTGCATTAGAACCTCCACCCACACAGGCGATGATATGGTCAGGTTTGTCTCGATTTAATTGCTCTTTTAGTTGCTTTTTTATTTCTTCACTGATTACGGATTGAAATTGTGCCACCATATCAGGATAAGGATGCGGTCCAACAACAGAACCTATAATATAATGGGTGTCAACTGGGTTATCTATCCAATCTCTAATAGCTTCATTTGTTGCATCTTTTAAAGTCCGACTTCCACTTATAGCAGGCCTCACTTCAGCGCCCAGCATTTTCATTCTTGCAACATTTGGAGCTTGACGGGCGATATCAACTTCTCCCATATAAACGATACACTCCATGCCTTTTAATGCACATACTGTTGCCGTAGCAACGCCATGCTGACCAGCACCCGTTTCAGCTATGATTCTCGTCTTACCTAATCTTTTGGCTAAGAGAATTTGGCCAATCGTATTGTTTATTTTGTGTGCTCCAGTATGACATAAATCTTCTCTTTTTAAATATATGTTGGTATTGTACCTGGATGACAAACGTTGGGCATGATATAGCGGTGTTGGTCTGCCTACGTATTGTTTTAATAAGTCTTGAAACTCTTCTTTAAAGCTTTCATCATTTAAAATTTCGACATACGATTTTTGTAATTTGTTGATATTGGAAAACAACATTTCAGGAATAAAAGCTCCACCAAAGTCTCCATAAAATCCATCCTTGTCTATAGCATGTTTTACTTGTGTATTTGTCATAATTTTAAATTTATTTTGCCTATAAATGATTTAACTTTTTCAGGATCTTTTATACCGGGTTCAATCTCAAATTTAGAATTGATGTCAATACCGAGAAATTGAGGGTGATTGATTTCTGAAATACTGATGGCATCATTTTCATCAATACCACCTGCCAGAAGAAATTGCGTACTGCCTTTATAATCATCTAGTTTTTCCCAGTTGAATTTTTCTCCACTACCCCCGAATTCAAAAGTTGCTGTATCAAATAGAAAGTAATCACAAAATTCGAATTCATGTGTTATGGAAAAATCAAAATCTTTGTCAATATGAAATACTTTAATAACCGGGCAGAATGATTGCACTTTTTGACAAAAAGCTTTGTTTTCATTGCCATGTAATTGAATAAAATCTAAGTTGTAAAATTCGAATTTCTTCTTAATTTCATTAATAGTTGGATCAACAAAGACACCAACTTTTTTGACTTTATTATTCTCAATTATAAAATCTTTAGATATAAATCGTTTACTCTTTGCATAGAAATTAAGTCCTACCCATTGCGCACCAACACCAGACATTGAATCCACTGCTTTATTTGAAATCAAACCACAAACTTTAATTATCATCGAGCAATGCTTTACATTCATTAATAAACTGGGCACAACTGAGACCTGGGTTATTTGTTTTCATGAAATTTTCTCCAATAAGAAATCCATCAAACCCTTTCCTTTTTAATTCTGTTACAGTTTTAGAATCTGATAGACCACTTTCTGAAATTTTTATTTTATCATTTGGTAATTGATCAAACATCCTCATAGATCGTTCGAAGTCTACCTTAAAATATTTTAAGTCTCTGTTATTGATACCAATGATTTTTACATCGTCAGGAATAATTTCAATTTCACTTACATCATGAATTTCAAATAGAACTTCTAATCCTAATAATTGTGCTTCTTCAAAAAGTTTGGTTGCTGTTTTTTTATTCAATATAGCAGCGATCAATAAAATGGCATCTGCACCCAGTGCCTTTGCTTCATGCACTTGATAAGGATCAATAATAAATTCTTTCCTTAGAAGAGGCAAGGACGTAAATGCTCTGGCTAATAAGATATCCTTATCATTTGCACCAAAAAATTGCTGATCCGTTAAAACTGACATTGCGCTTGTTTGCGCTTTCTCGTATCCCGCTGCGACATCCTTGATTTCATTATTATGAATATTGATTAATCCTTTTGAAGGCGACATTCTTTTAAATTCAGCAATGATACCTAGCCGATTATTTTGTAAGATAGATTCAGCGAATGAATAACATGGTCTTTTATAAAGAACAGACTTCTTTAAATCAGAGATAGTGTATTGAGCTTTTGCAAGCTCCACTTCTTTCTGTTTTTGTAACACTATTTTATCTAGAATATTCAATTTTAATTCTTAATTCTTAATTCTTAATCTTTAATCTTTAATCTTTAATCTTTAATCTTTAATCTTTAATTCATAATTCATAATTCATAATTCATAATTCATAATTCTCAATTCATAATTCTTAATCTTTATTTATCAACACTTTTTTCCAATACCCGAAACGCATTGCCCGACTCAATACTTTCCTGAGCAATAGCTTTACACTCCAATAGTGATTTATCTTTTTCGAAACAATTTATTGCCAAAGCCGCATTAGCAAGCACAACTTCTTTTTGATCTACAGTAGAATTATTTTTTAAAATACTTATTAAAATATTTGCAGCTTCTTCAATTGATTGACCACCGTAAATATTTTCTGCTTTTACTTTTGTATAACCGAACTCATTTGGGTTTATAATATGTTCTCCATTTAAATTTATGACATAAGTTTGATCTGTCAGCGATACCTCATCGTAACCATCTAGAGCATATACGATAGAGTAGTTTGTAGATGAATCCTCAAAAATATAATTGTATAAGCGCGCTAATTCTAAACTAAAAACGCCAACTGATTGGTGTGTAGGTTTAGCAGGATTAACCAATGGTCCCAGCATATTGAAAAATGTTTTAATCCCTAAAGCTTTTCTTATAGGCGCAACAAATTTCATTGAAGGGTGAAATAACGGCGCGTGCATAAAACAGATGTTATTTTCATCTATTTTTCTTTTCAAGGTATCTGCGTCATTTGTAAAATTATAACCAAGATGTTCTAAAACATTTGATGAACCACACATAGAGGATACACCATAATTACCATGTTTACTGACTTTGTATCCTGCACCGGCAACTACAAAAGAAGTCGTTGTAGAGATGTTAAATGTATTTTTTCCATCGCCACCTGTACCACATAAATCGATTGACTCTATTCCTCCCAGATCGACTGGTAAACATAAGTCGAGCAATGCTGACCTGAATCCTTTTAATTCTTCAATACCCACACTTCTCATCATATAGACACCAAGAAAAACAGCAACCTGAGCTTCATTGTATTTGCCATTCGCTATGTCGATGAGGATTTGCTTGGCCTCATCAGCATTCAGCTTTTGGTGTTCAAATAATTTATTTAAAATCTTTTTCATTTATTCTAATGTTTAACTAAGACTTAAGAAGTTTTCTATCATTTTATCACCATCCGGTGTCATAATGCTTTCTGGATGAAATTGTACTGCATAGACTGGAAGATTAATATGCTCAACAGACATCACTTCTCCAGAATTATCAACTGAAGTGATTACTAACTCTTTTGGGATATCTTCTTTTTTTGCAACCCATGAATGATATCGACCTGCTTTAAATGTGTCATCAATTCCTTGAAAAATAATGCTTTTGTTTTCAGTTTGATACATTTCAGATTCGATGCCATGAAATACTTGTTCTAAGTTTTCAATGTTGCCTCCTAAAGCTTCGACTAGGGATTGAAGACCAAGACAAACACCAAATATTTTTTTCGTTTTATAATATGATTTAATTATGTCTACTGTCAAACCTGCTTCGGATGGTATACCAGGTCCTGGAGAAATAAAAATGTAATCAAATTCATCGACGGCCTCTAGCGATATTTCATCGTTTCTATATACACTGACTTCTGATTTAAGTATTTTCTCAATACTATGCACCAAATTGTATGTGAATGAATCGTAATTGTCTATTACTAAAACTTTCTTTTCCATAATTACAAATTTAAAGCCATAGCAACGGCTAATTTTAAAGCGCCTAATTTATTGTTAACTTCTTCTAATTCCTTTTGCTCATCTGAGCTGATGACGATGCCAGCACCCGCTTGATATTTAAGTGTGTTGTTAATAGCTAAAAATGAACGTATAATGATGGCGTGATTTATGTCACCATTTAACCCCAACATACCTAAGGCACCGCCATAAAAACCTCGGTGCGTTGATTCTAATTTGTCAATAATTTGCATGGCTTTGTATTTCGGCGCTCCAGATAAAGTACCAGCTGGAAAAGTAGTTGCAAATACATTTAACGCATCATCCATATTTTCAAGTTGACCTTCAACCAATGAGGTTAAATGTATCACATGACTGAAATACTGAATTTCTTTATATTTTTTTACTGTAACGTTCTTTGCAAATCTGCTGAGATCATTCCTTGCCAAATCGACCAACATAACATGTTCGGCATTTTCTTTTGGATCTTCTTTTAATTCCTGTGCTCGCTGCAAATCTGTGGCATGTTCACCTGTCCTTTTAAAAGTTCCTGCTATTGGGTGAATTTCAGCTTTGCCCTCTTTAATAACAACTTCTGCTTCAGGTGAAGAACCAAATATTCTGAAATTGCCATAATCAAAATAATACAGATAGGGACTTGGGTTTATAGATCGCAGTGTACGGTAAACGTTAAAAGGATCTCCTGTAAATTCTTGTTCGAATCGTCTTGAAAGGACTACTTGAAATATATCTCCTCGTTGAAGATGTTCTTTTGCAACTCTGATGTTTTGCATGTATTTTTCAGGCGTAATATTACTAGTTTCCTCACCTACAATGTCAAAGGAAAAATTGAGATTGTCTTGATACCTAAGCATTTGTTCTATAGCGTCCAAATTACTGGTTGAATCTTCAGTTAAGTATTCTTTTATAGTTAATGATTCATGGTAATGATCAAAAACAATCACATATTTGTAAAAGTCATAACGCATGGTTGGAATAGCATCCTTTGGTTTTTCCTCATCAAGTTTAATCGTTTCAAAATACGCAACGCTATCATAGCAACTGTATCCAAAAACGCCATGACCGGGTTCATTGTTATCGACATCGATATGATTTATGAATGACTGAATATGACTCAGAAGTTCGGTTTTTTCAATTTTTTGAGAAGTGATTTCCTTATGTTTATACTTATACAACTCGTCTTCAATAAGTTTGATACCTTCAACGACATCAAAGCAAATAAACGATTGACTGTTTTCTTTACTAGAATAATCAGTACTTTCAAGCAATAGGACCTGATGGTATTTCTGACGTAATTTTAGAAACAAACTTACAGGAGTAAATTGGTCTGCCAACATTTTACGCTCTATTAATTTATATTTCATATGCTTAGTATACATTAATAAAAAAAGGCTTATCGGGTTGCGACAAGCCTTTTTTAAATACAAAGTATGACTATCAATCCCGATATGCTTTATCAGTATTCAGCCACCACCAATTTGTATTTGTAAATAAATTCATAATGCGAATATATAGAAGATTAATTA
>JABDKX010000240.1 GCA_013001975.1 Saprospiraceae bacterium | reverse complement strand
TCATTTACAAAATAATTATTGAAATAGGCCTCCCGATGACTGAGGTTAATTTCTTTGTTAAAATAAATAATGTTGTTATTATCTACATCATAAAGATCAATGCTTTTTTTTCGAACAAGAAGTAAGTGATTCTTTTCCAATGGTATAATGCTTGTGTATGGGTCGCCATCAAATTGTATTTCTTCTATAACTTGTAATGAATCCTTATTAAATTTCAACAATCCCAAATTTGATGAACTCAACCAAAGCGTCCTATCCTTTGCTCTGGTAATAGAATAAATACTACCAACTTTTTTATCATTCAAAGAATCAATTCTAACAACTTTATTATCTATTTGTACTAAGCCTGCCTTATCAGTACCTAATAACATACCAGCTTTTTCGTCCTTAAATACCTCTAGGAAGTAATCGTGAAATTGGTATTTCTCAAATAACGCATCTGCTTCTAAAGAGATTTCGTTGTTTGATGTAGATAAATTAATTGATTGTAAACCTGCCAATGTGGAAACAATGTAGTTACCGTTTTCTACTTGATGACAATCCAGGATTGCGTCATTTATTAAGCCATTCTTTGAAGTGATATTTTTTAATACTTTTAAATTATTATCTAGAATAAAAAGACCATTGGAATAACTTCCGATTAATAGGTAATTATTAAAACCAGAAATGTGTGTTATATTATTATTAATCACTTTTTCCCAACGACCATTTTCTTTTCGAAAGAAAAGTCCTTGCTGAGAGCCAATGATTATTCGATCGGATATTTCAAATATCGTTTGAATGTCAGAGGATAAATTATGAGGGATTATTTGAAACAATAAATTTCCTTTACATAATGTAGACTCTTTACCACCTACCCACAAATTACTTTCTGAATCTAAAAATAAGTTTCCTATATTTTCGATTAAACATAAGCTGTTAATTTCACTTAGGTTTCCGTCTTGACCTAAAGTCCAAAGTCCAGATTCTTTACAAAAATAAACTGTGTTTTCATGAACTACGATATCTTGTATTTTTTCATCTGTTTGTTGATCATACTTTGACAAGGAGTCAGTTTGTAGATCAAGCAAAATTAACCCTGAATCATATGTAGCACACCAAAGATTACTTTCGTCCAAGGTCAGGTTATTTACAATTACATCAGGAAAATATTTATGTTTATTGATTATACTATCGCCTTTCACAAGGGTGTATAATCCTCTATCAGAGGAAATAATAAAACGATCTGAGTTGGAAGAATAAACAATTTTATAAAGATATTTTGTATAGTTTCCAGGGTATTGATAAACGTTTGGATTTTGAAATAAATTATCAACTACAAACAAACCGTCACCGTTTGTTGATACATATATCTTTTCATCTGATAGAAATAAATTATTGATCCTTTTTTTAGAAGGCAATTGAATGTTGTATTCAATTCTCTTTGTCTGTGTATTAAATACTTCTATTTTACCATTATCTTTACCACTAATAATAAAATCACCATATAATACCAAATCATAATACGCACCTGAAGCACTGTCTATTTTTAAATCTTCGAAGCCGTTATAAAAAACCAGACCCTCTTTTGTAGCCATCCACAAAAATCCATTATTATCCTCAGCAAATGAATTAATACGAAATGAGGATGAAAGTTCTACGGTATTGAAAATAGGTTCTTGTGCCTTAATTGAACAAAGAACTAAGGCATAGATGATAATCAAATAATATTTATGGCTCGAGACTACCAATGACTTTTACATATATTTCTTCAGATATTTTTTGTCTTACAATAAGTGGAATACCAATATCATGATCGGCCAATAAGACACTAAAATCTGAAGTAAAGTTTATTTTATCTTCACCAAAATCCAAATAGACTTTAATGATGACTTCATTCGATTTTCCATGAATTTTTAATTCACCTTTAGCTCTAACGATTCTATTTTCTTGTACCTGGTTAATATCTTCCAATATATGGCCACTAAATATGGCTTCTGGGTATTGACCTGTTTCCATATAGTTTTCCATAAAATGTATCCGTTGAAGGCTATTGTTAAATCCTTGGAACGAGTTAATATTTACTTTAAATGCAAACGTCCCATCAGACACATTCAATACACCTCCAGCCATAACAGACTTCGCTTTTATGGTCTCTAGCGGTGCATCAGATATAAAAGATATTTCAACATCATTAGATTTATAAATACTTTGACTTTGCAATTGATAAAAACTGCAACTGAATAAAATGAAAATAGTAAAGCATATTTTATAAATGAATCTCAACGGTTATTCGTATCATTTTTTCAAAGTAAAAACTCTTGATATATTAAACCCAAAATGGATATCGCCATCAAAAAAGTTTCCTGCTGTCTCCGCAACAAAGCCTTTTTCAATCATTGAAGTTGAGTTAGAAAAATGCAACTGAAAAACATGACCGCCAGTTTCAATATCAAAACCGATAGAAAATGAATTTCTAAATCCTGGTGCTAATTGGTCAGGAAGCACATAAATATATTCTGAATTTAATGCTACCCTTTTTGTCAGCTTTACTCTGCCTGCAAATGCCATAGCCATAACATCATTGGCTTCTGTTGACACTCTAACTAAATTTCTGTGAACAAGTGTAGGAGAAATTTGAAAAGAAACATTATCACTGAATTTTCGCCCAACGATTAATTGATAAGTATAGTAGAGCCGGCTAGAAAAATAGTTTTCCCTATCTGGATTTTGAAATGGTGTTGTTTTAATGGCAGCACTGGCAAATAATGCTGCTGTGATTGGCATATTTTTCTTGCCACTAGATTGTCTTAAAAATCGATACTTCAAAAAACCATCTACCGTCTTT
Source organism: Saprospiraceae bacterium (assembly GCA_013001975.1). Classification (GTDB taxonomy): domain Bacteria; phylum Bacteroidota; class Bacteroidia; order Chitinophagales; family Saprospiraceae; genus RFSX01. Next base: position 655 of record JABDKX010000240.1, on the reverse strand, counting down.
TCAAAACTAGATCTTCCCAACCCGATCATCAGATTATCACTCAAACCATAATCCAAACCAATTCTAATAGTTGATTGATCAAGCCCAAAAAAATTGCTGAGACCTTGGTTCAAGAAACCAAATCGATGTGATATTTTAAAGTCTAAAACACCGCCAGCAGTATTTTCTATTGAGTGAAGGTTTATAACGCGATTGGCTTTAAAACTTGCGGTTGCAAAATCAATAGTTTCTTCTTCACCAAGCAATGATAACAAGTCATCTTGAGCTATACTTTCATCATATAGAAATAATGCCAAAAAACAAAGTATAATATATTTTTTCATTACCTATTAAATTCTTGATAGTTTGCTTCAATAGTTACTTTCACTTCTTTTGCGATATTATCTCTGACCACTGCAGGTATCTCTATGTCATAATCAGCCACTAAAATTGTTAATTCAGACGTACCTGTTATTGTGTTGTCATTTACTATAAATGTTGCAACTGTCTCGACTTCATTTTTTACACCATGAATTTCCAACTCACCGCTTACATCAAGCTTATATGTTCCATTTGTTTTTAAATCTAATGATGATATATTTTTTAGCTTTCCTTTAAATTTGGCTTTAGGAAATTTAGAACTTTCCATATAATTTTCATTAAAGTGTTCTTGCAT
>JABDKX010000035.1 GCA_013001975.1 Saprospiraceae bacterium | reverse complement strand
CCTTTTTTCCCAAATTGATTTGCACTCATTTTGTTTAATTTTTAAGGTAATTTATTATGGGATAAAGGTATGTTGATAACAGGCTAAACTCCTTATACGGATTTTCGTTTGTCTGATACTTTTTGGTTGGTCATCAATGAAGCGCATCGATCCCGGCTACGAGTAGTTGCCGGTGTCCACCTCTGGAAATTTATTTTTTACGGTAATATGTGTAGTTATTTCTTTTAAAGAATACATTTTTTCAAGCGTGAGATAAAACTGGAAACATCCAGTGCTTTTTTGTAAAAAATTCATCCTTATCCTTTAGCATAAATAGGGTATCAGTGCCCTTTAATAAATGTTTCTCAAACCCGGAATCATCCAAAGGCGTAAATCCTAAAACTACCCGCCGAATGCTTTTATGTGATATGCTTATTACCACACAATCTATATCTATTGGACCCATTACAAATATATCATCTAAATACACAGTGTCACCTTCAAAGTCTGCGATGACAATTACATCCAGTTCTTTACTATAAAAAATGTTGTTTTTCTTATAGGAATGGCAGTAAAACATGATCAAAGACGCATTGTTACGCATAGCTATCTTTGCTATTGGCATTGATTCCTTAATTCTTCCCAATAAAAAAGCGACATCAGCCGGGTCTTCCATGTTCAGTTTTTTCCATGATGATGAAGCGCCATGTGTGTCTATGGTTTTTGAGTGTTGATATTCCCTGACTATCTTGAAATTGAACTTGGGATAGAAATCAAGCACACTGTCGTTGGCGAAGAGATAGACAAAATCAGTCCGATTTTCCCATTCACACATTACCTTTTCCATCAAGTACTTGTTAAGTCCGCTATTCCGGTATTTTTCATCCGTCATTACTGTTCCTATTTGAATACCCGTCTTTCGCTCACCTTCAATGTCAAATTCAATTTTATTAATTGATACATTAGATACAAGCTTGTTATTATGTAGCAGTGAATAGGGAATATAATAGTCGCCCCAGAAACCATCATGGTACCAATTTTCTAAACTAAAGCCAAAGACGGTTTCTGTTAATCTGTTGAAACTTGCTCTTAGCTTTTGATTATGTTTAAAATTATTGGCGAATTCATATGTAATGGTATTAATTTTTACAAGCTCCATCAATTTTCGATTTAATTCTCTAGACCTTCCTTCAATTGTGTACAAAAGTGTTGTGTATGGGGTTGTGGCGAGCTCATGAGTAATGCACTTTAAAACCTGTTGTGCAATATTACTTTTAACTATTTTAGAGTGTATTTAAATTATGATGAATTTTTTCTTTCAAATCGATTCTTAATTGTGCCTTCTCGGCATAATCTTTCCATGATTTAACGATATCATTTATTTCATCGATAATTCGCCTTCCTTTCTTAATATTATTGTCTTCTGCTATGGTCATTAAATCATCTTTAATGATACCCAGTCTCTTTCCATTAACGCTCAAGGTTTGTTTGTTTACCCAATGATTGTTTGGGTCAAAAGAGAAGCACAAATCATAGGCGGGTGCCAATCTCCATTTTTCATTCTTTTTTAGAATAAATGAAAAGTTCTTGGTGTGGTCATCATAATTGGTCGCTATTACATTAAACACCATTCTCCTGAACATCTGTTCGGCTTCGGGGTAGGTCAGTTTCAATAACCGCATGGTTTGAAACACCTGTTCATAACTATAGCCATACATATCATTAAAGTCGTAATGTTGTAGGCCACACAATGATTGGATATGATGTTTGATATTATCCTGTCGGTCAAAGCGTTTGGTCATAAAATGAGCCCTTCCATTTTCTTCCAATAAGTGACATTCGTTTATTTCTATTCCACTGTCTATTGCCATGAGGTAATATGCATATTCTACTCGACCCCAACCGGAACTTTCACCAAACTGTTCTCCACTCACACCATCCAATTTTAATAACCAATGCTCGAAACCTTTGGGAACATTTCCTTGTCCAGACCTTATTTCTTTGGTTTTAGGGTTGTATGCAATTACGGCTTTTGGCCGAGCTCCACCAGCCGATGTTCCTATTTTCAAAATTTCCATCATTGCTTTCTCCTCATCTGCATTAAGCGTGGCTAAGAATTTCTCTCGTTCATTTAAGATTTTTTTTGCAACCTCGATCAAGCTGTTGAGTTCGAGTGAGAATGTGTTCGTTCCGGTTTTTATCTGTGCAGGTTCAAACTCTAATGCCCCCATCCCCCTTGTTCCAATAAAGCACAATTTCTCGACCGGATTCATGCTGTTTTCTGACCTGCCTTGTTGCGATAGCCATGTGTTGATTAATTTGTTTCCGTACTTATCGGGTAGAGCATCAGACAGCAATCCTGGTAGCCCTTTGAAAGTGTCTTCAGTTTCATTACGGCCCTTTCTATTTTCTGGAAAACTATATATTCTTGAACCTTGAGCAATGGGCATTTTAATGGGTGACAAATCCCAACCTTTTTCAATAAAGTTTGGGGCATATTGAAAATAACCCAATTGTTGTGATTCATCCCATCGAATAGCTCCGGCTAATACGCCCCATATTTTTACTTCGGCTACATCTACCATCCTAAATCTTCATTTGTTCCATGATCAACTTTCTTTGATGAGGCATGTTTTCTTTTCCTTTTCTTAAGTTTCGCATACTCGATTGGGCTTATTTGGTCTTGAACCTTGAAAACATCCATGATGTATAGTAAATCAAGAACTCTTAATACTTGAATAAGGCTGTCAATTCTTACTTTTTCCCCTCTTTCAAGTAAGCTTAATGTAGAACGACTAATACCCGCTGTTTTAGCTACTTGATTTTGTGATTTGTTTTGATTTAATCGATGTGATTGAATAAATCTTCCAATGGTTTCCATTATAGATTTATCTGACATTGCTCTCCATTCATTGTTTGATATATCATTCATAATAAACCTAATTATATTGTTTTGAATGCTTTTTAATTCAAATATATGCAATAAATACTAATTGTTTACTATGAATGAATGATAAATAATGCAAAAAAGCTAAAAAAAATCAAATTTGAATGATAAACCATGCGTTATAACTACTATTTTTAGCTATAAACGCAAGTTAAGTACTATAAGGAGTATGAGCTCATTAGTGTGTTGTCAACGATTAACGTATGAGCCAAAGCATATCAATAATCCACAGATTTTTATATTTACAGGAAACGTAATAAAAACAAAAAACGGTTCAAGATTACTCCCAAACCGTTATTACTTATGCCTATAATTGTACATAGGCTTTTAAAACGCCGTCTTTACTCGGTTTCTCCAAAGACCACATTGGTCAATTCCATGATTCCGGTTCTATCGTAATATAAAAACACATTGCTTATTTTCATGTCATCATTGAACATCATTACAGCATGCTGCCTAACCGTTGTAGATTGATCTTTAAGCGTAATTGTGATATCGGTATATGCAAGTACTCCTGAACCCACCGCCTTATAGTAGTTTGTCGGTTTATTTACTTTAATAGGTAAAAGCGTATTTTTTGCAAAGGTCATTTTTCCACCTGTCGTTTCTTGCCAATTTTTCCAAAATGCAATGACATTGTCTTTTCCCTTGATAGAATTACG
>JABDKX010000205.1 GCA_013001975.1 Saprospiraceae bacterium | reverse complement strand
ATTAAAACTATATCCGTTCCTGGAACTACGGTTTTATTCACTGAAAGTCGATCTGAACTTGGATTAGGTTCGATAACTAGAGTAGGCAAGCTACTTGAATTGCTGGTAGTAACATTTATAGCTACAGATGCTGGTGGCCAATCATCACCTTCATAATTATTAGTATAATATAAATAGTTAATAGGAAAATTATTACCATTTGTATCAAGAAAATAATCTTCTCCAGTTAATGAAAATTGAGTTACTTCAGAAAACCCAGGTACTCCTCGAGAATTAAAATAGGTACTTCCTCCATCATAAATAATAAACAGATCATTTTTAGAACCTGAAATTGATGATCTTGGGTGTGTAACTCCTGTTATTGTATAATAATTTGAACCAGAAGGGTTGTTAAAATCAGGAATATACCATTGCTGATCCTGTGACATCAAAGACAATAGACTACCTAATACAAGTATTAACGTTAAGTTGATTTTCATTGTGATGAGTGTTATTTTTTAAATATACCTTTTTTATAAATAATTAAACCAAGAAATATTATGAATAGTAAAGTCCAGTAAATTAACGGTTGAGATTTGCCGACTAACGGACTGAAATTTCCATAAACAACAAATCCTCCCCAATAATAAGGATGCTGTAATTCAGGACTGGCATCAGCAATATATTTTATTTTAGCTCTTCTTAACGCATCATCAACATCATACCCTTTATTAAGATTCGAATAAAAATATTTCATCATTAATGAAGTTGAATGATCATTTACCGCCCATAACGAATTTACTATCGTTGAAGCACCAGATGACATAAATGCTCTTCCTAAACTTTGTACACCTTCTCCATATTTAAACTCACCAAGCCCAGTTTCGCACGCACTTAAAGTGACCAAATCCACATCAAACTGTTCTAATAAAATATCTGTAAAATTAAGTTTTAGTGTATCGTTTAAATATATAAATGCACTATCCTTCAATACTTTTGCATGGCCTGCAAAATGGAATATTGAAACATTATTTAAGTCACCTGAAAATTCAATGTTCTCGAATCCCTCCTTAATTTTAGAGGTGTTAAACAAGTTCTGTATTGCTTTAATTTCATCATCCACATAATTTAATTGATACGGCGCTGCTCTTGAAATGAACTTTTCATCTGAATTAGGTTTACTGTTATAAGATGGAGCCAGACAAAATAATTCAAGAGATTTGTTTTGGGCTCTTTCGTTGGTTATAATTGATCGGTGGTAATTATAAGACAAGATTTTACTTTCTAATAAATAATCTCCTAATTCGTCTTTCAGAATATCAAAAGGAACTAAGCTTAGTTTTCCATCAGGAATAATTATTATTTTATCTGATTTGATTGATAAAGGTTTAATTAGAAAAAGGTATAAATCTTTCAGAATGAAATCCAGATCTTCATTATTTCTTTCCCCACTTAAATTTTTATTCAATGCATTAACCAGAGTATCTAAAGTTTGTGATGATCCGTGATTAAAAAATACTATAGAATCATTTTCTTCTACTAAAGAATAGATGTAATTATCTGAATAAATAAAATCTATAATAGCAGTATTTTCCAAGGAAGAAATTTTTGAAAACTCAATCTCTTTTTTATTTATTTCTTCTTGGATTGACATTTCTATCAATCTCAAGCTATCTACTATTTTTGAATCTTGAACTTTTGCAATTTGTTTATTTAATTCTTTTATCCTAAGTTTTAAACTATCACCATTTCCAGCAATTTTATTTTTGCCTTTTTTTGAATTATAAATCATTTTTTCAAGCAGCAAAATTGATTTAGACTGTTCAAATAAATATGTTATGTCAGACATGTCTTTCATGTCATCTAATTCATAAAGCCTGTTTGAAACATTCAAAGCATGATCAACAAAATCCTTCTTTACTTTAACTTTTATACTTTTTGATTTATCGGAAACATATGATTTTCGAAATTTTTCAACCAATTTCAAACTGGTTAAAATAGCTTTATTCGATGCCTCTAAATCCTCAAATTCTTGATTTTCTTCAAAGCGGCGGTACTTTATTCTTGAATACATCTCATATAAAGTAAAAAATGTATTTTCCAGATGAAGCATATCAATTTCAGGCAATTGTTTTGTCTCCATTTTATATCCTTCTATTAATATTGAAAAAGCCTCATAAATAAGGTCTTCTGCTTTGTCGAATCTGCCATCTTTTATAAAAGCAATAATCCTTTTTTCAACGATTTTGGCTTCAATTCGATTTAATACATAGTTTGTATCATTTCGCAAATCAACTAATGCAGATTCGTATTTTTGATCGGCTTCACTGAACAATTCTTTTTTCGAAAGGATATCACCTTCTAAAACTTTTATTCTAACCCCTTTATCTTTGTAAAATTCTTTCCCTAGTTTATTTATTATTTGAAAATGATGTTCTGCTTTATTCAAGCTGTCTAAAGAAGCATATAGCTCAGATAATGACAAATGAACTAATGTTTCTAATTGCTTGTCCTGATCTGCAAACTCCAACGATTTTATAAAAACATCTAATGCCTCCTTTTCACGTTCAGCATACCTATAACATCGCCCCATGTTTGTTAACAGTCGTAAACGATTCTTTCTTACCTTTCTTTCTTCAAAATTTCGAAGTACTTTTTCATAAAAATAAAGTGCTCTTTCATAATCTCCTTTCCTGGTAAAATTATTAGCAATTTCATTTTCAATATACCAACAGAATTTATCTAGAGAATATTTGTTCTCAACATTTTCATAAGCCTGTAAAAAATACTTTTGAGCTTTATCAATATCTCCCAAATTTTTATAATAACTAAAAGCATGACCTGTGAAAACCTCTCGAGCTCTTAGCCTTTCTTCTTTGGAAGTTGGTTGTCGAAACAGATCATAATATTTACTTAATTTTAATATTCTATTTTTTGTAATTGAAATAATAGAATCATTTTGAGCAATGTTAAGTTTCTGCTTTTTCCTTTGGGTAGCCCTTTTATTTTCAACTCTAATCCTAGAGTTTACTTTATCAAGTAAATTTAAATATTGGAAAAAGCTATCTTGACTTTGATAATAAGTTAAAGAATCTTCAAAATAATGATAAACAGATTTTTGTTCCTGACCAATTAATCCACGCCACCCCACTACACAAATGAGTCCTATTATAACCTTGTATAAGAATATACTTTTCATATCCATTTCAGTCAGTCTAATATAATCATTAATACATAATTCCAACAGACTTAACTTTATCTTATAATATTACATCACCAATATCTTCTATATTTACACTTTAAATCAATCTCATGAAATTCTGCATTAGTATCCTTTGCTTGTTTGTCACAACTTTTTCTTTTGCGGAGCATATTCAGTTTGAAACCGATTATACAACAGCACTCAAACGGGCGAAAACTGAACAAAAACCTATATTTCTTGATTACATGGCAGCTTGGTGTGGACCATGCAAACGAATGGAAAAAGAAGTATTTGGCGATTCCATAACTGCTAAGTTTTCGTGGAATTATGTAACTTATGATTTGTATGCATTGGCATTATATAATTCAGAAGAA
>JABDKX010000172.1 GCA_013001975.1 Saprospiraceae bacterium | reverse complement strand
CTCTTTGGTACTTTGAAATATGACAGTTATAACAATCGTTACTTCCCAACGAGAGGAGTATACTTTAATGGCGATATGCATTGGTATCTATCATCGTCAGATTACAACAATAATTTCAAGCCTTTTTCTTATGCCAAGGCGGATATTGGCTATGCATTTGAAATAACGGATGCCTTATCTGTTAATCTAGGTTCTGAGGGTGGTTTTAAGTTAGGTGATAATCAAAATGGCTCCTTGGATTTCGCATTAGGAGGATATGGTAACAATTTCATTAATAACTTCGTATCCTTTTTAGGATACGATTTTGTTTCGATTCCAGGAGATAGCTTTGTAAAAGGAAGCATCAAGTTGGATTATGAGATTTTCAAGAAAAACCATATAAATTTCATTGCCAACTATGCCAATGTAGCGGACAATATCTTTGATGACGGAGAATGGTTCACCACTCCGGATTTTAGTGGATATGCCGCGGGTTACTCTTTAGATACTTTTCTAGGGCCTGTGGAAGCTAAAGTCTCGTGGTCGCCGGAAACCAAGGAAACCATCTGGTTCGTAAACGTGGGCTTTTGGTTCTAGTAACTGTTTATTCAACAATGCCTTTAAGGGTTAATATATTAAATGGTGGATTTGTGTTTGCTTCTACAATAACCGTTTTTTCAGTATAACCCAACTGATCAGGTATAAATTGAACAATTACAATGGCTTCATCACCCTCATAAATTTCCTCTGCCGAATATCTTACTGTCGTACAACCACAACTAGACTGAACATTCTTAATAATCAATTCTGTTCTTGAAACATTTTTAAGAAAATAGGTCTGTGTTAATGTGTCGTTGATCGCTATTGTTCCAAAATCTTCATTTGAGTCCACAATTTCTATTTTAGAATACCCTGTGGATTCTTTGCATGAGAAGAACATTATCAAAACTACAAACACAAATAGAATTCCTAATCTATTGAAGCTGAGCATAATTAATTATTGAGTTTATGTTATTGTAAAAATGATACCATTTGTCATTTAAACGGCCTTTATAGATTATTGCAGATTTATTATTCACCACTAGATATTTCGGAACATTTTGAACATTTAGTAATTCCCAGCTATTCTCACTTGATGCATACAAGCTCTTGAACTTATAAGGCTTTGTAATTTTATCATTGTAGTTTCTTCCTTTAACTGGAAGGCAAATAGCATAAAATTCGACTTTTGAATTGTTTTCATATTCAAGGGACAATTCTTCAAAATCAGGAAACTTTTCTATACAAGGCTTACAGGTTACCGACCAAAGGTCAAAAACATAAGTTTTATCTTTTTCAATACTGAAGGCATTTCCTTGGTTGTCTGCCAATTCTATATTAGGAAACTCAAAATTTACATTGGTGTTCTTATCTAACGTGAAATTCAACCAATTCGGCATTATGGTAAACGTTGTAGCTAACAAAACCAAACCATATATAATTGAAGGAATAACGGGCTTATCAAATTGAGATTTAAAAACCCATGCTAGAACTACAGATAAAATTGAAATAAAGAAAATTGGGTAAATATGGTACAAATTTTTTGTAAACATATTTACCCCAAAAAGAATTAAAAAAGGTACACTTAAAACAAGAGTCCTAATAATGTTCCCTATTTTTGAATCCTCATTTCTTATTAGGTAAAGTCCACCAATAAAATAAATCAGTCCTACAACAAAAAATTGCCAATTCCAGCCTAAATATCCCGAAAAAAATGCTGCCACAACGGCGACTATGGCAGCTAAGATTGCGGAAATGTATCTTTTCATTATATTCTATTAAACAATTAAAATTCTATTTATTGGTATCGAATTAAAAGACCAAAATCATTAAGGCAACTTAAATTTAAAGAATTTTTCATGATTTAAATTATAGGGTTATCTCATTAAATTCCCAATGATTTAGCTAAAAAACAAGAATGCCCTAAAGTTTTTGCATTATAATTTTTCCGATATTTGTAAGACTATGATACTTCATTGGGCAGAATTACCGATTCTATTGCATTTTCTTATCAAGAGAAATCCTGAATAAGACACACTTTATTTTCACTTGAATAAAGTTTAACTTATTAAAATTCAAATTATGCCATTCTATCATAAATTAGGGAAGATTCCACACAAGCGTCACACGCAGTTCCGAAAAGACGATGGTACTTTGTATTACGAGCAATTGTTCGG
>JABDKX010000163.1 GCA_013001975.1 Saprospiraceae bacterium | reverse complement strand
TAGTAATCATAATAAATGCTGTTAAATTAATTCTGCTTTTTATAAGAACTCCAGCAAGTGAGAATAGTAACTTACTGAAGCCACTACAAAGTTTATTATAGTCTATTTTTGAAACGTCTCTTGTGTTAGGAGGTATGAGGCTCGATAGAGCTGGGAAGGCGATTTCTTTAAAAGTACAACAGACGCATCATACTTCCTGGGTAACATCGCGTCGTGATCAAGAGGCAGGCATTTGGTAGTGTTGAATGCCCTCAATGAAGCGGCCTTATGGTAACGCCCGAAGTTACATTCAGGCGATCGTAAAATTAAGAAATAAACACTTGAAAATCAAGCAAAAAGGACTAATGTTATGAACAATTTATATCTCATAACGGCAGTTGCAGGACTTTGTAAGTCATGTATTATAAAATAGGAAACTGGTCGTTTTTTAGTGGGCTGTGTTTGTGGTATTATAGGATAGGTCTAAAGCAAAGCATTATGATGATCGAGGCGTCTCTTAACGATACGACAAAAAACCCTAAAAAAAGAAGGGTAGTAGTGTCAAGATTTTGTTTTAAGCTTTCACTAATTCTTCAAGTGATTTTGTTTCAAATCTTTTTTGTAACCAGCAATTATTCTTTTATCATCTTCTCAGTCTGCGTAAACATATTCTTTAATCAAAAGTTTATATTAATTATTTTGTTCAATTTTTAATTATGATTTATTAATTGTATTTTTTAAAAGGGATTATTCTAAATCTATACGCCTTCTTATAATTATCTTTAGATGTCCTTACGACCATATAGTGCAATTCCATAAACTTATTTATATCAACATCCGCCCAGTTTTTCAATTCTTTACCAAGCAAAGAGGCACCCCATGGAGTGATCATTGCAATTTTTATATTTTTTTTACACATAATTCATAGATTTAATATCTGTTTACCCACCAATGCAATATTTCACTAGACAATTCACCGGATTCACTCTCTTTCATGAACCTAGAGAGCATCCTTTGATCCTCTTTGATCTTAATCTCCTGTAACCATTTTCCTAGTTCAGGTATTTTTCCTTTCCGTTTACAATAGCCGCATCCCCATTCGTCATGTAAATTAGAAACCATTATTTGATGATTGCCCCCACAAGGACATTTAGCTACCCAGCTATTAGGGTTACCACCCTTGGGTCGTGGATTTAATTTTTGGGCTCTTAAATAATCAATTAGAGGTGTTTCATATGATTTTACCTTTTCCGTAATAACAACTTTTTCATCCTTCATTATCTGAATGATACCATCAAATTCCTCTTTAGTGAATACCACACTATTTTGAAATATGGGAAATCCTATGTAAGGTAAGTGTGCTTCAATATTCTCTTTAACAATAAAGATGATATTCTCTTTCAGGTTATCATATCTTAACTTGTACTGAGCACACAACTCCATTCCCCTTTTATCCATTTTGTAAGCAAGTTGTATGTAATTGTCGTCAGTTACTCTATAAAAATATTTAAAGTCTATATCACCCATTATTTCAAGGGTATCCATCAGATATTGAAACTCATTAATAAGGTTTTTGATGTCTCCGAAATCCAGACGGAAATTCATTTTAACTCCTTCCTGTGTTGTAAAAACTTTTTTCATAATGCATAGTTTTAAAGTTATGCATCAGGAGTGAATAATAAACAGTTTTTGTAATCATTTATTTTGACAAGACTGTCCGTATTCTAAACCACCGTGGCTTTTGTGCTCGGTTGGTACGCAAAATTGCGTTCCTGATACTCTCACAAAGTTAAGGATAAAATTTAAATAATTATTTATTCTTCAGAAGGTATTCTTTTACAATAACCCAGTTGGGAAACCTATCAGATCCAAATCGAATCAATTCTCCATTAAATTCTCCAGCTCTATTATTTACCCAATCATCAACTAAAAAATCTCCAAGATTTAGATTTTTATGATGAGATAAAATTAATCTTTTGTAAGTTACATCACCTAAATGGTTTTTTACCCACCTTAACTTATCTACCAAAGCAGTTTCATTTTTCCAAGGGGAAGTTGATAGAATATAAGTATCAAAATGGAGACAAAGTTCTTTGTAGGACTTAATAGCATTATTCAGAAGCTCCATTTTACCAAAAATTCCAGGGACTTCATCTAATCTATCTTTAAAGTCTATTTGAGTTTTTTTATCGCAACGTTGGATTCCTGATACAAAGTCTACAAGAACATTATCCATATCGATGTATAATATCTTTTTAGTCTTTTTCATAGTCCTGGGATATATAAAGGCGCTTTATATATGGTTGTAAACAGTTTATTCTATTTTAACTTTTCTTTTTAACCATCTTAAATAATCTTCTTGGCTACGATCATACCATTCACTAGATATTAGATATCAAGAGTTTTTATAATCATAAGAGTCAGAATAATACCTAGTTTAATCACCATCAGTCCTATTTTCAATTATTGATAGATTTTCGTCTATCAATTTGAGAACAGAATAATTCATATCAAAGATTATTTAACTATAATCTTGCTCAGTCATTTTTTTCACTTCTATTTCAGATATCAGTTCCAATTCTAAAAACAAAGGTAAAGTTGCTCTCACTAATAAAACCTATTTTCAATTTATTCAATTCGGTTGACGAGGCTTTTATTATTTCAGATATTTTTTCTTTACTCATAAATTGGTTATTGTATACAACTCAGGGTTAAACGTAGTTCTGGTTAGAGAAAGAAAAGATAATAAATTCTGTAACAATAATTTGAGAATTGTTCTTCGATATACTCTTAAATTATTGGTTATCAATTAGCTTCGCAAAGCGAAGTGTAAATTGTAGAATTTATTAGATTGGGAATTCGAGAAACAGGATCAAATTACTTTTAACCAACGATGGTGCATGTTTTGGCTAGACTCGCGTCGAAGGCGATGATTTCTGGATTTCATGAAAGATGTAATTTGGTTTAACCCTGAGATGAAGCACATTTACTTTAAGGGCGAGAGTGCGCAGCACGTAGTAATTAAAGTTCGCCTTTGGCGAATGTGCTTCATCGGTTTGGCTACGCGCAGTAACCCGAAGGGTATTTCGTATAGGTGTTGTTGTAAGCCGTTTTTATTTTGTTCATTTCGTTTTTAGCGTTGGCGAGAAAGCTCTTTGCAACCGCAGGAACGAGGATTGCAATGTGCTTGAACTTGCGTCAGCTATCTCCATATTCTATTTTGTCTTCAGCAGCCATATTTAATGTTTGGTCTTCTAAATAATACATTGTTGTTTTACTAATTGATCCTAAAATTTTGTACAGTTCTTTTTGCTCGTCTCTTTTAGAAAGAGAATTCTTTAAATTAAATGGTAGCACACTTAAAACAAGTTCTCCTTCATAAATAAAATCGTCTAGTGGTTTTTGGAAATTAGGATTGGAAGGGTATAGCAACACAAGCTTAGGCTCAGTTGAAAAGCCATTTTTTAAATCATATTTTTTACCATATGCATAAAGTTGATACATATCTGCTTGTGAAATATTATAGTTTTTATTCTCCTTAGTTTCATCAAGCAACTTCCATTTTGTATCAAATATTACCTGCTCTTGGTTATCTTCATTAGTGGCAACAATATCTGGCTTTAACCTAAATTTATTCTTGGCTTTGTGATTGGATACTAAATAGTATGATTTGTCTTGGGTTTTTATTTCATGACCATTTGCATAGGTTTTCATTAAGTATCCTACGTAATCCTCAAATATTCTCTCCATAGGGAATAGAATAGCCATATTCTTAGAGTTACCACTAAAGTTTGTAAACGATTTATTCATTAAAAAAATTTCAGACCATGCAATAGCTTGTTTGTAATTTAAAAATAATCTATTTTTATCGCTGACTTTTCTGAAATTCGATATGAAGTCCGAAGATTCCTTTATTGGGTCAAAATGATGCAATAATTGAAGGATACTAGTCCTGTTGTAATGTGATTTTGAAACTCTATTCAGTTTTAATAAAGTTGATTTAATTAATTGGTTATAAACCATATTATCAGAAAACTCATCAAACGCACAATAAAACCTCGCTTTATTTGAATGATTATGTTTTATGTTTAATGAATTTACAATCTTACCTTTTAGGAAGTTTAAATTTTCTTCCTTATCAACATATTGAGATTTAAGACCAGCTCTTATTATCTTCTTTATTTCCGTAATATAATTCTCAATAAATACTTCTAATAATGGGAAGCTAGATGATGTTTTGAGATGTGCAGAACTGATATTTAGAAATGGGGAATTCTTTAATTTACTTAACATCTTTAGAAACACCTTTTTAGTGTCAAGTAATTCAGTATTGTAATCCTCATCTGAATAATCGAAAAATATTTTAGGTAAAATTTCCAAAGTAAGCCCCTTTGAAGTTTCAATTACTCCAACATAGTTTTTTGTCTTAATTTGACGTTTTTTTCCTTTAGAAAAGATTGAGAACATACGTTCCCCTTCTTTCTTTTCCTCTTGATTTTGCATAATAAACTCAAAGAGGTCATTGAAAAGTTCTTTTGGTAGGTAAAGTTCTTTTAAAGATTTAAAAGATGATTCTATGTCATAATCTTCTTTAGATCTAATAACACCATATTCCGATATTTCGTAATTTTTTTTCACTAGTTTGATTTCGGAGTATAGACAGATTTGAAAAGTTGAACTAGATCTTCTGTTCGACCTTTAATAGCTCCATCTTTGTTTAAACCCAATAAATCATCATTTAATTCAAAAATGATTTTTTCGTCATAACCTTCTACTGCTTCTTCTTTGCCAAATAGTGCTTTTTGTTGTGATGGTTTTATACTAAAGAATTCGCTATCACTTTTAGATTTCCAATCTTTATTATCACCTAGAACGAGTTGAATCTTTTCAAAGTCACCATAGAAATATTCAGATAATAAAGGGATGATTTCATTTTTAAATATTAAAGCTAAACCTTCAATAGTTTGATTATCCTTTATTTTCAGAAAATAAGAATGGCCAATCATATGGTCTTTGTCAATTAAAAATTCAATTCTTGAATTTATTGTTTCAAAAAGCTTTTCAACTTCAATACCCTCTATTGTTATTTTATCCTTAATCACACTAGATTTAGGTAACATCTCAGTAAAAGAGAATCGTCTTCGGAGAGCTGAATCCAGTAAAGCAATAGATTTATCAGCAGTGTTCATTGTACCTAAAATATAAAGGTTTTTGGGAACGCCAAACGACTTTTTACTATAGGGTAGTGTTACTTCTTTAGGATGTTCATTTGGATCTTGTGACATTAATCTTTTAGAAGGTTCAATAAGAGTAATAAGCTCTCCGAAAATTTTTGAAATGTTTCCTCTATTTATTTCATCAATAATAATCACATAATTATGATTAGGATAGTTTTTAGCATTATCAGAAATCTCTTTAAAAACACCTTTAACTAAAGAATAAGTGAGTTCATCCGAGTCTAACAATGGTCGGATTCCTTCTATAAATTCTTCATAAGAGTATGATTGGTGGAAGGTTATAAATTTCACACGACCATGCTCAACTGCACTTTCATAATTGAGGAAATCACCAAATAATTCGGGATACTTATTTTCCCAATTTTCAATGATTTTGTCTACCAATTCAATACCGTAATCGCTAAGATGGTATGTGTTCTTACCTAAACTATCTTGAACATAGTTATCTACAATACCTAATCCTCTCATAGATCTACCTATCTGACCAATCCATTTGATATCAGCATTATCCTCTTCAATATCAATGTAAACAGAAGCTTCTTCTCTATCTGATGCCTCTTTCTTTTTATATTCTGTTTCTGATCTAAGATGGTTGTTCAGAGCTAAGTTAAGAACGCAGTAAATAGCTTTCATTTGATTAGTGAAGTCATCCTTTTTAATCTCACTAATTGCTCTGAAGTAGGATGATTTAACTATGTCTGGAGCATCTTGATTCCAGTTTTTTAAATCATTATAAGTCAGATTTTCTTTAGATAAATACTCAACTAAATCATTTTTTAAATCAATACCTCTTTCATTTAAGTTAATCTCTGTAGACTTTCTCCAATCGTCAACGAAACCAAATTGAGTAAGATATTGAGAGTACTGGGCCCATGACGATGGGGAAGGATCCATGCCATTTGCAATAGCCTCACTACTCTTAATCGAATTGGTTTCATCATGAGGAGGCTCTAATAAGTAACCAAACATCCACAGAATAGCTCTCTCGTTACGATAAAGAGAGTTTGCTTTAATTTCTAAGCCACTTATATTTCTTATAGATTCACAAATGAGATTAAACTTTTCTTCTCTTGTATTAGCGGCAGTGCTATTAGTTGAGTTTATGATTTTTTCAGCCTCTTTTGATGTATTATAAGTTTTTCCTGTACCTGGAGGGCCATAGAAAATTTGATTTAAAGGTATATTCATGCGTTTTGTATTTTTAGTGTTAGGTTTTTCTTCTTCTCCTTCCGTATTATCATCAACAAGCCAAAGTTTTTTCACCTTTTTTGAATAAAGTATACTACAATAAACTGAGGTACGATTTTTCTCGTTCGAAACCTCAATTTCATAAGGTTCAAAAAATGAGATTAAATCACCTACCATGTTCTCAGCTATATAAGTTTTATCCAGCAAACTTATTGAAAACTTTTTTCTATGATTCTCACTCAACATTGTTAGCCCATTTTCCGGATCTTTTAGGTAAAGAAGCGCATTTTTAATACTGGAAGTGAGTTTCGACAAGTCATTGTCTTCAACTTTATAAGTGAGAAGTTTATCAAGCCAATCATTCATTCTGACACCAGCTTTAGCTAGTGTTCTGTTATCATCATATTGATTGTATACTTTTTTATTTGCGGCATGAAGATCACAATAACTAACAAGTTCCCCTAGCAGTGTTAATAATTGATATTCTGCACTTTCTATGTTTAAAGCTTCTACGAAATTGGTGAAGGTTAAACCAGATTCATTAAATTGATTTAAAAGAAGGGTAATTTCTTCTTTCGTTAAACCATCATAGTTTTCAAACTCAATTAATTTATCTGATCCTCTTTGATACCTGAATTCTTCTAATTCACAAAATTCTATTATTGAATCTTCTTCAATGACTTCTAATATTTCTGGTAATAAGTTGATATTTGCATCTGAATTTTGAATAGACTCGGATATACTAAAAACTTTTGCATAGTTTTCTTCCACATATGTGATTAAATTCTCTAGTTCTTCCTTGTTCCACATTCTAGAAAAATACAAATCATGATTTTCAAGATTTCTTTTGTATCTGCCTTGAATGTTAGGTGTTTTTTCCGTTAGTTCATCTTTGCTAAGAAGTAATGTGTATCTGATAAATTTATGAGCGTTGATTTCCTCTTTCGATTCTAACTTTAAATCAAGAAGGCACTCTATAATTTTAAATGCGGTTTCTACTTTATCCAAAGATTGGAAGTTGTTAACCCCATCGTCATTTGTTATTTTTAAATCATATTTAGTTCTATCCATAATGTTTATTTTAAATATGATTTAATTTTTTGAGCTAGCACTTTTGCTAATAGTGGCGGAACAGCGTTCCCAATTTGCTTGTATTGACTCCCCTTAGTCCCTAAAAACTCAAATGAATCTGGAAAACTTTGAATTCTTGCAGATTCTCTTGCAGTAGGTATTCTATTCGCTTCATAATGGAAATAATTTCTATGACCAGTATCTATGGTATTAGAAGGTAGTACACTATTCATCCTCTGAAAGGCTTTGTTATATTTTCTAATATTCCAGTATTCAGGTGGTAAAGATTTGATATTCCCCCCATTTGGAACCATAGAAATCACATTGGTAGTTTGCTCATTATGAATAGTTACTTCATGATTTTTTACTGTTTTCTTACCGTTGCGCATCAATTTCTGATACTCGTTTGTTGAAGGTGTACTGTATTTTTGAATGTCATCTTCGTTAGATTGAATAAGATCCATGATAGCTTCTTTGGAAGAAACTTTATAATCGAATTTCTCGGGAAATTCAAACACTCCTTCCAATAAGCCAATAAAGAAAACTCGTTGTCTGTTTTGTGGAACGCCATAATCTGAAGCATTAAGTATTTTGTAAGAGACATTGTATCCTATACCTCCAAATCTTTCTGTAATATCCTCAACAAATGCACCTTTATTAGCAGAAACGAGGCCTCTAACATTTTCAATTAAAAAGAACTTTGGTCTTACAATGTCAACAGTTCTAAAAAATTCAAGGTATAAATGGTTTCTGCTTTCATTGATTTTACCAATTTTTTCTGTAGCATTGGACAATCTAGCTGTACTAAAACCTTGACAAGGAGGTCCTCCAATTATTCCATCAATTTTGTGTTCTTTTATAATGTTAGGAAGCAATTCATCATTGAATTTTGTAACATCCATTGATATCCCAACTTTGTCTTTACGATTGTGGTTATACGTTTTAATAGCATCATCCCAAAAGTCAATTGCTACAACTGACTCAAATCCTTCCATTTCAAATCCAAGGCTCAATCCTCCAACTCCAGAAAATAAATCTATAATTTTCATTATTTCTTTAAATATTTTAATAATTCATCTGCAACCGCTTTTGCAAGTAAAGGAGGAACAGCATTTCCCACTTGGCGATATTGACTTGTTCTACTTCCTTCAAATATAAAGTCGTCTTTAAAACTTTGAATTCTTGCAGCTTCTCTAACAGTAGGAATTCGATTATATAAAGGATGAAAATAATTACTGTGTGCATTACCAGTATCAATAGTTACAGAGCAAGCTTTTTCATCTAATCTTTTAAAAGCTGAAGAATGTCTATTATTTCTATTGTTTGGAAAAAGTTCTGCTGGTATATCAGCCCAATTCCCTCCTTGAGGCACGTGGCTTATTCTTTCTTGTGTTAATTGAGCAGGGTATTTAATTTCATGATTGTGAATTTTCTGATTTTCTTTTCTCAAATATTTCAAATATTTATTCTGAGGCTCGGATGTCAGTTTTTCTTTTGGTTTCTTATCTAAATCATATAACTCTCCAATCGCTTCTTTGACTGTTACTTTTGGTTTTTGATTTAGCTGCTCAAAATCAAAAGTTACTTTGTAATCTTTCTTGATTGCAACAAAAAAAGCTCTAAGTCTATTTTGGGGCACACCATAATCTGAGGCATTAAGGACTTTGCAATTGACATTATAACCCAAATCTTCAAGTAGGTTTTCAATTCTATCTTTTGCATAGCCTTTGTCTCTTGTTAAAATTCCTCTAACATTTTCGATAACTACGGCTTTAGGTTTAAGCAGTTCAACAAATCTTAAATACTCGAAGAATAATTTATTACGAGGATCTTCATTTTCTTTATTCCACCTATTAGCAGATGAAAAACCTTGACAAGGAGGTCCTCCGACAATAACATCAATGTCTTTTTTGCCAAAATCTTCTAAAATCTTATCATCACTGTATTCCAATAAGCTTTCACAAATAGCTTTTGATTTTGGAAAGTTCCTCTGGAAAGTTTTTACTGAATCTGGGTCAATATCAACTCCTCCGATGATATTAAAACCAGCTAATTTAAATCCTAAACTGATACCTCCGCATCCAGAAAACAAGTCTAATACATTCATTTATTTAATTTCTCTATCTATTAGTAATTCTTTCGCCTCAATATTTAGTATTTCAGCAATTTCATAAAGGCATTCAATACTTGGTTGTCTTCTGTTTTGGGCGTATGAGTTTACCATATTGTAGCTCTTCCCAAGTTTTTCAGCCAACCAGATTTGTTTGATTCCTTTTTCTTCTAAAACCTCTTTTATTCGGTTCATTTTTTGAATTGTTTAATTCAGTCTGCAAAATAGGAATAATAATTTAACATCTCATTATATGAGTATTAAAATAATCATTAAGTTTAGTTGGCGGTAGAGAAGAGCAAGCTCTTTTGGTGCTGAGGAACGAAGTGCCAATTGTGCTTGAATGTGCGGTGGGCTTTTCTTTTTTATAATGGCATACAACGTGATTGTATATGGTTTGTTGCGTGGTTTAGCACGTAATTTACCAAATAAAAACCGAATAGAAAATTCGCGAAAATTTGCGTAATTAGATTAAAACCAAGCAATTAATTATCAAAGGTGTTGTATGCAGTTTTTTTAGGAAATATTAATTCCATATTTTTTCAACTTTCTTGGTAAAATATCATCAATACTTTGGATGTCATTATCGTTCATTTCAATTAAGTTAAATCCTTCACGTGCATAAATTTCTAATTTCGTTTTTTTACGTTCAACATACTGTTCATTTTCTTCCATTCCCCAAAATTCAATAAAGACATTGCCTTTAAGAATATAGAAATCTGAAAGTACATCCTCGTCAATTCCTGGAAGTCTTCGTTCATAGGCATGTGCGATTCCGTTTCGGTATAAATAATCATCAATCATTGCTTCCGCTCGACTTCTTACTCTATGACCATCTTGTGTTCTATATTTAGCCTCATATTTTTGTCTGAATTCGTCTATATCTGTGAATTTATCTTGTGACGATGAATTGTTTTCTTCGTAATTAGTTCCAGTAGCTACATTTACAGAATCGATAAAGCTTTTACTTTTTAAAATGCTTTTATCCCAAATAACATAAGGAGAACCATTTTTAGCTTCCATTTCAATTCCACCATTTTTAGAGCCAAACTTGGTAACATTCCAACCTCCAATATTTGATTTTTCTATCCAACCTAATTCTGCTAAAAGTGTATTTATTTTCTGTGCAGAAATGTCAAATTCCTTTCCTATCGTTGAAGAGTTTATTTTATCAGATTTGTTTATTTTTTTGTTTATATCAAGATTGACTGGCCATACTACATAATCTCCAAATTTAGGATTGTATTTTGTGTCTCCACCAGCAATTTTGCCTTCTTTTGTAAGTGTCCAAGCTCCA
This sequence comes from Saprospiraceae bacterium, assembly GCA_013001975.1. Lineage (GTDB taxonomy): Bacteria > Bacteroidota > Bacteroidia > Chitinophagales > Saprospiraceae > RFSX01. Next base: position 1,334 of record JABDKX010000163.1, on the reverse strand, counting down.
TCTTTCTTATATATCCATCCATTGTTTTTAAGTTGATTAAATAAATCTTTCGAATCGATTTCTCTTTCTTTAGCTAATGCTGAAGTTGATAAATATTTCATTAATTATTTTTTTGTTTTTTAATTGCATACAACTACGTATATATACTACATGCATTATATCCCATTTAATAGATGGAATAAAGGCACTATTCATTGTGTAAAAATTCTTAGGAGTATTTAAATATACCAATCTCAAATAAAACCCCATAACCAAAAAAGCATTAATTTTAAGGAAATCAATAAATATGTTATCTAGAGCCTTTGTTTTTTGCATTATACTAATACTTTCCAGCTGCAACCCCTACACCAAACCCATAGACATTGACTCCGTCAAGATCGATACTCTGCAAGGAGAATCTCTTTTGGGCAAAGCGCTAATAAGTCCGCAATTGGAAGCCAAAGACTCGGCCAAGATCAAGAACTATCTGCATAGCCTAATCACCTACCAATCCAATCCCATGAACCCAGACTTTGTGATTTGGCTGGGACGGCGTATGGCCTATTTGGGGGATTATCAATCGGCTATTGGCATCTTTCATGAAGGCATTCTCAAGCATCCTGAAGATGCGCGGTTCTACCGCCACCGTGGGCATCGTTATATATCAACCAGACAGTTCGACCTCGCCATCAAAGACCTGGAACAGGCCGCAGCACTCATACAAGACACAGAAGATACTATAGAGCCAGACGGGATTCCTAACAGCTTAAACACGCCCGTTTCTTCGCTACATACCAATATCTATTACCATCTAGGCCTGGCTTATTACCTAAAAGGGGACTGGACTAACGCTTTAGCGCATTTTGATAACTGCCTGCAGGCCTCCCAAAATGATGATATGCGCGTGGCTGCCATGCATTGGCTATATATGATACTAAGACGCATGAGCCTGCCTGACGAGGCTTCCCAACTTCTGGACCGCGTATCACCCAACATGACGATCATAGAAAATGATGGGTACCATCAACTCCTGTTATTTTATAAAGGGGAACTCAGTGAAGACCAACTTTCAGGGAATGGTTCTCTTGGGTCTTCAGAAGCGGTGAAATATGGCATTGCGAATTGGTATTATTATAATGACAATATTAGTGAGGCCAAAAAACGGTTTCAAGAGATTGTAGATAATGGGAATTGGGCTGCGTTTGGTTTTATAGCTGCTGAGTCGGAAGTTTCGAGAATGACAAATTAAGGAAAACTTTTTCTTTGGATGAAAATGTCAACTCCTCCGAAGCTTTTATCTTTTATATTCAGTTTAATCACTTTTTAAATTAGCGAAGGAGGGGGTTTTATAGCCG
>JABDKX010000158.1 GCA_013001975.1 Saprospiraceae bacterium | reverse complement strand
GACTTCAAATGTCGATATAGGTTTTGTGCATTTTGTTGCACTTTCAATCCAATGCCTTGAATGCCTTTTGGTCCATGGTAGCAAGCATACATAGAAGCCATAATGGCTAATAATGCTTGTGCCGTACAAATGTTAGAAGTGGCCTTCTCTCTTTTGATATGTTGCTCTCTTGTTTGCAAAGCCATTCGTAAAGCACGATTGCCTTGTCTGTCCTGAGAGACACCAATGATACGTCCAGGAATTTGTCTTTTATATTTTTCTGTTGTCGCTAAGTACGCAGCATGAGGTCCACCAAAACCCATCGGTACACCAAATCTTTGTGTTGATCCAACCACGACATCAGCACCCCACGAACCTGGTGACTTTAAAACACTCAAACTTAAAATATCAGCAGCGATGACGAGCAATTGATCATTATTTTTTAATCCTTGAGCAAAGCTTTCGTAAGATTCTACACTACCAATGGCATTTGGATATTGTACTAAAGCACCAAAGTATGCTTCATCAATAGTTGCTGTTTTGTAATCTCCTTCAATCACTTCGATGCCTAAAGGAATCGCTCGACCGATCAGCACTTCTTTCGTTTGTTCGAAGATATGTTTGTCAATAAAGAACTTTTTAATCGGTTCTTTAGTCCGTTTATTTTTAACCCCATATGCCATGATCATGGCTTCCGCAGCAGCCGTTCCTTCATCTAACAAAGAAGCATTGGCCAAAGGTAATCCTGTTAGGTCGGCAACCATCGTTTGAAAATTTAACAATGCTTCTAATCTGCCTTGTGCAATTTCAGCTTGATAAGGTGTGTATTGCGTATACCAACCTGGATTTTCAAAGACATTTCTCAGAATAACAGACGGTGTAATCGTTCCATAGTATCCTTGTCCGATATACGATCTGTATACTTTATTTTTCTGAGCAGTTTGCTTTAATTCTCTCAAATATTCATACTCAGACATCGCTTCAGGTAAGTCTAAAGGTTCTTCTAAGCGTATAGAATCTGGAATTGTTTTTTGGATAAGTTCCTCAATAGAAGAAACGCCTATTTTCATCAGCATTTCTTTGTACTCTTGAGCATCAGGACCGATGTGTCTGTCCTTAAAGATATCTAGCTTCATGGTTAGCGGTTTAGATGTTGCGAATATAAGTCTAAACGTGGAAATAATTAATGATTAAAAATTCAAAATTCAAAATTATTCAAGTCGTTAACAGTTATAACATCTAAGTTTTTGAAATATGGGTAGGAAAAGAGTAATTAAATTAAAAATTAAAAATTATTTTTTACTAGTGTTTTGAAACCACTTATATAAAAATCATTAAAATGAGCGTAATTTATTTTCTAGGGTCAAAGAAGCTGAAAGCTTTTAATAACAGATTCTATTTTAGGAATGAATAAATCGGCATTAGTTATTTTAGTTAAATTCGATATAAATGACGTTAAGAATTAATGATTAATAATAAATAATTCAAAATTAGGGATTGCTATTACAGAATTCATAAATCGGCAATAGAATTGTAATTAGCAGATTATCCATCTTTACTGGTGTCTGTTGTCCAGTCGGGGGCGTTATATAATCAACCCACCAGCTTTAGCTGTTCATTCCTTTGAAGCATTGTCATACTTCACTCTTTTTCAAAGAGATCAGTCATTCATAGCTTGGTGTTAGAAGAACACCACGAACAGCAAATATAAAAGCTGAGGATTTGAGCAGGAGCAAAACGACCTTTCTTCCGATAGCTATCGGAAGACTAGAATTTTTGGTTGTTTTTTTTTCAATGAAAAAAGTAACATATAAAAGAAAAAGATTTTGATAATTTATTTTAACCCAAAAGCCGCCTTCACCTTATTCACATAATCCAACTTTTCCCATGTAAATGTTTCTACATTTTTTGTAACCTTTTTACCTGAACCATTTACGAAGGTTAGCTTTTTCTTTTCAGATTTTCTGCCCATGTGTCCGTAAGCTGCAGATTCTGAATAAATTGGATTTCTCAATTTGAGGCGTTGCTCGATTGCGTATGGTCTCATATCAAAAATCTTATAAATAACATCAGCGATTTTTGAGTCTGATTTTTTTACATTCGAAGTACCATAAGTGTTGACATAAATATTAGTAGGTTTGGCAACACCGATTGCGTAAGACACTTGAACCAATACCTCATCACAAACGCCTGCAGCTACAAGATTTTTAGCGATATGTCTGGTTGCATAGGCAGCTGACCTATCAACTTTCGAAGGATCTTTACCAGAAAATGCACCACCTCCGTGCGCACCTTTTCCGCCGTAAGTATCTACAATGATTTTTCGACCCGTTAAACCGGAGTCACCATGTGGACCACCAATTACAAACTTGCCTGTTGGATTGACATGGTAAGTTATATCACCTTTGAATAATTTTTTGATAGAAGTTTTACATTTTTTTATGACTCTTGGGATAACGATATTTTTCACATCGTCTTTAATTTTTGCGAGCATTTTCTTTTCTGCAGCAAAATCATCGTGCTGTGTACTGACAACAATTGAGTCGATAGCAATTGGTTTATGATCGTCAGAATATTTGATTGTTACTTGAGATTTAGAATCTGGTCTCAAGTATGTCATTTTTTTTCCTTGCTTTCTTATGGCCGCTAATTCGATAAGAATCTTATGAGAAAGGTCCAACGCTAAAGGCATATAGTTGTCCGTTTCGTTGGTTGCATAACCAAACATCATTCCCTGATCTCCTGCTCCTTGATCTTCTTTCTTTGCACGATCAACACCTTGATTTATATCTGGTGACTGTTCGTGAATTGCGGATAATACCCCACAAGAATCTGCCTCAAACATATACTCAGATTTGGTATAACCAATTCTTTTTATGACGTCTCTTGCAATTTGTTGTACGTCAAGATAAGTTTTGGTTTTTACTTCTCCAGCTAAGACAACTTGTCCTGTCGTAACAAGTGTTTCACAAGCCACTTTTGAGTTTTTATCGAACGCTAAAAAGTGATCTACAAGTGAATCGCTGATCTGATCTGCTACTTTGTCTGGATGACCTTCGGACACAGATTCTGAAGTAAATAAATAAGGCATATATATTATTTTTTTTTAATTCGTGTAAATGTCTTAATTTATCGAGACATTCAGTAATAATTTATCATCTAAATATCCATTAAGAACATCTCCTGGTTTTACAGGTCCAACACCTTCAGGCGTTCCTGTAAAAATTAAATCTCCTTCTTCTAATGTGAAGTATTTAGAAATATAATGAACAAGGTAGTCAAAATTAAAGATCATATCCTTTGAAAAACCGATTTGTCTCTTTTCTCCGTTTACGGTTAACTTGAAAGGCACATTAGAAATATCAAGCTCAGATTTTTTTAAAAATGAACCAACTGTAGCAGAGTTGTCAAACGCTTTGGCTTTCTCCCAAGGATGGCCTTTTTCTTTACATTTATATTGTATGTCTCTTGCTGTAAAGTCGATACCTAATCCGATTTCATCATAACACGCCGAAGCATTGTCCAAAGATATGTTTGATACCTTCTTATTGATTTTCAAAACCAATTCTAATTCGTAATGAAGATCCTTGGTAAAGCTTGGATAATCCAATACATCAGTTGGGTTAACAGCAGATTCTGGTTTGATAAATATCATCGGTTGCTTAGGAACTTT
>JABDKX010000214.1 GCA_013001975.1 Saprospiraceae bacterium | reverse complement strand
CAATCGATCACATTGTGTTGCCCTTCTAAAATATAGCCTGTAAGTTGATGGTCAAAATCGTCTTGGTCAAATCTTGTCATTTCAAATTTTCTTCCATGATGCTCACTGTGACAATCAATACATTCTTTCTCTTTCACTTCTGTTGAGGCATGATATCCTCTGTCCAGATTAATCAAGTTTTGAATTTCGTCATGGCATTCCAAACATTTACTGTCAGGCACTTTATTGCCTAAATCATGGCATTGCGTACAATTGGCAATACCTTCTAAGTCTTGATGTGCGGTAGTGAGTTTACCAGGTGACAATTGAGCGTGGATTATGGTCGTGAAACATAATCCTATTATTACAAAATAATATGTCAATCGTTTAATCAAATCAATTGTGTTTTTTCATGATATAACCAAATCGTTTTTTGATTTCGATGCCAGCACCTTGCAAAAACTTTGTTGGCAATTCTCCTCCTGCAAAAATATAAACGAGATCGTTTTCTATTTTATCTATCTCTCCATCTTCTAATTTTAAATGAATATGATCTTCGAATATTTCTGAAAGATTAGAATTGAAAACGACATTTAGTTTTTTATTTAAAATAGCATCTTTGATTTTAACTTCATTTTTTGATTTGATTCTTGAGAAACTTCCTTTTCGGTAGGAGAGTGTGACATTATTTTGATCCATCAATAACATGGCAGATTCTATGGCAGAGTCACCGCCACCTACAACTAAAATATTTTTATCGGTTATTCTTTCTGACTCAATAAGTCTGTAAGCTACTTTTGGTAAGCCTTCACCAGGAACATTTAGTTTTCTAGGAGATCCTCTTCGACCAATGGCTATAAGCACACATTGCGTATCATAGGTGGATTCTTTATTGGTTTTGATTTTAAAAGTGCCGTCTTCTAAAGGGGTAATACTTTCAACTTTAGTTTTTTCTTGAATAGTGACGTTGTTTTTTGATAAAGCATCATTCCAGATATTTAACAACTCATCTTTTGATGTATCAAACAATTTTACCTTGCCATAGAGTGGTAAATCCATAGGATTGGTCATGACAATTTTAGCTCGCGGAAAAGAATATACAGTCCCACCCAAGGTATCTTGTTCTAGTGTCAGAAAATTGAGATTGTGTTTTTTAGCAGTTAGCGTCGCTGATATGCCGGCTGGACCTGCCCCGATGATAACAACATCATAAATATCATCTTTTTTGTTGGTAATGGATTTATTAATATTATCCATGGCTTGCTTACCTTGCTCGACACTGTTTTTGATTAAGCCCATGCCGCCCAACTCACCTGCGATATAAATACCTTTGATGTTGGTTTCATAAGTTTGATTGACATGAGGTAATTCAACACCTCTGGTTTCAGTTCCGATTCTTAAGGTAATGGCTTCAACAGGACATGCATGAAAACAGGCGCCATGACCAACACAGCTTGTTGCATTAATTACTGTTGCCTTATTATTGACTAAACCTAGAATATCTTTTTCAGGACATGCTGCAATACAAGCGCCACTGCCAATGCAAGTTGAAAGATCGATATGAGGATGTAAGGATAACGGTTCGAACCGCCCTTCTTCTTTGGCAATGTTAACTTTGACTTCTGTTGCTTGCGACTTCTTTTTAATGGCTCTTAAGTAGAAATAAACCACAGCAGCACAAATTAAAAGTGTAATGCCATATATGAGTATTTCTTCTAAAATCATAATTTAAAATATCCATTTATATCCTAGAGCTAATGTCACGACTACATGAATTAAAACAATTACCAACATTATGAGTGCAAAAGGCAAATGTGCTACATGCCAATATTTAAAGAGCTTTTGCATAGTCTGTAATCTTTTAATTTTTTGTGATAATGAAACTTCTTGAGTTATAGTAGCTATCAGATTTTGTCGTGATCCTTTATTACTGACTTGCTTTTTGAGCGATGATTTTATTTTTGCAATAGTGAGTTTGCTTTTTGCCCAACCCGATAAAGAAAGCGGGTTATATTCGCCTACAGACTTGATCGTTTCCAATGTGTTTTGATCAAGCGCATAGTTTGTCACTAGAGACTGTGATAATTCGTTTTTAAGTTCTTGAACTTCATTGAGTCCTAATTCTCTTCCTTCGATCGTTCTCGGTATTTGGATGTAAATAAATCTGCCGATTACACCACTTAAGACGACAGCAACCATGCACCAAAATGCAATGGATACAATGCCACCAATTTTAAAACTGGTATGGAAGACGATTAAAATTGGTCCAAGCGTACATAAAAAAATATGAAATTCTAAAAGGTATTTTAAGCGCAAATATTTTGACATGAAATTATACCTCTTTCTTGCGATGTAAATTGTAACCCCAAATAAAATCATTAGTGTGCCAAGTATTCCCAAACCGTGTCCTAATGTTCCTCCAGGTTTAAACCAATCATACTGTGGGTGATAAAACCTTTCCTCTAATGGTAGAATGTAATAAGAATAACCGATGTAAGACAAATAAATTGTTGTTACAATAACAATCATAACTAAAGTTGAGATATATAATCTATGAATGCCTTTCGTCATTAATTATACATTTTGAAAATTGTGCTTTTTCTTTTTTATAAATGCGAGCACACTTATTATAAATACGGATATAACAGTGATATACACCCAATTTGGAATGGGAATGGGATCGCCTGCAGCATATGAATGTAATCCTGATAAATAATAATTTACACCAAAGTAGGTCATCACGACTGATGCCCAACCAAATAGTTTAGCCACATTATAAGCATAGAGTCCAGTTAATTTTGGCATCAGACGCATGTGTAAAATAAAGGCATAAACCAGAATAGTTACCAATGCCCAAGTTTCTTTCGCATCCCAACCCCAATATCTACCCCAAGACTCATTAGCCCAGACGCCACCTAAATAAGTACCTATACTAATCATGACCAAGCCGCCTATCAAAGTGATTTCACTGATGTAAGACATCTCTTTAACTATAGATTTGATCCTCGTTTTATTTTGATCGGTCAGAAATATCATCAGTATTAAATTGATTAAACCTATGATCGCTCCTAGCATTAAAAATCCGTAACTGCCAGCAATTAAGGATACATGAATGGTCAGCCAATAAGACCTTAATACTGGAACCAATGGTGTAATTTCTGGATCTAAGTAACTCAATTTGGCAACTAACAAGATGGTTCCAGCTAATACCATTGTTGCTGCCAATCCTCCTGCACTTTTACGTGTAAATATGAGGCCAGCCAAACTACTTGTCCAAGCAATATAAATCATCGATTCATATCCATTACTCCAAGGTGCGCGACCTGAAACATACCAGCGCATGCCAAGACCAAGCGTATGAAAAAGGAAGCCAAGGACTACAAGTATAAATAAGAAATTGAATACCTTACTGACATCAAGATTTTGTTTGAAAACAGAAGTAAATAGCAAGGCTAGAAAGCAGATTCCAACTAAGAGATAAAATACAGATAGTCGCGAAAACACATTTAAATTATTAAGTATTATTTCCGTTATTATACTTGTCTCTGAAGGGATAACAGCTGAACCGTGTTTATTTTGATATCCTTTTAATTCTGCAATAATCTGATTAGGTAGGGCATAGGTGTTTGAATTTGAAGCTTCAAACAGGGCTTGTTTGTAAGATGGAAAAAAACGATCAGCTACTGGTACTTGAATTTGCTCTTCGCCATGTTCATTATAAAAGAATGATACCCATTTATTATTTTCATGATTTGGAATTGGGATGATTTTAAATAATCTCCCAGAATATATCATACTGGCAATATTGACCCTTTCGTCAATTTTCATTAAATCTTTTTCTAATGCACCACGATCAATAGGTTGGGCACTGAATGCACGTCTTACTTCATCTCTTAATTTGTATTCGCCATTGGTTTTAAAGAAATCTTTAAAAGATGCATAATCATCCTGAACGCCTACAAGGTCTCGAATAGTTTGATGTTTACTTAATTTGATCATGGGCACTGATATCCATGATGGCTTGTCCATAAACATTGAAAGGATAACTTGATCAGCATCAAGATCTAAAATTGATTCTTTTCGAGAAATCTTACGCAATACTTCACGCGTTAAAGTATGCATTGGTTTCATTCGTCCTTTATGATCCTGTACTATTATGGTACTGAATTTTTTGGCATGTTCAGCATCAATACTTCTTATGCTTGGCGTCACATTTTTTTGACCATGTGTTAATCCTGACATTAAAAAGGCTATTATAAGTATGGCTGCGGATTTTATTTTTTTAAGTTTTTGGGTCACTTGATAGAAGCGTGTCCTTTTACTTACAAAGGTCATGAGCATGCCTAAGGTGAGTAAGAAGTATCCAATATATGAAACCAATGTTCCCCAAAAATCATGATTGACACTTAAGTAAGTGCCTTTCTCATCTTTATCAAACGAAGATTGGAAGAATCGGTATCCATCATAGTCTAATATATGATTCATGAAAATCCTGTAATCTTCTTTGTGATTATTTCTTTGGTCTATTAACTGGACTTCACTGGCATAGGAAGCAGCACTGTTTGTGCCGGGGTACCTTTCCATAATAAACTCATATAACTTGACGCCGAAGGGTAAAGTGATAGGTTTTGATCCATAGGACATAGCAAAACTCATTCCTGGAAACCGTAATATAGCGGGTTTTCCTTCCATTCCTTTTCTTCCATAAACCATCGCTTCTTGCGTTGATCCATTGACGGTAACATCAAACCTTATTGCTACTAAACTTTCATTTTTCACTTTACGGTCAGCGCTTTTAATAACCAGTTTTCCATTTGTTGTAAAATCTCCAAAAACAAAATTATTGGCTCCGTCAGAGTATAAAGATCGCAGTCTTAAAAGGTGAGACCCAGCAGTAGGGGACAACGTATCTAATTGTTGCGTAGCCATGACCATTTGTGTTAATGGCTTTGCGTAGTTGATAGTTAAAGAATCATTTCTATAATTTATGTTGACAGCATTTTCTATATCTCTTCCAGTAAAGTTATAAGTAAGATTTCTAACTATTCTTTTTGTTCCTTGGCTGATGAAGTATTCCTCTCTTCCATTTGCTCCGCCAATAACTAATTTGATTGTTGGATTGGTGGTATCTGATTCATCCATTTCTTGCGTCGGATTCGGAATGAATTCCTTCATTTGCACTTGGATTAAATCGTTGTAAAGCTGATATTCTTCATTCCAGTTATGATTCCCTAAGGTTGAAAACAGCACATGTTCATCCCAGTTGAATCTGTCGTTGTCTTTCAATACTTCAAACCTTAAATATGAATCAGCAGACAAAAAAGAATATGCAGTTTCATTTTCTCTGATATGCATGATGCCTTCGTAACTAAAATATCTTGTGATGCCTGCTCCGATAAGAATAATGATCATTGATGAATGAAAAATGACGAGTGCCCATTTTTTATTTTGGATCATTCTAAATCTAATAATATTGACTATAAGGCAAATACTAAAAAGGAGCAGTAATAACTCGAACCACCAAGCTTTAAAAATAACTTCTTGTGCAGAGCTTGTGCCAAAATCATTTTCGATAAAAGTCGCTATGCCGATGCTTGCTGCAAATAACAGAATATAGACCCCTGCGGCTCTCGTATTGAATAAAAAATCCAGCCGCTTCAAATATTTACTTATTGTTTCCTTCAATTTCATTCAACCTTTATCTGATCAATTCCGCATTTTCAATAATAATATCATATGTATATCCAGCACCAAAATCAACATTTCGATTTAGCGTTCCTTTCAATGTAACAAAGTGCCCCTCTGGCACCATTGTATTGGAAGTTATAACCAAGTCATAGTCATCCATGGTTCCGTCAATCAAATGAATCCAATTTCTATTCATGATATTAGGATTTATCTTTTTGCACGTACCAGAAAGTTGAACGGTTTGCCCTTCATATTTATCAGCGTTTTTAATCAAGTCTGCTATTGTGATTGA
>JABDKX010000143.1 GCA_013001975.1 Saprospiraceae bacterium | reverse complement strand
GTTAATCTTGGAAAGATGATGCCATCTGAGGTAATATCAGATTGAGCTTGCGCCATTAAAAAGTTGGTGGTAAAAAGTAAACTAAATACTAAGATTAATCTTGGTAGCATGATTATTATTTTTAGTGTTTTCTAAAAATAATGTATTAAAGTCGGATAATACTATGGAAAACGTAATTGTCGACAATCAATTAGTATTGCCCACCTTAGAATTATTATTTGGCAGAGTAATCTCGGAATTTCATTTGTAAAACACCTAGGATCGCTTCAGAAATAATACTGGAGTTCATTTTGGAGGTACCCAGTTCTCTGTCGACAAAGACTATCGGCACCTCCTTTATCTTATAACCCAGTTTGTAACAATAGTATTTCATTTCGATTTGAAAGGCATATCCTACAAACTTAATCTTAGATAGGTCCATTTTCTCAAGCACCTCTCTTTTGTAAACCACAAAACCTGCTGTCGCATCTTTTACAGGCATCCAAGTGATGAGTCTTGTATAGATGGATGCACCTTTTGATAACATTAATCTGTATTTACTCCAATTTTTAAATCCCCCACCCTTCACATACCTTGATCCGACGGCCATGCCGACCCCTTCTTCTTGACAACCTTCTAAAAGTGGTGCTATTTTATTTGGGTCGTGACTAAAATCTGCATCCATTTCCATAATGAATTCATAGTCTTTTGATAGGGCAAATTTAAAACCTTCAATATAAGCAGTGCCTAATCCTAGTTTTCCAGAACGTTCAATCAGATGCAACCGGTCCTTATATTGATCCATCATCGATTTTACTTTACTCCCTGTGCCATCAGGAGAACCATCGTCAACAACCAATAAATGGTAATTATCAGACAAACCCAATACGGTAGAAGAAATCGCTTCTATATTTTCGATTTCATTATAAGTAGGAATTATGATAAGTAACTTTGACAATCGATGATATTTAATTCAAAATTAGATCGAATTTATATTAATATTTACGATAATATGAATTAAATGGTGAATTTATTTTATCAGCAGTTATAAATTAGCCTGAACCGCCCACTATTCCAGTTTGAAATAGTGTGGTCCGCTCTATTAATTCCAATAAAAGGAATTATACTTTTTGGTACTATTAACCATTTTGGCATAAATATAAAATGAAATAAAAATGCATATAATTGCCAGTACGCTTAAAGAAAATTGTTCAACGCCATCAACAATTGTACTCGCTCCTTTTACACTTTCTTCTACATAGTCAGTATTTATAAAATTCATTGTCCCATGAAAAATAATGGGCACAAGTATGTTTTCTAATTTTAAATAAAGGAAGGCAAATATCGTCCCAATGCCGAAGCTATATAATAATTGATTGAATGTATGGAAGAAAGTTTGATAACCGAATATGAAATTTAGAATATGTAAAACAGAAAACAACAATGAAGAAATCAAAACACTTTTAAAGACACTAAATCTAGAAAGCAAACTTATGAGAATAATTCCGCGAATTAATAATTCTTCATAAAAGCCAGTTGACATATTGTGTCCCACTTCATAAAAAATGATAGGCAGCTCATGTCCAGCGCCCATATCGACATATATATTATTCATAATTATTAAAGCAAATATGCAAAGCACTAAATAAACCCACTTATTGAAATTAAAAAGCAGTTTAAAATCAAAAACTTTCATTTTTTGCACTAAGAATATGACAAAGAGGGATACAGATGTATTTCGAATCAACTCAACAGGCATTCTGCCAAAATAAAATGGGCCTTTATAAAAAAGTCCTGCAAATGCAAGGCTGCCAATAATCAGACCAATAGTCATTAAGACAACAATCCACCAATTCTTAATTTTTATATTTTCATATTTAGTCATATAATAAAGTTTTGAAATGATGTCCAATTAATTAAGAAATTGGACATCATTTATTATACATAAAATAATACTCCTTACTTACCAGTTAACTACTATTTTGAATTTTATTCCATCACAAAAATACCAACACCCAGGTGCGTCCCACCATTTACAAGCTAAACAACTGCAACGTTCACATCCACAAAAACAAATTTCGCCTTCAACCTCAACACTTACACCTTTACCATCCTTGTCACCATTCATGCTTTTCAATTCTTCTTTGTGCAGAAAATGCTCTGTATAGAAAAGATAATTAGATACAATTATTGGATTCAAATGGCCCTGATATTTTACATTTGAATTATGATCATAAGACTCAATAGAGGTAAAAATTCCATCATTGGCAACCAAATCATTTCCTGCACCTTCATCGCTAAATGCTTCATCTAAAAATGCAAATTTCTGGATACCTAATGATTTCGAATAATCAGTCATTTTAATTTGACGAACGTATTTTGAAGCATTCAAACTTCGGACGCTCAATTCGGATAATGTATAATTCTCTTGAATACTTTTCGTCAAATCTTGAGAATTCATTACGATAGCATAAAGAACAAATAACATAACACTTAATACAGTTTTCATAGTATAAAATTTATAATTCCCAATTCTTTAAAGGCGAATCAGAATGACCTTGCCTACTATGTTCGATTAACTTTTGCACTAATAGAAGTTGCTCTGGGTGTTCAGCTTTTGCCCATTTTAAAAATCATTTAAATAATTAAATCTTCATTTATAAATCTTTCAATTCATCTTGATTTATACCAATTAGGCCAATATTTTATTCTGGACTTCCGTAAAGGAGATCCCTTAATTTTGTGCCCTTAAGTTCTGCAACATTATAGGCAGTTTCGAATTTATCTATCGATTGTAAAATTTCATTTTCTAGTTCCAAATATTGCGTTGGTAATTGGCTGATACAAATATCCTTATGCTCATAATTTTTTAATATTGATAGGAATTTGTGATAATACTTTTCGCCTTGTGAAATAAACAACGAATACTCATTAATAAATCCCAATAATCGATCAATACTGAATTCCAGATTATTTATATTATGCTTAATAGACTTTTGCTCTTGGCTAAATGGCTGATCTGAATAATTATTAAGGGTTCGGATTGTCTCGTCCAATAACGATATCACATTATCCCAATCATCAATATCTCTGCAATAATCCAAACTAAATTTATAGCCGATTACCTTTGTATAATCTTTAAATAATTGAATACACTTTCCTTTTAATTCTTGGTTGTTTAATTTCAAATAATCGGTTTCATAATATATTATCTTCAAATCCGATTGCATGGAAAGTGTAAAGTCCAAAAGGCAAGATATTTTCTCCATTTCCCCTTGCCGTTTTTGTTTATCGCCGGTACCAAAAAATGATGAAACAACAGCATAACCCATTGATATTAGTGGATTATTATCTAAAAACACTGGCAACCTGATCGGATCTTTAGATTTGGTATTACTTTTTAAATTCTCTTTAATTTTTACAAATTCAGGATATGAGTTTGGGTTACTCATTAAGGCAATGTCTTGAAACGATCTCAAGGTTCCGAAATGATGATCAAGGGACAATATCTTTTCATACACCATCTTTAAAATCTCAATACCTTTCTGATATCGAAATTTCACAAACTTCATATCAAATGTTGCAATTGCATTTTTTAAAGATCTTTCTAATTGTAGTATCTCTATTAAAACATCCACCTTCTTTTCCAGAATTATTTGGTTTTGGTATAATAAAACTTCCAAATCCCTGATTTCATTTTCTATTGTATGAACGACAATGTTTCTGCTTTTAATTAATACACATTTCTCATCTATCGTTTTTCTTATGAAATCATCAAAATTATTTGAATGGCAATCATAGAAAATTGAAACGAGTATAAGTGTAAAAATGATTTTCATGTTCTTAATTATAGCATTACATTCTTGGTTTCGTTTGTATAATGGTAATAATTAAAAAAGGTAACCACTTATGACAATGATTTTTATAAATCATTTATTGAAAATGATTAATTCATAACTTATAAGGAAAAAGAAAGAAAATAATCAATAAGCAGCCATGTATTGTTGGAACAAAAAAGCAATCAATTATGACTGCCTTTTCAATTATTCTTCAAGTACTTTTAAGATAGCATCCATGATATCTTCGACTTGTGGTTTGCAGAAATAATCACCATCAGATCCAAAAGCTGTTCTGTTTTCAGATGCAGAAAGTGTATGCGGTTTGGCATCCAGATGAAAATAGCCTCCTTGTTCTTCGAGCACTTTTTGCATCATATATCCGGTTGACCCTCCAGGGACATCTTCATCTAAAAATAGGATACGATTTGTCTTCTTCAAGGATTCAACAATGATGTGTTCAAGATCAAAAGGGATGAGTGTTTGCACATCAATCAATTCAATTGACAATCCTGGCAAATTTTCAATTGCTTGTTGAGCATAACGTACATTTGGGCCATAAGTTACAATCGTTAAATCATCCCCCTCTACAATAACTTCTGGCACACCTAACGGCACTGTATACTCTCCAATATTATCAGGCATTTTTTCTTTTATCCTGTAGCCATTTAAAACTTCAACTACAATGGCTGGATCTGAAGACTTAAGAAGCGTATTATACATGCCTGCAGCTTGAACAAAGTTTCTAGGAACGCAAACATGCATTCCTCTTAAACTGCCACAGATTAATCCAAAAGGAGAACCTGCATGCCAAATCCCCTCTAATCTATGTCCTCTAGATCGAATGATTGCAGGTGCCATTTGAAGATTATTGGACCGATATCTTAAGGTAGCTAAATCATCTGTTAACGGAGCTAAACCATATATCAAATAATCAAGATATTGGATCTCAGCAATAGGTCTTAAACCACGCATGGCCATTCCAATTGCTTGCCCCATGATACTCCACTCTCGAATTCCTGTGTCAAAAATTCTATCTGCCCCATACTTGTCTTGCAAGCCTGCAAAACCTTGATTGACATCTCCAATATTTCCTACGTCTTCACCAAATGCAAATGTATTTGGATACTTTTCAAAAGCTTTATCGAAGAAAGTATTAATGACTTGATAACCATTAACCACTTTGCTGTTTTCTGAAAATGCCTTGTCGACTATTGGTATATTAATCGCAGATTTGTCTGTATTGCTATAAAGATATGTGTGATAATTATCAAGTCCATATTGCTTACCTTCATCGATAAATAAAGATAGTGCCTCTGGCACTTCATATCCTAATGTTCTGACTTTATGACCTAATATTCTAGCGTTTGAAAGCACCTCTCCAAAAGTGGGCTCCAACATTTTATCTAAATCAGATGACAATTCAGCAAGCTCAGTAATTGATGACAGTGAATTGTAAATGTTTTTTAGGGTTGCCCGTTTTTCAATGATATTTTCTTGATAGGCTTTCCAAGCTTTTTTACTTTCTTGTTTTACAAATGTCTTTGCTTCTTTTTTTATTGAATCAAGCGTTTCTTGATCTGCAATGCTATTTGAAACAATCCACTCTTCCATTTTCAAAATGCCATCATATTCGATTTCCCACTCAAGTCTTTCTTTAGACTTGTATCGTTCGTGAGAGCCAGAAGTTGAATGACCTTGAGGTTGCGTACAATCTTGGATGTGAATAAGGGCTGGTCTGTGTTGTTTTCGGATTTTTTGAGTGGCTTTATCAAAAACATTGATCATCTCCGAATAATCCCATGCTTTGGCTGTATAAATGAGGATGCCATTGTCTTCTTCGTCAATTAAAAAACCTTCCAAAGCTTTTGAAATGCTGCCTTTAGTTGTTTGTAATTCTACAGGAACAGAAATACCATATCCATCGTCCCATACAACGATACAAAGCGGAACCCGAGCTACCGTTGCTGCATTCAATGTTTCCCAAAAAATACCTTCCGATGTGCTGGCATCTCCGATTGAACAAAATGTGATCTCCTCACCATTTCTGCTGAAATGATTTTCAGGATCTAAGTTTGGTATATCTCTGAATTTTTTAGAGGCTGTAGCAATTCCTAACGCACGTGCCATTTGACCACCTGTTGAAGAAATATCGCTGGTAACATTATACATATCAGCATGCTTCAACCAATTATCATCACCATCTATCATAGGTGTTGCAAAATGATTGTTCATTTGTCTTCCAGCACTAAAAGGATCATTGGCAGGATCTGCATAAAGTTGAGCAAAATATTGTTGAACATCACTCAAGCCTAGAGCAAACATCCAAGTTTGATCTCTATAATAACCACATCTAAAATCGCCTTTCTTAAAGAAATGAGATAAGGCTAATTGAGGAACTTCTTTTCCGTCACCTAAAATACCAAACTTCGCTTTTCCTGTTAATACTTCTCTTCTTCCAAGCAGGCTGGCTTGTCGACTGATATTGGCCAACCAAAAATCATTTAAAACCGTTTTTTTGTATTTAGATGTAGAATTATTAGCAGTATCTGGGTTGGTAAGACTACTAGGCAAATCTATCATTCACTTCAGGTTTAGGTTAAATTGTTAGGGATTGCAAAGGTAATAATATTTTCGGCATGATTTCGGATTAATATTTGCTTTAGAGTAGCTAAATACCTTGAATTTCCCCAAAAATTAACGTCTTATTAAAGAATTATTAGTTTCATATTGAAGTTATTAATCTTAACTTTGCTACATATTTAATTACAAAAGATAAAAAAATTATTATGTCAAAATATCTTACATTATTATTGGTTTGCTTCTTTGCATTAGGATTAAGTGCGCAAATTACACCAACTAAAATAACGCATCCTGATCAAAAGAAGGAAGTTAATCCTGATGGCCCAGTTATGGAATTCGAATCAACAAAAGTTGATTATGGAACGATTGAGCAGCATGGAGAACCTTTAAGAGTGGTTAAATTCACTAATACTGGTAAAGAACCATTAATTATTAAAAACTGTAAAGGAAGTTGTGGTTGTACAGTTCCTCAATGGCCAAAAGAACCCATTATGCCAGGTGAATCAGGTGAAATTGAAATCAGATATGCGACTAACAGATTGGGTAAAATCAATAAAACTGTTAAAGTAACAACGAATGAAGGCTCTGACCCTCATGTTTTAAAAGTTGTTGGAAATATATTAAAAGCTGAAGAAGAAGAATCAGTTCCTAAAGCTGAGCCGAGTATGCTTGGTGGCAGTGGCGGTAAATAAGATTTTACTTCTCATGAAAAATACCTCTGGAATTCGTTCTAGGGGTATTTTTTTTTGAATTACATTAGCGACTCGTTTTAAAATCTAAATTTATGTTAGCTTTATTATCGCCTGCTAAGACTTTAGACTACAGCCCTACTGAGACTGAAGCTGTAGATCTGCCTAAATTAAGGAAAGACTCCTTAGAATTGATTAAAATCCTAAAAACAAAAAGTGCTCAGGATTTGATGAAATTGATGCATATCACAGATAACTTAGCAAACCTCAATTTTGACAGATATCAGACATTTTCTTCAAGATATACTGATAAAAATTCCAAAGCTTCACTTTTGGCGTTTAAAGGCGATGTTTATTTGGGACTAGAAGCCGATACATTGAATCAAAAAGAAATAGCATATGCACAAGATCATATCAAAATATTATCAGGACTTTATGGCATTCTGAATCCTTTGGATAAAATGCAACCCTACCGATTGGAAATGGGAACCAAATTAAAAAATGAACGTGGCAGCAACCTGTATAAATTTTGGGGAAATAAGATCACAAAGGAAATTAACAAAGCCATTAGTAAGCATAAACACAGCGCCATTATAAATTTAGCTTCGCAAGAATATTTTAAAGTTATAGATAGAAAATCCATAAAGGCGCCAATTCTTGATATTAATTTCAGAGAATACAAAAATGGTGAATTGAAGTTTATTTCATACACAGCTAAAAAAGCGAGAGGGCTGATGGCACGATATATTGTGAAGGAAGAAATTACGAACTTGGAAAAACTCAAAGGATTTAATTACGAAAACTATACATTTGAAGAATCGCTATCTGACGATAACCAATATACATTTGTTAGATAAAGTATACGAATTGATATCTTTGTAATCTATCGGACTTTCTCGATCTCATTTGCTCCAAAAAAATAATTAATCTTGTATATCACTATCGTTTAGTAATGAGGATATTCTGTCATACATTTTTATTTCTTGTATTAAACCTAAATTTAATTGGGCAACAGAATGCCTTTAATACTAAATTCAAGTCTTTTATTTCTGCTTATGTCATAGGCAACAATATTGATTACAAAGCAATTGATAAAAGTGATATTGATCTTTTAAATGAAGCCTTGAAAAATGTGCCAATAAAAGATCTTCGTACTTTTTCGGATATTCCTTTTTTAATTAACGCTTATAATTTTCTATCGATAAGTAATGTTTTTGAAGCTTACCCCATTACTTCAGTTAAAGACATTCCTGATTTCTTTACCATTGAACAAATGATAGGAAATGTAGAAATCAGTTTAAACAAATTGGAAGAATTAATAATCGAAAAGATGGATTCTCCAGCAGCTCATTTGCTGTTAAGTTGCTCAGCCAAAAGTTGTCCACCCATATATTTTATTGAAAGCAATGAAGATATTCTTGCTAAAGTATCCGATGCGCTCAGTAGTCCAACTATCTTAGAACTTGATCAAGAAAATCAAAGGGTTAATTTATCAAGAATATTTTATTGGTATGCTGATAGTTTTGATGGTGAAGAAGGCGTTAGGGAGTTTATAAGAACTTATTTACCAGATAGTGATCTATCAAAATTTAAAGTAGATTACAAGCTGTACAACTGGTCGTTAAATGATATTAATGCAAATGAATATTTAATCTACTACCCTACTAAGCTATATAAAAAAGGAGGGGCTGAGGTTAAAATTTTCAACAATTACTATACGCAATCAGACGATGGTTTACGATCAAATTTTTTTTCTTCTTTCTTCCAAGTTCTAATTGGCACTAATAAAAATATCAACTGGGGATTTGATGTTAAATTAAGAAGTGTAAACCAAGGCAATGTTGGACTTTTCAGCGCGTTAAATTTAAAAAATGAAAAATTCCATTTTAGCGATGAGGTATTGACATTTTCTAGAGCAGGTATTTCAGGAATAGGACCACGAATAAAATATCAGCCATTTAAAAATAAAGGACATATCAATTTTTTACACAGCATTTATTTTGTGCCTGTTGATAATGCGGAAGGCAATTCTGAATTTGGATATTTTGATTTTGAAAACCTACAAATATTCAATAACGTTTTTATTGAAAAAGAACTGTCTGTTAAAAAAAGACTGTTTTTTGATATTGGATTTCACATTGAAAACATCAGGCTGGGTGTTCAAAGAAATTTTAACCATACTATGCAAATTCAATTGCCGGTTACAGCCATTTATAGTTACTTCCCTAATCCAAAAACAACATTTTATGCCCTTGCAAATGTGGCAGCAAAGCCAATTTTCACATATGCCCCAAATAAGGATACCAATATAAAAATTGATGGTTACGCACAATTGGGTTTAGGAGCCAAATATTATGTCACAGAATTTCTTGAATTAGAAATTCTCTACACTTACTTTGCTGATCAAACACCAGGCAGGTTTGCCAATACATTTAATATAGGATTGCGCTTTTTCAAATTTTAATCTGGGCTTCAGTTCCTCACTTTCTATTGCACAATTAAATTTCTATTTTTAATCTATGAAGATCAATGAAGCGTATGACCAATGGTCAGTTCAATATGACACCAATAAGAATAAAACAAGAGACTTGGAAGGACAAGTTATGCGCGAATTATTAGAAGGTAGGCACTTTAATAAAACTTTAGAAATAGGTTGTGGAACTGGAAAAAATACGGAATGGCTAGGTGACAATAGTACCCATATAACGGGCGTAGATTTTTCTGAAAAAATGCTAGAAGTCGCACGAAAGAAAATTAAATCTGATAAAGTATCTTTTATCCAAGCTGATATTACTAAATCTTGGACTTTTGAAAACCAATCTTTTGACTTGATAACTTTTAGTTTGGTTCTGGAACATATAGAATCACTTTCTGATATTTTTCAAAATGTTTCAAATTATTTAACGCCAAATGGCATCGTTTATATCGGTGAATTACATCCATTTAAACAATATCATGGGTCTAAAGCCAGATTTGAAGGGGAATCAGGTGTTTTTGAGCTGGAATGCTACACGCACCATATATCAGAATTTATAAATGAAGCTGACGCCATTGGCTTAAAAATGGTCCATCTCGGAGAGTATTTTGATGAAGGAGAAACGCCAACTATACCAAGAATACTAGGACTATTATTCAATAAAAAATAACATATTACATAATTTACTTATGTGTAAATATATGACATACATATATTTATAAAATAATAATGCGAAAAATACCCATTACAATTTTCGTTAATGTGAAACCGAGTCTTACCTTTGTATTCTAGAGTTTGCGACGACGAGACAACCGGAGTCCATATATTGTGAAAACTATACATCATACTCAAATTAATGATTGAGCCAGGGTCATTCCAAAAGCCGAGAAAGCTTTTCTCTGTAATCCCATGAAACTGGTTGATGTGTAGTTTTCTTTTTTTTTTTCGATATTTGATTCAATATGTCTAAGAATCAAGGTAACAAGTACACTACATTTAGTAAATCTAGAGAAAGGTTATACGAAATAATCTTTGAAGCCGATACCAAAGAAGGTAAGCTTTTTGATATTGCCCTATTGATTTTCATTCTTGCCAGTATCATTATTGTGATGCTGGAAACTGTTCCGGAATTAAATGAAAAATATCACGATATCTTCATCACACTTGAATGGATTTTCACCATATTTTTTACAATTGAATATTTTATAAGGATCTACACTGTTCATAGTCCAAAAAAGTATATGACTTCTTTCTATGGAATAGTAGACTTATTATCAATTTTACCAACCTACATTAGTATCTTCCTAGGAGGAACACAAAGTTTGATGGTTATCCGAGCGCTCAGGTTACTACGGGTATTTAGGATTTTTAAATTAGGGGGATTTTTGTTTGAAGGTCAAATATTAATCAAAGCCATAAAAGAATCCAGAGACAAATTGACTGTCTTTATGTTTTTCATTCTCATTTTAGTTTCGATTTTTGGATCATTTATGTATCTGATTGAAGGTGCTGCTGGTAATGAAGGATTTGATAGTATTCCAAGATCTGTGTATTGGGCTATTGTTACTTTAACGACTGTAGGATATGGAGACATCTCACCAATTTCTCCGCTTGGTCAATTTATCGCAGCTATCATTATGATATTAGGTTATGCTGTAATTGCCGTACCTACCGGTATCGTTTCTTCTGAAGTTGCCAAAGTTTATAGAAAGAAAAAGAAGAAAGAAGAGATTAATACTCAAGTCTGCTCATATTGTATGCAAGATGAACATGATAATGATGCTATATTTTGTAAGACATGTGGCCATATCATACATCCTTTTGAACATTAAATAATTTCTTTAAGATCTTTTATTGAATGAATTGAAAAATCTGGTTCGATACCAGAGTTGTTTGGTTTGTCGTAGTGGTTATACCAACATGTTTTAAACCCAAAATTATTTCCACCTAATATATCTGACTTAAGCGTATCACCTATAACCAATACCCGATCCTTTTGGTGATTATCTATTAAGTCATGACAATGTTCAAAAAAACCAGATTGTGGTTTTGCCACATTAATTTCATCAGAAATGACAATGTGTTCAAAGAAGTCTTGTAATCTCTTAGCTTCAATTCTGGGCCGTTGAACTTCAGACAAGCCATTAGTTATAATCATCATTTCATGATCCTGAATTTCATTTAAAAGTGTATCAGCATGATCTACAAAAAACGGATTCTCTTTTATACCTTCGAAATAAAGATCATTTGAATGGTGCGGGTCAAAATCTATAGCATGTGCATCAAAGAAATCATGCCATCTTTTCCATTTTAATTCTGTATGAGAAATTTTACCCGCTTCTCTTTTTTCCCAATATTCAAGGTTGATTTCATGATAGATTGGATATAAATTATGTGCATCTAAAGAATTATCAATATGGTTAATGAGCGATTTAAATGCCTCCTTAGAACTTTTATCAAAATCCAAGATGGTATTATCCAAATCAAACAACAACCAATCGAAATTTTTCATTTTAAATTATTTCGGTAAACGCAGTACATGAAGTATTCGCTTTACACCCCAATTCCGAGCACCATTGGCGACCATAATCAGCAACCCACCACATAATGACATGTTACGCATAAACGATTTCATATGTAATCCTTTTACGTCTGGCGCATCATTCCAGAAAGAATAGACGACCATAGTAAATGTAAACCAATAAATAAAGAGAAGTAATGCACCAATACTGGCATAATAACCAATAATAACCATAATGGCGCCCAGTAAAAGAATAATTATAGAACCCACGATAAGCCAATCCTGGGCAAATTCGATGCCATAAGAAGTTAACGTTTCTCGCGTTTCATCAAAGAAAACCATTGTATCAAAGGCTTCATAAAAGAAAAACAAGCCTATTAAAATTCTACCTATAAGGTCAGAAGTATTTTTCATACTCAGGATTTTAAAGTTTCCTATTGCTAGGTCATTGGATTCAGTTGGCAAATATAGACTAATTGAGAAATAAAGCCCTCAAAAATCAGTTAAAACCCTAGTATCTCATTGAACTTTAGATGGCTTACTTTGTCCTTTATATTTAAAACATTAATATCTTGAAGAATCTTGTAGTCAAACTTACCATTTTCATTTATTCCAATTTTATAAATGGCTTATCTGTTTTCAATAAAAAGCAAGCAGCTAATGCGGCCATGCGCGTATTTCAAAAGCCACGAGGAAAAAAAATAACATCATCAAATAAAGCTTACTTATTGAAATATAAGGCTGGCGATTTACTAGTTGGTAGCGAAAGCATTGCCTATTACAATTGGCCTAAAACTGGAAAGAAAATATTATTACTTCATGGCTGGGAAAGTTACAGCTACAGATGGCGTCCGTACATCAAAGATTTACAAAAACTAAATTACAATGTATTTGCTTTGGATGCACCGGCGCATGGATTATCTTCTGGCAAGAAATTTTCTCCAACTGCATATGCAGATGCTATAAAAAGTATGGTAGAGAAAGAAAAAATAGAATTAATTATTGCCCATTCTGTTGGCGCATATGCTGCGATTATTTATGCAAGCGAAAATACAACACCTCGATATCTTGAAGATTTGATTCTTTTAGCGCCGACTGGAAAATTACAAGATTTTATGAATCAGTTTTTTGATTTCTTAAAACTAAATGACAAAGTAAGAGAAGGATTTCGAGAAAATTTCATTCGTACCTATGGACATGATTTAGATTATTTTGATTCAGACAATTTGATTAAAAAAGTAACTTGTAGAGGATTACTTATTCATGACAAGGAAGATAAAACCTTGCCTTTTAAAGATTCTGAAGACATTGCAGCCAATTGGCCCATTGGTAAATTTATTGCAACCAAAGGATTTGGTCACAGATTAAAAGGACCATTTATAAAAGAGTTAATATTAAATTACTTAAAAAAGGTAAATAAATCAGCAGTCTCAATTTAAGCTAAAGACTTAACAATAGCTTTGACAACACGTTGTCCATCCATAGCTGCTGATAATATCCCTCCAGCAAAACCTGCGCCCTCTCCACATGGATAAAAATTATCCAGTTGATCATGGGTTAAAGTTTCTGGATTACGTGGAATTCTAATCGGAGAACTGGTTCTACTTTCAGTCGCAACAACATTAGCAGCATCGGTAAAGTATCCATCCATTTTTAAACTGAAAGAGAGAATGCCTTGCTTCAATCTTTCATAGACAAAATCTGGAAGCAATTCGTGTAAGGGTGCTTGATATAATCCAGGAATATAAGAAGTATCATTTAATGCCAACATCTCTTTTCCATTAATAAAATCAATAAGATTTTGAGCTGGCGCTTTTTGCGATCCATCTCCAAATTGAAATAATTTTTGCTCAACTTCCTTCTGAAAATCCAAGTTTGCAAAAACACCCTTATAACCTTTTTGATTTAATTCTTCATTTGAAATGGCAGTGACTATTCCTGAATTTGCAAAAGGTGAATCGCGTCGAGACAAACTCATACCGTTGACTACAATTTCCCCTGGTGCAGTAGCAGCTGGAACAATCAATCCTCCTGGGCACATGCAAAAAGAGAAAACGCCTACATTATTTATTTGAGATACCAATTTATAAGAAGACGCAGGAAGATTTTCTTCTCTTGGATTTTGTCCATATTGAATTTCATCAATCAATGCTTGCGGGTGTTCAATACGAATACCAATTGCAAAAGGCTTGGCTTCTAAATGAATATTATGACGATGCAATGCATGAAATATATCTCTGGCTGAATGTCCTGTTGCAAGTATAACTTTATCTGCATGGACAGTTTCTTCATCATTTATAACCACCCCTTCACAGATTCTATTATTAAAAATAAAATCTGTCACGTAACTTCCAAACCTAACTTCGCCTCCATGTGCTTCTATAGTCTTACGGATATTAGCAATGATCTTAGGTAATTTGTTTGATCCAATATGTGGGTGCGCATCGATTAGAATATCTTCATTTGCCCCATGATCAACTAATATTTTCAAGGATTTTATGATCTTCCCTCTTTTTTTTGATCGCGTATATAACTTCCCATCTGAGTATGTTCCAGCGCCTCCTTCTCCAAAACAATAATTACTATGCGGATTAACGATTCCGTCTTGCTGAATAGCTTTCAGATCTCTTCTTCTGGCTTGAACATCTTTTCCCCTTTCTAGTACGATAGGACGCAGACCATTTTCAATACATTCAAGAGCAGCAAAATACCCAGCTGGTCCTGCTCCAATTATAAGCACGCTTTTACCTTGAGCGCTGTCTTTGTAATTTATGGAGATTAAGTCCGCATCACTTTTCACTTCCTCTTTAAACCCTACCAATATTTTTATCAAGTAAAAAGGCTCCTTCCTTGAATCAATAGACTTCTTAACAATTTTAAAATTGAATTCTGCGTCTTTCTTCAACCTTAGTTTTTTCTTAATCTTCTCGCCAATGAAAGAACGATCATTGATATAAGTTGGAGAAATTTTTAGCTGGACTTCTTTAACCATGCGTCAAAAATACAGTTTTGAATTAAATGAAAATCAATACCTATCACAATTAATGATTTTGGTTAAGAATCTATTAACGGTTTTAACACTTCCTCTTAACAATTATACAATTGTTAAACCACAGCCAGTCTGTTTTATCTCTTATCCTACGGCACTATATTTATAAAACCACTAAAAAATTACAACTATGAAAACTATTTGTACATTATTACTCGCTACTTTATTCTTGCTGCTTACTTCTTGTTTGCCTAATCATTATTACAAAAAACTTCGACTTGATGATATTGAGATGGGGATGTCTAAAGAAGAAGTCCAGTTTATACTTAAGAAAATACCTGACAATATTGTTGGTGCAAAACAATACAAGAACGGGACAATCGAAGTTTTGCAATTCACAAAGCATCCTTATTTGGGAGATTCAACTTATGAGTCTTACTATTTATTCTTCTTTAACGATAAATTGGTACAATGGGAAAAACCTTGTAAATGGAAATATGAAGCTGATAGAATTTATGCAACGAGATTTGATTAGGTCAACAAATAATTGATGAATAAGATTTGATACTTTTGTTCTTACTTTAACAAATTGATCATTGATTCTAATTTGAAACATCGTCACTTTATACTTAATAAGCCATTTGGTTATATCTCACAGTTTGTAAGTAATCAAAATAAAAGGAAGAATAAAAAACTCCTTGGTTCTTTGCACGACTTTCCTGAAGGCACAATGGCTATTGGCAGATTAGATGAAAACTCAGAAGGACTCATCTTTCTTACAACTGATGGCAAGGTCAGCCATGAAGTTAGAAGTAAAAAAATAGAAAAAGAATATTATATCCAAGTGGATGGCTTGATAACTGAAGAAGCAATTAATCTATTAAGAAGCGGTGTTACGATAAGCTTAGGCAAACAAAAGTATTTGACATTACCATGTAAAGCGGAGAAACTTGATTTCATTCCTAAACTTGAACCAAGGTTAAAAAAAATTAGAGATGAACGACATGGACCTACAAGCTGGGCTTCTGTAACAATCACAGAAGGCAAATTCAGACAGGTGCGAAAAATGAGTGCAGCCGTTGGCTTTCCAACTTTGAGATTGGTACGTGTTCGTATTGGTAACATCCTATTAAATCAATTGCCTTTTGGGGAATTTACTGAAGTAGATAATTTTGATCATTTAAGCCATTAGATCATTTATAATATCTTTATTCGTTTTGCAACGCGATGACAACCTCATATTCTTTGAGAGGAGCATTTTTAACTAGTTTAGCTACAGGTACATTTTCAATATTACCATCTTCTTTAAAAATGGAATCATCCTCAAAGACAAATTCACTGCCATAAGATCTGAATCCTTTTTTATTCAAAGTAAAATGAACATGAGAAGGTACAGTATTTCCATTATCATCTTCATAATTTCCAGGCCGAATAGTTTTCACTTCAAACATTCCCATCTTATCGGTTTTCAAATATGCAAAGATTCTAGGATTCCATTTCGTTTTTTCATTAAAATATTGACCCTTCCTATCTGCTTGGATTAATTCAATGTGCACATCTGCAATGGGCTGATTATTTAATTCATTTATAATTTTTCCTCTTATAATAATTTCTTTACCTGCTTCAGATGGTGAAATCATTACAACTTTACTTTCAATTGCGAATTCGCTTAATAATTCTCTAATTTTAACACGATACTTAGGATCATTAACTAATGTTTGAAATTCAGCATCATTAATGATGCGCATTGGATTTTGATATCCATTTTCAAATGCCCTATTAATGTTTATCACAGCTGAATCATACTTTTCATTAGCCATCATCTGCTGGGCGATTTGCAGGTTATCTTCACTTGAAAATACAGCATTAGAAGTTGTCTCTTTTCTAGATTGACAAGACATCAAAATCAGTACGTAAATTAAGGCAAACAAGTAGGTTAATTTCATAAATCAAATTTTACTCATTAATTATCAAAATGAGAACAATTACTCATAAGGTCTATAAATTGATGTTAAATTGCCAAAAGTTAGCGTAAAACAATGTAAATGAAGTGTAAAAGCACGTTTTTAATCAAAAGAAGAATGTAAATTGCATATATGAATTTGAAAAAATTAAGTACAAAAGGTATTGTTGTTTTATGTTTAATCTGCATTAGTAATGACTCATCATTAGCTAATAGCGACATTGAATTTAACAACAAAGTAAATCTGGCGTTAAGGCAAACAGGGCATAATTTATTATTGGAGGAAAAAGACTCTACTTCAACAATTCCACCTATCAGTAATAATGGAACATTCGGTTTTACACTTAAACTAAACAGCCATTTTAATTATGCGTCTCTTCCAAATTTAGTTGAAGATGCATTTAACGATTATAACATTACGGATGCCTACGAATTGATGGTTAAAGATTGTGAAACCGATGAAATATTACTTGGCTTTAATAAAGCATCCGTTGCCAGTGGCAATAACGTGTGTGCCACGAGAGATCAAAAAGAATTTTGTGCAAATATCTTTATTCAATTTAGTAATAAAGAAAACTTTGATAATTCAAATTTCTTTTCAATTTCGTTGACTATCACCGCTGTATTAATAGGCTTAGGTTTCCTGTTTTATAAAAGCATTGAGCCAGAACTAGAAAATGAAAATGATTCGAATAAACTTAAATTGGGACTATTTAATTTTGACCCAAAAAATCAAATACTCATTAATGGAGAAGAAAAACTTACTTTGACATTTAGAGAAAATAAATTACTCTACTTTTTTGCATCTCAACCTAATCAAGTTTTAACGAGATCTCAAATATTATCAGACGTTTGGGGAGATGAAGGTGTGATCGTAGGCAGAAGCCTAGATGTCTTTATTTCTAGACTTAGAAAGTTATTGAAAGGAGATCCAAAAATTCAAATTAAGAATGTCCACGCTGTTGGATATAAATTAGAAGTTTAGTGAAACATTGTTTCAATGTGACTAATATGAATAATGTGGATAATGATTCAATGTTTCAATGTTTTTCATTTCATCTCTTTTAACAAATTGTGTGAAGAATCATTTAAACGTTAAGAGATATTAACCACGACGATTGAAATTAACTTTTTCATTTTTAAGATTAACATTAAATTAACTGACCATTGGGCTTGGAAAAGTATATTTGATTATTACTAACAATCAAATATTACAACCATGAAAAAATTATGTCAATTCCTATTCCTATTATTTTCAATGACTTCCATTAATGCACAAGTTGACTGGAAAGCTTATAATGAACCAGACGGTACATTTGAACGGCTTTTTGTCAGTCCTTCAATTTCCTTCGATTCCCAAAACTCATTTAACAACATAAAATCTGAATTCAATTTTGAGACAGATGGTTTTTATAATCACAGAAAAGTATCTGAATTGTCAATTCAAGAAATTCGCTTTTCTCCTGAAGTAAATATTCAATATCTTGACCAAGAGGAACTGGGTTTAGGAACGCAGACCAACTATTCCCTTTTATCAAGAATCGACTATAATTTAACCAAGTATTTAAAAGAAAGAAGAGGACTTTTTGTTGGTGCTTCCGTTAATTCTTTTGTACTGTTAAGAAATGAGATCGATGGTATAAACAGGAATTCTGATTTCCAAGAATTAAGTTTGTCTTTAGGTAAGGGGCGATTAGAAAATGTATCCACTGTATACCAAGCCATTCGAATTCAAAATCAAACGCAAACAGATGCAGGGTATCAACAAGACAGATTGTTTTCATTAGCTGACGTTTTGAGAACAAATGATTACAATAATAAATTGGATAATCGATACAGAAGTATAGAAAATACGACCAACGCGTTAAACGAACTTGAAGCCATCGGCATTCCATTATCTACTCATTATGAAATAGTCAATGCCATTGACGCATTGAGATTTGAAAGACCCTCATTAATTTATAATGGATTGCTTTACCAAGCAGGTGTTCGATCAAATATTGAAATAGAAAACGAAGATGTCGACTTCCTTGCCTTCGGGGAATTTAGATACCACAAAGCAATAAATCAAAAATGGCATTGGTCAAATAATTTTGAGGCATCGTATAACTTGACTGAAGACATTTATAATATTAACAATGCTATTGCTGTCAGTTATTTTCCTACTGGAAGAACACTCATCCAATTTAAAAATGCAATAGGTCACAGATCATTTGAATTTACGGATGCTACTATTACCAGTATTAATAACAGTTTATCAATCAGATACTTTGTTTCTCCTGAACTCTCTATCTTTGGAAATATAAATTCAAATTTAAATTACAATAACTCTAATATTAGCGATACAAAGTCATTTAATAGCAACATTGGGTTCAGATACTTTTTTATCTAATTTTTTGTAACTTGAACAATGTGGATTTCGTATTTTATGTAGAATCAAAAAAACTAAATATGAAAAATATACTATTCCTCTGTGTTTTTTCTTTCATCTCTGCTGCTGTGACTGCTCAAACTACGTATTCGTATAATGAGATACATAAAATATCAGAAGGTGGAACTTTACATTTATCTTCTAATGATGCAGATGTGACAATTTTGGGAACCAACAGATCTGATGTCTCAGTAGAAATATTGCGTAAAGCGAAAGGCAACATTGCTAAAAACCAAAAATTTTATTTCGATGTCGAAGAACAAGGTGGTGATCTTTATGTAACGGAAGTAAGAGAAGGGAATAATACAAGCTTCATTGGTTATCTGAATATCCAAAAGTATACTATCAAAATTCATCTTCCGCATAACGTAAAACTTGATATTGAAGGGGATGATGATGACTACGATATTACAGGCATTAATGGTGATATAAAATTGGAAACAGAAGATGGTGATATTGTAATTTATGATTGCGCATCTCCTAGATTAAATATTAAAGCAGATGATGCCAACATTGCATTAGCAAATTTAAATACCGAATTTAAAACGAGATTTGAAGATGGTGAGATCAATATCCATAATTGTGAATTGCCGTTACTTGATTTGGTTATGGATGATGGCGATCTCAACTTTAAAAATGGCCATTCCGTTGATACAAAAATTAAAACAGCAGATGGTGACATTTATTTAAATGAAGTCAAAGGAGATCTTGAATTGGTTTTAGATGATGGTGATGCCTATATAAATGAGTTGTGGTCACAGAATGTTGATATAAAAGGATATGATGGCAATGTTGAAATTGGTGTTCATTTGAATGTTGATTCGAATTATAAAATTAAAATGGATGATGGAGACATCGATATCAATCTATTATCTGGTGGCGGCAAAATTGAAATTAGGTGTGATGATGGTAATATCAATGCACGTTCAAACGCTTATGACTATATAACAGATGAAGATCATTACAAGCTATTGGAAACAAAAATCATCGGAACAGCACGGATGGATATACGTATCGAAGATGGCGATGTGCGATTAACACAATAATTCTAACATAAAAATATATAAAAGGGGCAGTTCATTTTGAGTTGCCTCTTTTTATATATTCGATCCAATAATTAGAATTCGACCCTATTTGATTGACTTTAGAGCATATTTAGTCGAAAAATCACTCTGTTTTATTAATTATTCTTGACTTCATAGCAACTATATTACAAAATTGTACCTTTGCACCGATTTTTAAGAAAATACCATAAAATCAAGTTAGAGAAATGGATAAGAACCAAGGTATAGGTATCGTATTATTGTTTTTAGTTTTTGTAGCATATTTCAATTACACAAAGCCAACACCAGAAGAGCTTGAACGCATTGAATTTGTTCAGGATTCTATAGAGCAAGCAAAATTGTTAGAAAAGAATCCTAATGCAATACCCGCAACCACAACAGCACAGACAGACGTTGTTTTACCTGATTCAATCAAAAAAGCAAATTTAAGCAGATCTTATGGGTCTTTCAGTGAAGCTATGATTGGTGAATCTTCAATCGTTTCTCTTGATAATGAATTGATTACTATAAATTTTGATACCAAAGGTGGGCATATCAGCTCTGCAATTTTGAAAAAACATTTTAAAATTACAGAAGATGAAAATCACAATCAAACCAAAAACGCGCTTGCCTTATTAGAAGATGAAAAAAATAAATTTGAATACTTAATCCCTACAACTTCTAATGGTAATGTCAACAGTAGTGATTTATACTTTACACCAAATACAAGTGGTAATACATTAACCCTAACAGCAAATTTAGGCCAAGATAAATCTATCAAACATGTCTTTACATTAAAAGACAATTCTTACCATTTGGATTACAGAATGGATTTGGAAGGATTTGATCAATTTATAAATAGCAATAATCCAAATTTAAAATTTAAGTGGCACAATTATCTTGACCGCATAGAATTGAACACTAAATTTGAACAGTATTACACAACAGTATATTATAAAGAAGTTAACGAAGATTCTGATTATTGTAATTGTAGATCTGATGATATTGCTAATCTGGAAGGAAAAAGAGTTGAATGGGTTTCCAATGTCAATCAATTTTTTAATTCTTCTCTTATCGCAGAAAACGTACAGTTTGAAAACAGTACTTATGAAACTGTAGCGCTTGACATTGAGAATGAAGATTTGAAACTTCTTAAATCTGAATTTGATGTTCCCCTAAATTTAAGTAGAAATGAGACCATCGAATTTGGCATGTACATAGGACCAAATGAATTTAAAAGATTAAAAGCCTATGATAATGGTCTTGAAGAAATTATACCTTTCGGACGATCATTGTTTGGCACCATTAACCGATGGGTTATTCGACCCGCGTTTAATTGGTTGTCATCATTCATTGGAAGCAAAGGTGTGGTTATCATTGTGCTTATTTTCATTATAAAAATGCTTCTGTATCCTTTGATGTATAAAATGTTGCATTCGCAAGCAAAAATGGGTGCACTCAAACCTGAACTGGCAGCATTGAAAGAAAAGTATAAAGATGACAAGCAGAAAGTTCAGATGGAAACTATGAAAATCTATCGGGAGTATGGCGTGAGTCCTTTGGGTGGATGTATGCCAATGATATTACAAATGCCGATTTGGTATGCATTATTTAGGTTTTTTCCTGCTTCGATAACTTTCCGTCAGGAACCATTTCTATGGGCAAAAGATTTGTCATCTTTTGATGTCATTGCTTGGTTACCAAATGGCATGGACATCCCTGCATTTGGTTCTCACATCAGTTTATTTACGATTCTTTGGGCCATTTCAACTGTTGCCTATTCTTATTATAATATGAAGCATATGGATATGTCAGCGAATCCGGCAATGAAATATGTTCAATACTTAATGCCAATTACGTTCTTGTTTTTCTTCAACGGTTATGCATCAGGATTAACTTGTTATATGTTCTTTAGTAACCTGTTTAATATTGCGCAAACCCTGGTAACAAAGAAATTTGTTTTCAAAGAAGATAAATTACGCGAAGAATTGATGGCAGCGAAAAGTAAACCTAAGAAAAAAGGTGGCTTTCAAAACAGATTAGAAGAAGCGATGAAGCAACAACAAGAAGTACAAGCTAAGCGTAAAGGCCAACTTCAAAAAAAGAAACGAAAAAGGTAATTAAATTTAGTAAATTACTGTTTTTAAAATATCAATATGTCAAGAATTGTAGGTGTATTAGGCTCAGGTTCTTTTGGAACTGCTATTGCTAGGATACTATCTAAGAATACTGATGTCTTGATTTACTGTCGTCGACAAGAGGTTGCAGATCGCATCAATCAAGAAGGCAAAATCAAAGAATATACTTTACACAAGAGGGTTAAAGCCACTACAGACTTATCTGAAATTGGAAAAAAATGTCATTTGATATTTCCAATACTACCCTCAGAACATTTTAGAGAAGTCATCAAACAATTGGCGCCATTTGTTGGGCCAGGTCATTTGATGATTCACGGCACTAAAGGATTAGATGTATCCGATGAATTTGAATCAGCAACCGACATCGCTACAATTAAACGTACGGTTTTTACCATGTCTGAAGTCATCATGCAGGAAACAAGTGTTATAAGAACTGGGGCATTGGCAGGACCAAATTTGGCAAAAGAAATCTTACAAGGTCAGCCAGCAGCCACTGTTATTGCTTCAGAATTTGATGAAATTATTCAGCTGGGAAGGCAAGTTTTGGCAAGTGCTAATTTTATAGTTTATGGCTCTTACAACTTAAAAGGAATTGAACTTGCAGGTGCATTAAAAAATATTATTGCCATCGCTTCTGGCATTTTAAACGGCATGGGGTTCGGTAAAAATATGGAGGCACTTTTAATAACAAGAGGCCTCAGAGAAATGATTCACATTGCCCAAGCAGTTGGTGCAGAAATAAGACCTTTTTTAGGTACAGCTGGAGTTGGTGACTTAATTGCTACAGCTACAAGTACGCAAAGTCGCAACTATACTTTTGGAGGTTATATTGGCGCTGGAAAATCAGTCGCTGAAATAAAAGAATTAATGGACGAGGTTGCAGAAGGATATCGGACGATAAATTTTGCAAATAGAATTGTAAAAGCAGCTAATATAACAGCACCTATCACCGACACACTGTACAAGGTAACCTATGAAGGTCACAGTGTTCAAAAAGCGTTGCTTAAATTGGTAACCAACCCAAGTGAAATTGATGTAGACTTTATCTAATCTTAAGTACTGATAAATTTTCAAGATTTATAAAAAGTGAATAATATTTGAATTGTTGGAATAAATAACTTTATTTCAATTTTGAATATAAACAAGACCACAAATGGATAATATTCATAATATAACGTGTCCTAATTGCCAACATCAATTTGATGTAGAACAAGCTTTATCGGGAAAAATTCAGCAGAAGCTGAAAGCTGACTTTGAAAAAGAAAAAATTCGATTAGATCAATCAATCGCTGCCAAAGAAGCCGCACTTAAAGCACAAACATTGGCTTTCGAAGAAAAGAAGAAAAAAGAAAATGAAATATTTAAAGAAAAACTAAGCCAAGCGATAGGTCAAAAAGAATCAGAATTAAAAAAAGTAATTCAAGGAGATTTTGAATTAAAAATAAAAGCACAACAGGAAGAATTAGAACGCAGGACGAAGCAAGTAATGAAGCTTAAAGATGCTGAAATAGAACTCGAAAAAACCAAAAGGTTAATGCAAGAGCAAGCCAAGGATATTGAATTGAAATTGCAAAAACAGATGCAAGAGGAAATTTTAGCTAAAGAAGAATTAATTAAAAAAAGAGTTCAAGAATCAGCCGAATTAAAATTAAAAGAAAAAGATAAAATGCTTGAAGATCAGAAAAAGTTGATCGAAGAAATGAAGCGTAAATCAGAACAAGGTTCTATGCAACTGCAAGGCGAAGTTCAAGAGTTGGCTATTGAAGAATTTTTGCAAACACATTTTCCTTTTGACCTTATAGAAGAAATTAAAAAAGGAGCCCGCGGTGGTGATTGTGTTCAAGTTGTGCAAACAAGAGATAATGCAAACTGTGGAAAAATATACTATGAAAGTAAGCGTACTAAAGAATTTCAACCAGCATGGATAGAAAAATTTAAAACAGACATCAGAAGAATTGGTGCTGATGTTGGCGTGCTTGTGACGCAAGCATATCCAAAAAACATGACCAGTATGGGTCAACTAAATGGTATTTGGATTTGTTCATTTAGAGAATTTAAAAGCTTATGTTTTGTCTTAAGAGACTCCATCATTAAAATAGCTGGCGTTAAAGCATCTAATCTTAACAAAGGTGATAAAATGGAATTGCTTTATAATTATATGACCAGTAATGAATTCAAATTACAAGTTGAAGGCATCGTTGAAGGGTTTACGCAAATGCAGAATGACCTTCAAAAAGAAAAAAATGCGATGCAAAAAATTTGGAACCAACGAGAAAAACAAATTCAAAAAGTGTTGCATAACACAAAAGGAATGTATGGTTCAATTAAAGGCTTAGCTGGCAATGCTATTGGAACAATAGACTCTTTGGAACTAGGCAGCTAAAATTCTGAATTTAAAAATACTATGATCTCATTTGCTGTTAACTCAGGATCGTGATAAATGTTTTCAATTGTCTTATTGCCTTCACGATCTTCCACAAAAAGTCTATAGTAACCAGCATCAAAAAAATCCAGTGATACTTTTAGAGAAGTAAGGTCTGTATTACCTCTCATAACATGCAATGAATCCAAGATCGATGTAGGATAATCAAAATTGATTGTATTATAATCTACAGTTTCAAAATCCTTATTTTTTTCTACAGGTAGGACCCAAAAGTCTAAACCATTTCCATTTAAATTTTGAAATGTCACTTTACCATCACCAGGGATCGGATGTACCGCCAAATTTTCATTTGTTAAAGTATTTGGATTTCCAATTTTGCCAATAGGACTTCCATTAACATCATAAAAGTTAACACCGGTTACGATACTTAGCTCAGCTGGTTCACCTTTTATTTCCATTAAGGTATCACTCTCTTCGTTTCCACAAGCAAAAAACATACTTACTGCCAATAATACTAATATGAACGTTCTCATAATTTAATTTAAAAAAAACCAGAAGATGAAATTGCATCTTCTGGTTTAAATTTAATTGATTTTTTATTTTTCGTTACTTAAGCACAACAATTTTCTCAATCATTTTAACATCATCCAAATTTAATTTTAAGGTATAAACACCTGAAGGTAATGCGTTAATGCTCACATCAAAAGTGTACTTACCAGGGTCAACTTGGTGCTTACTTAAAATGTTTGAATGTATCAATTTTCCATTTTGATCATATATGTGTCCGCTTAAATTATCAACCAACTGAGGCAACTCAATATTTACTTTGATTTGATCAACCGCAGGATTAGGATAAATGCTGAATACTGGTTTCACATTTCCATTATTTGCATTATTGATCGTTACAATTTTTGAGTATGAATATCGACCGTTTAAGTCAATCTGCTTAACTCTGTATGCAACATATGCGCCTTTTCTAGATTGATAATCTGCATAGTTATAAACATTTTCGATGTTTGTCGTCTCAGAAAATGGTAGGCTTCCAATTGTCATCCATTCGAAGTTTGTTTCTTCATTAGAAACTTCAACATTATAGTGGCTTACATTAATTTCTGAAGTCACAGTCCATTCTATATAATTATGATTATCTCTGTTTTCTCCCCAAATGTCTTTCCATTCCAAAGGCAAGGCACCAAATACCAATCCGATATCTACATTGCTTATATGATCACCTGGATTGACTTGATACACTTTAGATGTATTAGGTCCATTTGAATTATCTATATCTGAATCTAAAGTGTCATCTCCTGCATTTGCAACACTCAATTCCATTCCTAATGGCGGTTCAACTTCCAGATAGTATTCGTCTTTACCTAAGTAGTCAATCATATAATTACCATGAGCATCACTTACAGTAGAAGCTACATGAACACCTATTGTATTATAGGCATTGACAACTACGCCTTCAAGTCCTTGTTCTCCTGAATCTCTCATGCCATTATCATTATCATCCATCCAAATGTAATCACCAATTGATCCCATTGGATAATAACCAGCTCCAATATCACATTTTTCTTCTCCTGAAATTACTGTGAAATCGTCTGTTGTTCCTGAACCAAACCTATTGGTCACATCACTATCCAATGCTTCATTTCCTCTGTTAGGTCTCACAGCAACAAGCGTTTCTGGAGGATTAACAAATCTTAAATAGTAACGTCCTGGTGCAACACAGAATTTAAAGTATCCATCATCAGAACCTGTATTTGGTTTGTGACCTGTATATTCATAACTGTGCAATGTCCATCCAAAGGCTCCTAACTTATACAATTCGACTTTCATTCCATTAATGCCATTTTCAAATGGATCTTTTATATCATTTTCCTCGTAATCGAACCAAACCAATTCACCGATTTGTGCACATTCATAAACACCCAAATCTTTTCCATATTCATCATCATCTAGATTAAATAAGGAAGTTGTTCCAAAACCATTGCTGTTATTTAAATCGTTATCCAAGAAGTCTGATCCACCTTGATCTGGTCTTGTTGGAACAAATTCATCTTGCAGGGTAAGCCCGATATAATAATTTGCTGGATAAACTTCTTCAAATAGGTAATAACCTGATGCATCAGTTTGAGTTACATCAACTATAAATCCTAAATGATTGTAAAGTGTAACTGTCCAACC